>NZ_JAGKRK010000009.1:0-5427 GCF_017939325.1 Aeromonas sp. MaB10011B | reverse complement strand
ACGGACGGGCGCAGTTACCCACCTCGCCAAGAGCATCTCTCTTTTTTTGTTTGAAAGAAAAGGGCGTAAGGCACCGGCGAGCCTATCTTTCGCTGCGCTTCAAGATAGGCTCGCCCTCCTGCTTGGCTACGTTAAAAATGACGTAGTTACGCTGGATAGCTCGCCTTGCTCAGGACTATCGAGGCTGCTTGCGGCAGCTCCCCCTCACGCGCTCCTGAGACACACCTCGCCACTCTGTACCTGCTTCAGTCCCCACCTGTGGGCTGGACTGCCGCGCCGTTTTTATCGAGCTGGCCGTGGTTGGTTCCCCGTTGCGCTCGGTGCTGGTACCCCATGGTTGCGAGCCATGGGAGGCTATGGTGCGCGTCGCACGCTGGGCCGTATGTGAGGATTCCCCGTTCGGCCCGACCCCTGCACCCGCTCGACAACATCAACATGCTTCCAATTCGAGCGGATACGACTTATCGCCATTGGCAGAGGCCAACGGTAACAGGGGTTCAGGCGGGATTTAGCTTGAAAGGTGCGGCAGGTTGCCGCTAAACTTGATTGGTATTCGGTAGCTGCTTCCGCCTGAAGCTGTTACCCAGGAACTCCGGTGCGCTAACACTTGGGTTCCCGTAAAAACCGCCGCGCTAACGGCGGTTTTTTCGTTTCTGGCGAGCAGGTTACGCTGGATCCCAAAGGATCGTCAATCTCGAGTGGCATCCGTTTTCGTTGATTTATATTGAATAAACGCAAGTGAACGTAGAAACTTAAAACGTAAACCACTTACTCACCAAAGGATTCTGTATGAAACTCCAAGCTTTAAACCTTGAATTGCAAGGGGTTAAAGTATTTGGCGTAGAGCTTCAGCGTCTGATTTCGTTAACCGAAGAACCGTCTGTTAGAATGCCCTCTGGCCTCACTAGAGAACAGCGCAGAGAATGGGCAAAACAGGCAGCCAAAGCACCCCACAAAACTCTGTAGATTTCGGGACAACGTTCCTGAAGTACTACAACGAGCGATACTCTAAAACCACCTTGTCCAAGATCGATGATTTCATCGATCACTTCGAAAAACATGGATTGTTTGGCCCTCCGGCATGGATTGGGAAGGTATCGCCATCGTACAAGGTGCCTGACCACTATCCGAACAAAGAAGCTATAGAGGAACACGCAAGAACGTTCGCTCTATGGCATGCCCACATCGGAGATCCATGTTTCAAAGGCTCTTTCCATAGCAAGTACAAGGTGTCTGACTGGGTGCTCCATTTCCAAAAAATTTCAGACAACCACATTAAGTTGTTGGAGCTTGGCTATCACGGTAATCCAATGGCTCTTCCTACCGAAGACCTCATAAATGAGCCATAAGCCCCCTCAAGAGAACCCAATAGAAAAGGGCAACTAGACTGCGCTAGTTGCCCTTTTTTCTGGGTTTGGCAAGCGCAGTGCGGCAGGTTTTTTTCGCCCCGCAGGGCTCCAACTTTGGGCACCAAAGTGTTAGGAGAACACTTTGCCTCCTCAATCTGGTACTGTTTCCGGAGACCAAAGAGCAAGGGGCAAAGACACAATGGCGCTCTCATTCTCGCTAGCGATCGACAAGATGCAGTCCTCCTCCGTCGGCAGGGCAGAGGGGCACAACCTCCGCCTCCACGCCACCGAAAGCCAGCTCCGACCGGAGGCATGGTTTACCCCAGAAGGCCGCCACCAGGTAACACCATGGAGACCAGAGGCGCTGGTCAAGGCCAAAGGGCTCGCCAAGCGCAAAGATGCCGTTCAGGCCATCCAGTTCGTGATCCAGCTTGGCAACCAGACAGACTGGCGAGAGGAGCCAGAACTGGACTTTCCAGAGGGGAGGCCACTCCACATTATTAAGCCGATGAATCTCGCAGCCCGGGGGGTCAAAGCATGGGCGGTGCAGGAGTTCGGGGAGGACAACATCGTTGGGATCGACTTTCACACCGACGAGAGCAGCCCGCACTTTCATGTTGTCGTAACGCCGATCAGAGACGGCAAGCTACAGGCCAAGGCATGGTTGGACGGGGCCAGCAAGGTTGCAGCCCTGCGGAAACGAGCATGGCAGGCCGTCAATGCGCACATTGCCTGCGAGTACAAGCCCGGCGCCGCTGGCGGGGCACCGCACGACCCCCGCAAGGCAGCCGGACAGGTGCCGGCACCGTCGATGCTCGATAAGGTGACCGGCCATGCCAAGGCCAAGCGCCTTGAGCGCGAGAACGCCGTCCTGCAGGAGGAGAATGCTCAACTCAAACAGGCGCTGTTTAGCCGCCAGAAAGGCCGCTACAGCGCGGAGCTGCTTGAGAAGGCCAAGCAGGCCGAACTAGCCGCCGAAATAGCTCAGAGAGCGTTAGGCGAAGCCAAACAAGAGCTTTTGGGGTTGAAGTGGGATGCTGGGCTGCATGAGCAGGCGGTGAAGCGGTTGGAGGCTGAGATCTCGAAGCTGAAGGGCTACAACCAACAACTCTCGGAACAAAACAACGAGCTCGACGAGAAGCTGCGGGAGCTGCTGCCAAGACGAACCAGAGGGCTAGGGGGGATGGAGCCGTGAGACTTTGGCATGTTGTCGGCCTATTGGGACGTCCTTGAGGCTAACCGGCGGCGTGGGTACCGGCGCCTCGCAACCTGCCATTCGCCTGGGTGCTTGGGCCTGGTCAGTCGTCGGCTTTGTCCTCGGAAATGTGGACCGCCATGTCCTGCAGCACCTGGCTGACGTGCTGGTCCGCGATGCTGTAGAAGATGTGCTTGGCTTGGCGTTCGCCGCGCACGAGGCGCGCACCGCGCAGCAGCCGCAGGTGATGGCTGACCAGAGACTGCGACAGGTCGAGCGCTTCGGCGATGTCCCCCACGGCGACCGAGCCATGCATGCACTGCAGCAGGATCTTCAATCGCGATTGGTCGCCCAGCAGGCGGAAGGTCTCGGCCAGAACAGCGACGTCACTTTGCGACATTGCGAGGGCATCGGTCGCCGCGTCGTGGCTGGTGGTCGAGCATTGCGCGGTGTCGGCGCTGGTGGTTTTGCGGGACGTCATGGATGCAAATCCTCAAGTGGAGTGCGAGCCGGCTCGCGCGGCCTCAATGCCTGTGACCAGGAGCGGAATGGTCGTGGTCATGGCCGTGGCTGTGCCCGCCGCCATGCTTGTGATTGCCATGATCATGGCCGCTGTGGTCGTGCCCGCTGTGGTCATGACCGCTGTGATCGTGGCCGCTGTGGTCCTGACGCTCCGACGTGGGCTGCAAGCTGCAGACGTTCTCGTCGGTGCCCGAGTTCCAGTCGATCCCGACCGTGGCGTGTTCGATGCTGAATTGCTCTCGAAGCACCGCTTCGACGCGCTTGACCACGGCGCGTGCTTCCTCGTCCACGTTGGGGCGAACGTGCAGCGTGGCCATCGTGCGCCCGGAGGTGAGCTGCCACACGTGAACGTGGCTGACGGCCGCCAGGCCCGGCACGGCGCCCATCAGGCCTTGCTCCACCTTCTCCGGCGAAGCATCCTCCGGCGCGCCTTCCAGCAGGATGTGGATCGACTTGGCGAGCAGCTTCCATGCGCTGCGCAGGATCAGCGCCGCGACCAGGACCGACAGGATGGGATCGATCGGCGTCCAGCCCGTGAGGTAGATGACGATCGCAGCGACGATGGCGCCGACCGAGCCGAGCAGGTCGCCCATCACGTGCAGGATGGCCCCCTTCACGTTGACGTGATCGGTCTCTCCGCGGGTCATGATCCACAGCACGAGCACGTTCACCAGCAGGCCGAGCACGGCGACGATCATCATCGGGCCGGCCAGGATCACGGGCGGCGCCTGCAGCCGCTCCCACGCCTCGTAGGCGATCCAAGCGACGATCGCGAACAGGGTCACGGCGTTCAGGAAACCGGCGATGACCTCGAAGCGCAGGTAGCCGAAGGTGCGCTTGCTGTCGGCCGCGCGGCGGCCGAACCGGAATGCTGCGTAGGCCAGTGCGAGCGCCGCGGCGTCGGTCAGCATGTGGCCCGCGTCGGCCAGCAAGGCCAGCGAGCCCGACAGCACGCCTCCGACGGCCTCCACGACCATGAAGCCGAAGATCAGGAAAAAGGACAGCAGGACCTTGCGCTCGTTGGCGCTGGTCACGGTCGGGGTGTGGTCATGATCATGGTCGTGATCGTGACCATGGTCATGTGCGTGGGATTGGGACATGGGGCCTCGGGAAACTGGGTCTTTGACTGTGGCTCAAAATATAACACATGAACATGTTTTCATGTGAATTGTTGTACACATTTGTGTTCGCGTCTCACCACGGCCGGGATGCCGCTCCGGGCAATTGCCTTAGCCTGGCTCGGCGACCATTCCCCCCGCCTGGCAAGCAGCCGTTGATCTAACATCCAGTGGCAGTATCCCCCCTGGGGGGATATGATTTCAGCATGGAAGACATGCATAAGCACACCACCCATCCCGACCTGGTGAAGCGGCTCAAGCGCGCCGAGGGGCATCTGCGGCACGTCATCGGGATGATCGAAGGGGGAGAAACCTGCCTCGACATCGCCCGCCAGCTCGCGGCGGTGGAAAGCGCGGTGACGGCGGCCAAGCGCGAAAGGGGAATGTTTCCTGCCCGTTGATCGCGTCACTACAGGGCGAAGCAGGCCTGGCAAGGTCAGCTATGCCTTAGCGTGCTTTATTTTCCGTTTTCTGAGGTGCCCCCTATTGGCCTGCACGATGTTTTTAGCTGGGCAGCCTCGATGGCCGCACTGGCGGCCCTAACGGCTGCTCAGGTCGATCTCGATGCGGCGAAAGCCGATGCCATTCGCGGTGTTGGCCGCGGCATCCATCGAGGAGAAAACCCGCCAGCCGCCGCGCTGGCGCTCTACCACCTCGGAGCCCCCCTTGCCGAAGCGTACCAGGTGGAGATGGAACCCAGCCCCCATAGGGGTGGGGACGATCATCGCCTTGGAGAATCCGCCCATGTCGAAAATGGTCTTGGCCTCTTTTTCCTGCATCATCAAATCCAATATTTGAAACGTCAAATCGACAATTTGATTGTACCCTCTTGGGGGAGGCCGTCAATCACTTTGGAAATATGATTTGTCGAATCGGCAAAATGATTTTCAATCCAACTCAAGGCCCAAGGCAATGAGGCACTCCCGCCACTTCTGGGCCTCCAAATCGAAGTTGAGCAAGCCCCCTTCAACGCTGATCCGGCTCCCTAAATCGAGCAGGGGCTTGTCGAACCCCATACGTACCTCCGGCCAGAGCCAAACCTAACCCGCTTCCGTGGATAACTGCTGCCGCCCACAAGCCGAACCGATGGCATGTGGACGGACGGGCGCAGTTACCCACCTCGCCAAGAGCATCTCTCTTTTTTTGTTTGAAAGAAAAGGGCGTAAGGCACCGGCGAGCCTATCTTTCGCTGCGCTTCAAGATAGGCTCGCCCTCCTGCTTGGCTACGTTAAAAATGACGTAG
>NZ_JAGKRK010000077.1:0-644 GCF_017939325.1 Aeromonas sp. MaB10011B | reverse complement strand
ACCCCCTTGAGTGCGCCGACGAAGAAGGTGTCGACCGCCACCAGTTCCCCGGTGTAGTGAACCTCAATTTGGCGTTCGCGAAACTCGGGGCTGAAGCGCTCGAGCAGGCGGATCTGCTCGTCATTGAGCTCAATCGTCTGTTCCCTGTGGGTTTTCTCGAGGCGCAACAAGCGGTCATGCTTGGAGAGCAAGTCGTGACGTTGCCACACGCCACGCACACCGCCCGCACTGACGTTGATGCCTTGCAGAGCCAGTTCTTGCGCGGCCCGCAGCGGGCCATGGGTTGGTCTGGTGAGGGAGTAATCGAGGATGGCCTGCTCAATCTCGGGAGCGACCCGGTTGGGATGCGCCCCTTTACAGCCGGGGAGTTTGTCGAGCAAGCCCTCAGCCCCATAGGTCTGGTAGTTACGGCGAATCTCGTAGAACTGCTGGCGGCTGTAGCCGATGAGCTTGCAGGCTTTGCTGACGTTATTAAGCTCTTTGGCGAGCTCTAGCAGGCTGAGTTTACGACGTGCTACTTTCTCGTTGGTGGTCATACGGTGACTCCGGATAACACGGTAGGGGTACCGTTTTGTTATCCGGTTTGAAGCCGTATGACCACTCCCTTTTGTGGGCAACTGTCAGGTGAATACCATCTCCATACA
>NZ_JAGKRK010000076.1:0-499 GCF_017939325.1 Aeromonas sp. MaB10011B | reverse complement strand
CCCCATCGATGGCAAAGACCTGTAAACCGTGCCAATGGTCTTCAGGATAACGTTCCCGCCCCCACACATCGGCGCACTGTTTGAACAGCCACTCGAGCGGCTGTTTGCCGAGTCGCTGACGGGCCTGAGACAGGGCACTGTCCGCGAGCAAGGCATCATTGGCCAACCCTTCTGCACAGATGTTGAGGCGCCGAGCGACCTCGGAGATGGGCTCATTGCGGAAAAAGGCCATCCCCACGACGAGCCACAAGACCATATCAGAAGGTAAGCGGCGTCGGCGGATAGTGGCCTTTTCAGACAAGGCGGCAGCGGCAGTAATCCATTCGTCGGGAATATGGTCGGCAAAAATGGCCAACCGAGCCAGCATGTCGCCAGATGCCTCAACAACATCGTTCAGATCGTTTGCAATAGACATAAAAAATCCGGAACCAGTGATTGGTTCCGGATTGTCCTACAGCAGAAGGATCGGTCAATGGATCCTTAACTGATCAGCATTGCG
>NZ_JAGKRK010000075.1:227365-326933 GCF_017939325.1 Aeromonas sp. MaB10011B | reverse complement strand
CTGAGCAAGCTGCGCCATCGTCTGGCTACTGCCTGCAACGAGGAGGCGCTGGCATTACTGGAAAAAGCCGTCACCAAGGCGCGTGATGACGAGGGTTATGCCAGGCAGCTTGAAGAGGCCTTGCTGCGGGGATCCACCATCGAGATCCGCGAATGCCTCAGCTGCTTTGGCGACTACTTCGAGCGCTCCCGAGACGCACCGCCCTATTACCTGCATCACGATACCGTCAACGGCATTGATTGTGCGCTCTACGCCATCCTGTTTGATGCGGCTTACCCAGACGCAGAACAGGCGCACGAATAACGCCAGCATCCCCAAACCCGGATCATCCGCGCCAACACCATGATCCGGATATTCCAACACTACCCACTGGGCCACCTCACTGCAGGTGGCCTTTTGCATTTCAAGGAATCACCCCATGTCTGCCTTCATGATCGATCGCAAGGATTACCTAGCCTTTGCCGTACAGTTACACCGCTTTTGCAATGCCCCGATGCCACCGCACTACATCCTTGAGTTGCTGCGCACCCTCTGGTGGAACTCGCCAATGGATGTCACCAGTACCTGGACGTGGCGGGTAGACCGGCTGGTACGGCTGATGATGCTCGCCAACCGGCGTGCAGTCTGGCATCGCTATCAGCTGGGGCGTCATCAACCACTTCAGCACCGCTCTACCAAGCTGAGTCCGCTTAAACCTGCCCACCGTTACCACCAGGCTCCACTCACCGATAGCGAGCTGGTGGCCCTCTACAAGTTCACCTGCTGCGCCCTGTACCAATCGAGCGAATGGACCGGGAGCCCTGAGCAGGCACCTCGGCTTGTGAAGGTACTACAGCAGTTGCAACAGGCTCTCGCACAAGACGTGCTGACCCGGCTGTCACTGTGGGAGCAAGCACCCTGGGGAGAGATGTGATGGATCTCTACATCACCCTGACAGTGGCAAGCTCGCCACCGAGTTCAATGGCCCACCTAGCCCAACGTGTCGCCGATGACATGGCACACCTGCATCACCGTCTAGGGGATGGGGTGAGCGATGAACTGGGCATCAGTATCAGCTATCTGGTCGAACAGTTTGCGCTACTGGCAGCTGCTTACCGTTCACCGGAGGAAATGGAGAAACATCAATGATTGAGTTCAATGACAGTTTTAGCCAGGCCGCCGTCGCGGAGGCCATGTGTGCCCATGCGGGACTCGCCAAGCTCATCAGTCAGCCATTGATGCTGCCGGGCTTTGCCTATGCCCACGATGTGGAGGGGCGACGTATTGGTGGCCCGCTGGTGGCCCCCAACCCTGTGTTGCACAAGACCACGCTCTTTGTCAGTCCACGGGATATGCGTGAGCACCTGCCACGAGAGATTAACTTCGCCCGCTTTCGCTGCGCCTGTAATGCAGCGGGTCAGCCGGTCGGTGAGTGGCAACGGGTAATTGTCGGGGCCTACGTCAACCACGGTAGTAATGACAAGCCGGATTGGAGTAGTCACACCTGAGCCACGGCCACCAGCACACACAAGAGCCCATACAGCCCCTCACTCCGAGGGGCTGTTTGCATTTGAAGGAAGCCCAACCATGCACGACCTGCGTGATTACAAGACCCTGACCGCTCGGCAGATCACCACTGCCATCGGTCAGCTCAACCACAACACCGCGCCGAAGATAATGACCTACCTGGGATTGCGGGCCAGGCAGCCGCAACCACTCGGTAATGGCCGTAGTAGAGCCAAAGCCCTCAAGCTGCTGCGCAGAGTCAAGAAGGCCCACAAGGCGGGGCGTATCCCGTTTGAACTTACAGTGACCGGCTGCCGCATCGACCGGGGGAGCCATCAGGCTGACCGCTATTACTACGACCGGACGCTACTGGCCCAAGGCTGGCAGCAATACGACACCGAAGAGGATGCCTGGTACTTTGGCATCTGGATTCACACAGAGAAGCTGGAGACCTTTACCTACGCCGAGGGGGATACCTGCCATGTGATTGCACCAAACGTTGAGGCATTTCGCGCTGAATTGGCGCGGCTCTACCAGTACCACCAGCAGGCACCGGCGTTTATCAGCATCGACCCGGAAGCAGGTGTTGTGACCCGTCACTTTGAACGCAAGCCGGAGGTGTGAAATGGCGAAAAACATCACCATCAAGGTGCCCGGCAAACATCCGCAAACTGGCGAGCTCACCACCTTCGAGCTCAAAGGGCAACGCATGGATATCGACATCGGCGGCCAGGCTGTGCCCTTCCTCATTCACGGGAGGGGGATAGGCACCTCGCTCACCCACATCCCGAGCGGCTATCGCATCGCGCTGCTCGGCGGCTGGCTCACCGCGCGTTACGCAATACCTGAGAATAAGCCCAGCAGAACGGCCTGCGCCCAGATGGCCATAGACCGACTGGTGGCCCAGTACGGCTCGCGGCACCTGCTGGGCCGACTCAACTGCAAGCCGGTTATCAATGAGACGGCTGACTGCGCTAGTTGACGGCCCGCCGTCTCGCTCATCCACAAACAGCATAAAGGGCCAGTCCACACAGGCTGGCCTTTTGCATCATTGGAGTCACCGAACATGACCCGTCTTATCACCGGACTCGAGGTGCATCGCTATGCCCCCGAGCTTAACAAGCTACACCTGCGCAACCGCCAGACGTTACCCGCTCCCGGCATCACCGCCATCAAAGAGGCCAAAGCCCGCCTGTTTGGTCGCTGGCAGCCAGGGCATCAGGTGACCATCACCGTGAGCCATCCTGACTACGTCAATCTCTCCCGGCTCTACCGAGGGCGACTGACAAACCTGACAGACCTCCCAGCGCATCTGGCCAGACTACGTCAGCGCCACAACGTGCCTGGCACTATCATCGACATTCAAATGAGGTGTCGCTAATCATGACCACAACCCATCCCACATACTCTGCCACGCACTCTCCAGAGCTCCAGACTCTCACACCGCTCCCCAGCATTTGCTGGGGTCTGCCGCGTGATATCTCCCCACGCTTTGGCGCTCGTCTGATACAGAGTCGCTACCGGCTCGATTTTCTATCCGAACGAGCCAGTCTGATAGGTGAATGGAGTGAGGCGCAGATAGCCAAGCTCGACCAGGTTTTCCCGGAGATCATCAAGGCACTGGAAGCCAAGCTGCTGACCGGCGAACTGGATGCCCAGCATCAGCACTGCATCACTATCCAGCACGGCGGCTTTACCTGCGAAGCCGATACCCTGGGTAGCCACGGCTATGTCTACTTAGCCATTTACCCAGCGACGAACATGGGCGCCAATCCTGACCGCAAGGCGTGACCACAAATCCGCTTGTGGTAACATTTTGGCACCTATTCGTCCGTGATAAGTGGGTAGGTTTGGGGAGGGCCATTTATGGCCTTCCCTTTGTTTTTGTCCCGTATCTCCCTGTTAATTAAAACAGCAGCTTGCCTGCAATCGGTCAGCCATTCTGGTAAACTGGCGGCCATTTTGAGGCTGTGCCAACACGCTCGAACCATCACGAAAAAACATCCATTTGAACCTCGTGATAAACGGTGGCGCTACTCCTCCACCTGACATCCGCTATCGCTTCCCATCATCCGGCGACACAAGAGCCATGCGTATGCGGTTAATCCCTCAGGCCACACTTTTTGCATTCCGGGGTAACCCGGAGACAGGAAAACAACATGGATCACAGTGTTCATAACAAACTCGTCTCTTTTATCTGGAACATCGCCGACGACTGCCTGCGCGACGTTTACGTCCGTGGCAAATACCGCGATGTGATCTTGCCGATGGTGGTATTGCGCCGCCTGGATACCTTGCTCGAACCCACCAAGGAAGCAGTCCTGGAAGAGGTCCGCTTCCAGCAGCAGGAGATGAACGCAGTCGAGCTGGACGAAGAGCCGCTCAAGGCAGCTTCTGGTTATGTCTTCTACAACATCTCCAAGTGGACGCTCAAATCCCTGTTGAACGCAGCCACCAACAACCAGCAGATCCTGCTGGCAAACGTCAATGAATACCTCAACGGCTTCAGCGATAACGTCAAGGAGATCGTCAACTGCTTTAACCTCAAGGCGCAGATCCGCCATATGGCTGACAAGCAGGTGCTGCTCGATGTGATTGAGAAGTTCGTCTCCCCCTATATCAACCTCACCCCCAACGATATTGAAGACCCGGAAGGTAACAAGCTGCCCGCCCTCAGCAATCTCGGGATGGGGTATGTGTTTGAAGAGCTGATCCGCAAATTCAACGAAGAGAACAACGAAGAGGCCGGGGAACACTTCACCCCGCGCGAGGTGATCGAGCTGATGACCCACCTGGTGTTTGATCCCATCAAGGATCAACTGCCGCTCACCATGACGATCTATGACCCTGCCTGTGGTAGCGGTGGCATGCTGACCGAATCCCAAGGCTTTATCGAAGAGAAATACCCGGCTACCGGTGTCAGCCGTGATATTCACCTCTATGGCAAGGAGATCAACGACGAGACTTACGCGATTTGTAAGTCTGACATGATGATCCGGGGCAATGACCCGGCCAACATCAAGGTAGGCTCCACCCTGTCCACCGATGAATTCTCCCATATGCGCTTTGACTTTATGCTCTCCAACCCGCCCTACGGTAAAAGCTGGGCGTCAGAGCAAAAGCACATCAAAGATGGCAGTGATGTGATCGACAGCCGCTTCAAGATAAAACTCGCCGATTACTGGGGCGTAGTCGATCCCAAAGGCTGTGATGCCACCCCACGCTCCAGCGATGGTCAGCTGCTGTTCCTGATGGAGATGGTCAACAAGATGAAATCCCCATCGGTAAGCCCGCTGGGTAGCCGTATCGCCTCGGTGCATAACGGCTCCAGCCTGTTTACCGGCGATGCGGGCAGTGGTGAGAGCAATATCCGTCGCTACCTTATCGAAAACGACATGCTCGAGGCCATTGTCCAGCTACCGAACAACCTGTTCTACAACACCGGCATCACCACCTATATCTGGCTGCTCAACAACCACAAGCCTGCCCATCGGCAAGGCAAGGTGCAGCTTATCGACGCCAGCCTGCTCTATCGCAAACTGCGCAAGAACCTGGGTGACAAAAATTGCGAATTCTCTCCCGAACATATCGAGGAGATCACCAACACCTATCTCGCCTGTGCCAATGTAGAACGCCAGCTGGATAGCAATGACGATCCAATCGGCATCGCCAGCAAGGTGTTTAAAAACGAGGACTTTGGTTACTACAAGGTGACGGTGGAGCGCCCGGATCGCCGCAATGCCCAGTTCAGTAGTGATCGTCTCAACGCGCTGCGTTTTGACAAATCCTTAAACGAGGTGATGGCACACTGCTTTGCCGAGTATGGCGAGCAGGTCTATCAGGATGGGTTCCTGACCGAGCACAGCAAGCAGATCCTCGAGTGGTGCGAGAAAAACGAGATAAGTCTGAACAACAAGGCCAAAGAGAAGCTGCTGAGCACCGATTTCTGGTGCGCTGCCCGCACTCTGTTCGATACGGCTCATACCCTGATGCAGGAGATCGGTGAAGCCGAGTTTAACGACTTCAACCTGTTTAAGGCGCAAGTCGAGGCGACGCTCAAGGCCCATAAGCTCAAACTCTCAGTCACAGAAAAAAATGCGCTGTTCAATGCCGTGAGCTGGTATGACGAAGCCGCCGCCAAGGTGGTGAAAAAGGTGGTGAAACTCAGTGCCGACAAGCTGGGTGAACTGCTGGAGCTCTACAGCTGTGAAGAGGCCGACCTGCCCGACTTTGGTTATTACCCTACTGGTAAGAAAGGCGAGTTCGTCACCTATGAGAGCAGCAGCGATCTGCGCGATAGCGAATCGGTTCCACTTACCCAGAGTATCTACCAGTACTTTATCGACGAGGTGCAGCCCCATGTGGCAGAGGCCTGGCTCAATATGGAGTCGGTCAAGATTGGCTATGAGGTGAGCTTTAACAAATATTTCTATCGCCATAAACCGCTGCGTTCACTCGAGACAGTCGCTCAGGAGATCCTGACGTTGGAACAGCAGGCCGATGGCTTGATCGCCCAGATCCTGGGTCTCACAACATCCCAAGCCCAGGCATAAGCAGGAGACGATCATGATGACGCTGACTGCTATGCAAAAATATAAAACTTATAAATGGAGTGGCAATCCATTCTTTGGAGATATCCCATCTTGCTGGGATATCTACCCTTTATTCAAAATCGCAAAAATAAAATCCATCATCAACAAGCAAGATGAGGAATTACTCTCCGTCTATCTAGATAGAGGGGTAATCAAATTCAGCGATGTGGACGAAAAGCGCACAAACGGCACCAGCCTTGATCTATCAAAATATCAATTTGTGGAAAAAGGGGATTTCGTATTAAACAACCAGCAAGCATGGAGAGGTTCTGTTGGCGTATCCAACCATATTGGAATAGTTAGTCCCGCATACCTAGTCTTATCTCTATCTAAAGAGATAAACCCTAAATATGCCAATTATCTTTTCCGTGATGGAAGCATGGTGTCGCAATATCTTATCTGTTCAAAAGGTGTTGGAACTATCCAGAGAAATTTATACTGGCCTCATTTGAGGAGAACAATTGTTGCTTTACCTTCGTATATCGAACAAACCGCCATCGCCAATTTTCTGGATGCAAAAACCACCCAGATTGACGAAGCGATTGCCATCAAGGAGCAGCAGATCGCGCTGCTTAACGAGCGCAAGCAGATCCTGATCCAGCAAGCCGTGACCCAAGGTCTCGACCCGACTGTGCCGATGAAAGACTCCGGTGTGGATTGGGTTGGAGATATTCCAGAGCATTGGTCGCTACAGCCAGGATTTATCGTTTTCAACGAAAATAAAAAATCAAACAAAGGGATGATTGAGTCACAAGTTCTTTCTCTTAGCTATGGAAAAATTATTGTTAAAGCGAAGGAAAAATTGAACGGCCTTGTTCCAGAGTCCTTTGAAACATATCAGGTAGTCTCGCCTGGCAATATCATAATTAGATGCACAGATCTTCAAAATGACAAAACCAGCCTGAGAACTGGATTTGTTAAAAACCATGGAATTATTACAAGTGCATATCTATGTCTTAATATTAGCCTAGAGCAAAATGCTGAATACATACATTATTTTTTACATGCATTAGATGTGTGCAAAGAAATTTACCGATATGGTTCTGGTCTAAGACAGAGTCTTAGCTTTTCTGATTTTAAAAGGATGCTTGTAATTGCACCGCCGATTGAGGAGCAAGATCAGATCGTTACTTTCATTAGGGAGCAAGAGGAAAATACAATGTCCGCTGTCGAACTATTGAAAACACAGATTGAAAAACTCACAGAATATAAAAAATCCCTAATACACAGCGCAGTAACTGGCAACATTAAGGTGATATAGCCATAACCAGTCAAGGGTACCAGTGACGTAGTCTGGCTGGGTTGGTGCAATATAGCCAAAGCCCAAGGAGGGCGGGTTTAGATCAATACCAAGGCAAGATGACCACGGGCAGGTAAACGAGAACAAGAGAGCAGGGAGTATTGATGGTCAGCAACACCAAAGAACAGGCCCTTGAAACGGCCATTGAGCAGGCCCTGACCGGCCAGTGTCTGGAAACCCTCGGCAATGATATTGGCGAGGGGGCCGCTGTCTACGCCAAGCCACACCATGGTTTTGTGTTGGGGCAGGCCTTCGATTTTGACAAGCAGTACGCCATCGATAAACGGCTGTTCTGGCAGTTTCTTGAAACCACCCAGGCCATGGAGCTGGCCAAACTCCAGCAGCATCATCCCCACGACTGGCAGCGCAAGGTGCTAGAGCGCTTCGACCGCATCATTAAAAAGCAGGGGGTACTGCACCTGCTGAAAAAGGGCCTGAGCATTGATGATGCTCACCTGACCTTGATGTATCCAGCGCCGCTGGCTAGCAGCAGCGCGACGGTAAGCCAGGATTTTGCTGCCAACCTCTTTAGTTGCACCCGGCAGGTGGCCTACTCGGCGCAAAATCCCAAGCAAGAGATCGACATGGTGCTGTTTATCAACGGCATCCCGCTGATAACCCTTGAGCTGAAAAACCACTGGACCGGCCAGAACGCCAGCTATCACGGTCAGAAGCAGTACCGTGACGATCGCGATATCAGCCAACCCCTGCTGCACTTTGGTCGTTGTCTGGTGCATATGGCGGTGGATACCGACGAGGTCTATATGACCACCAAACTGGCTGGCAAGGCGACCTTCTTTCTGCCCTTTAACAAGGGGCATCGCCATGGCAAGGGTAATCCGCCCAACCCCTATGGCCATAAGAGCGCTTACCTCTGGCAAGAGGTCTTTAGCAAGGAGAGCCTGGCCAATATCATCCAGCACTTTGTGCGTCTGGATGGGTCCGCCAAAGAGTTACTGAGCAAACGCACCCTGTTCTTCCCCCGTTACCATCAGCTGGATGTAGTGCGCAAGCTGGTGGACCATGCCGCTCACCACGGTGTTGGCCAGACCTATCTTATTCAGCACTCGGCGGGCTCTGGCAAATCCAACTCCATCACCTGGGCGGCATATCAGCTGATCGAGGTTTACCCTCATAGCACTGACGTGCATGGTGCCAAGGCCTTCGATCAGCCGCTGTTTGATTCGATCATTGTGGTTACCGACCGGCGACTGCTGGACAAGCAACTGCGTGAGAACATCAAGGAGTTCTCCGAGGTCAAGAACATCATTGCGCCAGCCAACAAGTCATCCGAGCTCAAGTCGGCCCTTGAGAACGGCAAGAAGATCATCATCACCACCATCCAGAAGTTCCCGTTTATCGTCGATGGCATCAGCGATCTGAGCGACAAGCGTTTTGCGGTGATTATCGATGAGGCGCACAGCTCACAATCCGGTGATGCCCACGGCAAGATGAACGCGGCGATGGGCAAGCTGCAGGACGAGGAGATGGAAGACACTCAGGATCTGATCCTGCAGGCCATGCGCTCACGCAAGATGCGTGGCAACGCCTCCTATTTCGCTTTTACCGCCACGCCGAAGAACACCACGTTGGAGAAGTTCGGCCAGTTGCAGCCGGATGGCACCTTCCAGCCGTTTCACCTCTATTCGATGAAGCAGGCCATCGAGGAAGGCTTTATCCTCGATGTGGTGGCCAACTACACCACCTATCGCAGCTACTACGAGATCAGCAAGTCCATCGAAGAGAACCCGCTGTTTGACAGTAAAAAGGCGCAGAAGAAACTCCGGGCTTATGTAGAAGGCAGCCAGGAGACGATCGACGTCAAGGCCGAGATCATGCTCGAGCACTTCATCCCCCATGTGGTGAATGCCAAGAAGCTCAAGGGCAAAGGCAAGGGGATGGTGGTGACGCAGAACATCGTCTCTGCTATCCGCTATTACAAGGCCATCACCCGCCAGCTGGAGGCGATGGGGAACCCGTTCAAAGTGCTGATTGCTTTCTCCGGCAGCAAGGAGGTGGATGGCGTCGAGTACACCGAGGCTGATCTCAATGGCTTTGCTGAGGGCGATACCCGCGACAAGTTTGATACCGACGAATATCGCCTGCTGATCGTGGCCAACAAATACCTGACCGGTTTCGATCAGCCCAAGCTGTGTGCCATGTATGTCGACAAAAAACTGAACGGTGTTCTGTGCGTGCAGGCGCTATCCCGCCTTAACCGCGCTGCGCCCAAATGGGGCAAGAAGACCGAAGACCTCTTTATTCTCGATTTCTTCAACCCAGTTGAAGAGATCAAGGCATCGTTCGATCCCTTCTACACCGCGACTTCACTCTCTGGTGCCACTGACATCAATGTGCTGCATGAGCTCAAGGATGCGCTGGACGATACCGGTGTTTATGAATGGTTCGAGGTTGAGGAGTTTGTTGCCCGCTACTTCAATAACGAAGATGCTCAACTGCTCAGCGCCATCATCGATGTGGCCGCAGACCGCTTCAACCATGAGCTGGAGCTGAGTAACGAAGAGAAGGCCGATATCAAGATCAAGGCCAAGCAGTTCGTGAAGATCTACGGCCAAATGGCCGCCATCATGCCTTACGACATGTTGACCTGGGAGAAGCTGTTCTGGTTCCTCAAGTTCCTGATCCCCAAACTTAAAGTACAGGACCCGGATGCCGACCTACTTGATGAGTTGCTCGAGTCAGTGGATCTCTCCTCCTACGGCCTACAGCGCGTGAAGCTCAACCATGCCATCACCCTGGATGACGAAGAATCTGAGCTGGAGCCACAAAACCCTAATCCACGCGGCGCCCACGGCACTGAGAAAGAGACCGACCCGCTGGATGAGATCATCAAGAGCTTTAACGAGAAGTGGTTCCAGGGCTGGAGCTCGACACCGGAAGAGCAGCGAGTGAAGTTCGTGAATATCCTCGATAGCGTGAAGAAGCACCCGGACTTTGAATCAAAATATCAAAATAATACTGATCCAATTAACCGCGAGCTGGCCTTCGAGAAGATCATGAGAGAAGTCATGCTGGCACGAAGAAAAGATGAGCTGGAGCTTTATAAGCTGTTCGCTAATGATCCGGCATTCAAGGCATCCTGGATGCAAAGCGCACAGAGAATGGTGGGGATGTAATGCAACCTTTTGAAATCTTGAGTGATGAAGAGTTTGATGAGCTGGAGGCGCTGCTTGAGCGCTACGGCAGTGATAACAGCATTGCCTCGATGTCGATGCTCGATGGCTTTTTGACGGCGGTGGTCTCTGGCCCCCATCTCATTATGCCGAGCACCTGGCTCCACGCGATCTGGGGTGGTGAGCAGGATCAACCCGAGTGGCAAAGCGAAGCCGAACTGGAACGTTTTATCGACCTGGTGATGCGCCACAGCAACGACATTGCGACCACTCTGACCTATGCGGCAGAAGACTATTTCCCGGTCGCGCCGGAATTTGAGCGACACGGAGAGTGGGTCCCTCTGATCCATGACTGGTGTGGGGGTTACCTAGGGGCGATTGAATTGGCACCATGGCCCGCTCTGCCCGCACCTGAAGCTGCTGCACTGGCGATGATCAGTGAACCGCTGGAGAAGATGCCTACATCGCTCGAAGCGCTCAGCAATGAACACCTGCAAGAACAAGCCACTAAAGCCCGCTTTGCCGCTCGTATCCTGCATGCCCACTTTCTGGCGCAACGAAGTGAACGCCCGGCACGTTCTCAACCAGTGGTGGCACCCATCAAGATTGGCCGCAACGAGCCGTGCCCCTGTGGCAGCGGCAAGAAGTACAAGCAGTGCTGTTTGCACTGACCAACACAATAGATAGCAAGAGAGGGCCATTGGCCCTCTCTTGCTTTGGTTAAACTGAAAGGAGTAACGACGATGACCTGTCCAAAGAAATGCTATCGAGGAGCAGGACAGCCAACACCTAATGGCATACTCACTGGCATACCGAAAAAATCACTAAAATAAAAAACCCAACTTTTTCAATGTGTTGAGCCTTTAAGATGGCGGAGAGACAGGGATTCGAACCCTGGGTGGCATTGCTGCCACAATTGATTTCGAGTCAATCCCGTTCGGCCACTCCGGCATCTCTCCACGGGCACTCATATTGACCCAACCCTAGCCGGGAAATCAATGTAAATCTCGTTGCAGATCAGACGACTGGCGATAAAACCGCCATCCGGCGATCCCCCCCCTCCCAACGCCAGTGACGTTCACCCGGCAACGCCTCCTCGCTCACTGTCTCCACCCTGTACCCGGTTCCGGGCGGGTGAATACGGCGAGCCTGATGGGCCAGTGACACCCTGTGACGCGCTCGCCTCCGCCCTCCCGGCAGTCATGGTGCCGGACTGGTAATCCCCGCGGGATTCGTTGACAATCTCTGCTCATTTTTTGGAAGGGAACCCGTCCCTCGCCCCAGCCGATAGGAACAACCATGCTCAACACTCGTATCGTCTCACTGCTGCTGGCCGCCGCCAGCCTCTGGGCCGCACCTGTCTGGTCCAACACCTATCCCCTGCCGCCAGCGGACAGCCGTCTCATCGGCGCCCTGGAAGATTACATCGTACAGCCTGGCGATCATCTGGAACTGGTCGGCAAGCATACCCGGACAGGCTTTCTGGCACTGCTCGAAGCCAATCCCGGCGTAGACCCCTATCTGCCCACCCCGGGCACCCGGCTCACTCTGCCGACCCAGATGCTGCTGCCCGACGTGCCGCGAGAAGGCATCGTCATCAACCTGCCTGAACTTCGCCTCTACTACTTCCCCAAGGGCAAGCAGGAGGTGATGGTGCTGCCCATCGGGATCGGTGACATCGGCCGCGAGACGCCGGAGATGACCACCACCGTCATTGCGAAAAATCCCAACCCGACCTGGGTGCCCGGCCCCATGGTCCGCAAGTCCTGGCTGGAGCAGAAGGGGATCGATCTGCCCGCCGTGGTCCCCCCCGGCCCCGACAATCCCCTCGGCAAGTTCGCCATGCGTCTTGGCTATGGCAACAAGGACTACCTCATCCACGGCACCAACAAGGATTTCGGGGTCGGTCTGCGAGTCAGCGCGGGTTGTATCCGGCTGCGCCCGGATGACATCGAAACCCTGTTTGGTCTTGTTCCCGTCGGCACCCCGGTCCGGGTCATCAACCAGCCGGTCAAGATGGCGGTGGAACCCGACGGTCGTCGCTGGCTGGAGGTACACTCCCCCCTCTCCCGCACCGAAGCGGAGATGGCACAGGGGGCGCCGCTGGTGCTCTCCCCCGAGGCCGAGCAGTTCATCGCTGCACCCGACATCGACAGTGCCCGGGTGACCGCCCTGCTCGAGCGAAAGAGCGGGCTGCCCAAACCCGTGAGCGGCTGAAGGCCTGACCACCATGAACAGAATCAGTCATGTGGTTTGCCTGTTGCTTCTGCTGCCTGGCTCCGCGGCGATGGCGGACATCCTCTGGATGCACAACGGCGATCGAGTGAGCGGGACCATAGAGGAGATCACGGACGAGCAGATCCGCATCAAGCCCACCTACAGTCAGGCCATGACGGTCCCGCGCCACGCCATCAAACGATGGCGTCTGGACAAGCAGGAGAAACCCAAGCCGCTCACCAAGACGGGGATCCCCCTGCTGGACTCTCCTGACGAGGCCAATGCCTGGCTGCTGACAGGGAACGGGGATCTCAACATCAAGCTCAAGGAGAACACCAAGAAGACCAACAACGTCAATCTCAAGGTCTCCACCGAGTTTGCCAATCTGGACTGGCGTTACAGCCTGGATGGCGAGTACATCTACGAAACGGCGAACAACATCACCGACAGCCACGAATACAAGCTCAAACCCAAGCTCGACTTCTTCTTCGACGATCACTGGTTCCTGCGATCTTCCGTCGACATCGATTACAACATGATCGATGCCGGCTATCTGGAGATTGACTATGCATCCGGCCCCGGCTACCGCTTCTGGAATGACAGGCAACGCCGGCTGGAGCTCATTACACAGCTCGGTCTGGAACGGGCCTATTTCAGGCCGGAGGTGTGGAGCAATTCCGACCTGTTTGACGACAGGATCATCAATTATCCCTTCGTCAGCCTGGGGTGGGACTACCGGCAGCCCTGGACCCTCTGGGAAGAAAAATTCGAGCTGTTTGGCAAGGGCAGTTATGAAAAATTCGTCGATCAACCCTCCCCCTACCTGACCAGAAAGCAGTCCGTCAGCGGCAGCCTGGGCCTCAGGTACTATTTCAACGATCACCTGCGCCTCTCCTGGTCAAGCGAACTGGATTGGGACGATGCCTGGCTCGACTACCACGGCCTGCACAGGGATGTGAGCGAGAAGGAGTGGCGTCACCTCATCACCCTGGGAGCGAGTTTCTGACCCGCCAGAAACGACACAGGCCCACCGAAGTGGGCCTGTGTTCATGGACGCAAGACGAACGCGTCAGAAATAGATCCGGGTGACCGACTCGATGACGCAGCCAGGGCGACGGATCCCCTCGATCTCTATCTTGATCTCCTTGAGGAGCTCGATGCCTCCCTTGATGGGCGTGACACGCGACAGCTTGGTACGTGCACGGATGTTGCTGTCCACCTTGATAGGATAAGGGAAGCGGACCTGTTCCAGGCCGAAATTCACCACCATGCGAGCGGTCGGGAACTCCGGCGTGCTCTCGTCCACCGAACCGGTCAACTGGGGCAGCAGGGCCAGAGTCAGGAAGCCGTGGGCAATGGTGGTCTTGAAGGGAGACTCGGCTGCCGCACGCTCGGGATCGGTGTGGATCCACTGATGATCGCCGGTCACGGTCGCGAACTGGTTGATCAACGCCTGGGTGACCTGCAACCACTCACCTACATGGGTCTCTTCACCGATGCGGGTCTGCAACTCGGCATAGAGTGCCGCCGCTTCACCTTCGAGCTCCACCACGGGATCCTGCGCCAGGGCAGGCTGGCCATTCGCGACCTGGGTGACTCTGGCAGCCTCTTGCTGGCGGGCATCCTGGGACTCCCCCTGCAGATCCAGCACTCTTCCCAGCAAGGGGTGAAGGTGTGCCTTTTGCTGAAACTCACGCCAGTAGTCGCGGATCGCCGGAGAGAGCCAATCCTTGAGCTCAAAGGGGTGTTGCGCCAGAATTTCGCGCTTGTGCTTCAGAAAATCGACAACTTTCATTTACCGATCCCTATTCGATTCAAAGCCTGTAAAGAGGTCTAACCAGTCCTATTTTATGAAAGTTTCATCAGCAAGTACAAAAAAATCTCGGCGTACACCTGTACCAGGCGCGAAAGTGGTCACTAACATGCGAGCAAACACGGGCAGGAAAACGATTGAATGGAAGGCTGCAAACGAATCAACATCTGATCTGAAAAAGAGACAGGGCCCGTGTCGCCACTGAGCCCCGTCCTCGATCATCTCCCCTGGGCGGTCCACCAGCTCTTGCGCTGCCCATCGTCCAGGAAACTCCAGGCGAGGATCCGGCTCACCTTGTTGCCTTGCGCCATGTCGAGCACGTGAACCTCCCGCGCCCCCACCCGAGCCAGCGCCTTTCGTGCGGCAGGCAGATTTTCCTTTTTCGACACCAGCGAGCTGAACCAGAGGCATTGGCTGGCAAACTCCTTGCTCTGCTCTATCATGGCCGCCAGAAACGCCGCCTCGCCCCCCTCGCACCAGAGCTCGGCCTTCTGACCGCCGAAATTGAGCACGGGCGCCCCGGCCACTGCCTGGCCCTTGCCCAGGTTGCGCAGCTTGCGCTCCGTCCCCTTGCTCGCTTCCGCCAGAGAAGCATGAAACGGCGGGTTGCACAGAGTCAGGGCAAAGTGCTCCTTCGGCCCCAGGATCCCGCGAAAGACATGCTTGGGGTTACCCTGATGACGGCATGTGATCTGGTTGCCCAATCCATTGCTGGTGGCCAGCAGGGTTGCCGCCTTCACCGACACAGGATCGATGTCTGAGCCCACGAAGCGCCAGCCATACTCCCGGGCGCCCAGCAAGGGATAGATGCAGTTGGCCCCGACACCGACATCCAGCACTCG
Source organism: Aeromonas sp. MaB10011B (assembly GCF_017939325.1). Lineage (NCBI taxonomy): Bacteria > Pseudomonadati > Pseudomonadota > Gammaproteobacteria > Aeromonadales > Aeromonadaceae > Aeromonas > Aeromonas sp. MaB10011B. Next base: position 311,550 of record NZ_JAGKRK010000075.1, on the reverse strand, counting down.
AACCTGCTTGCCCGTCGGTACGCATCCCGCGCTCTCGGCCAGCAGATCCGCGGCTCGATGCAGGTAGTCTACCCGACCCGGAATGGGCGGGCAGAGATAGCCGGGGGGCAGATCCCAATGCGCAATGCCATAGTGCAGTGCCAGCAATGCCCGGTTGAGCGTCTTGACGGCGGCCGGATCGGCAAAGTCCAGGGTTCGGGTGCCGTGCTCGTTGGTGAACACGAAAGGCGTCAACGCCGGGGTACGCTGGCAGAGCGCGTCGAAGTCGTAGGGTGCCTGATGGCGATTGCGCGGGTGCAATCCGGTTTTCTGCTGGGGTGTCATGCTGGACCTGCCGAGGATCAAGGGGGCCACACTATAGAGAGTCGACCAGGGAAAGTCTAAACGAGGGTCATAAAAAAACCGGGCCCTGAGGGCCCGGTTCAAGTGAGGTTGGAAAAACAGTCCGTACTGCGAGCCGTTTGTCCAGCCTGACTCAGATGTCTATCCGGCGTGCCTGCCAGAATTTGCTGCGCCAGTAACTGCTGTCGAGCTTGGAGCGTGTCACCCCGGCGCGGGTGGAGGCATGAATGAATTCGCCATTGCCGACATAGATGCCCACGTGATTGAGGCGGCGGTTGATCTTGAAGAAGACCAGGTCTCCTTCGACCAGATCCTGTTTGGAAACCCGGGTGCCTTCATGGACCTGGGAGCGGGTATCGCGGGGTAACTCGATGCCGACGGCATTGCGGAACACTTCACGGGCGAAGGCGGAGCAATCGATGCCTCGCTGGCTGCTGCCTCCCATCCGGTAAGGAACGCCGCGCCACTCTTTGTATACGGTCAGGATTTCGTTGACGTCAGGGGTTGGTGAAACTTCGGGTTCAATCACGGGTTCCATCATGGAAACCTCGATCTTGCTCGCGACCTCGGGTTGGGGTGCCGATGCACAACCCACCATTCCGAGCGCGACCAGCAGTAGCATCAGGTGGCGCAATCCTTTATCCCCGCAAAAAGAGTGAAACTTGTTAAAATGCAGCCCGAAAGGGCAATTTATAAGGCAACAGCACCCGACTATATCCAAGAATTCTATCGAGGCAAGCGAAAATCCCAATCGACCTCACATTTTTGCAAGGAAATGCTCTGTTTAGCGCAATTTATGTGATCATGCCCAAACAATATACAATCTTGAAAGCATCGGTTTTGAGCGCATCAAACGGACTGTTATCGCTATTTCACCCCCATTTTTAAGTGAAATATTATGCTATCTGCGGATCTCTATTTGTTAAATACGGCAAGCGTTGATGCAGACCTGGTGATCAGGCTGGCATCTGAACTCGCCCCGGATGAACGCCGTCACTGGCACGAGATCCACCAGGCGGGTCGCCAGCATGAGTACCTGCTCGGCCGGGTGCTGCTGCGCCGCCTGCTGGCCGAGCGACTCCATTGCCGGGCCGATGCCCTGACTTTTGGCATCGGTGCGCATGGCAAACCGACACTGCTCAGTCATCGCTGGCAGTTCAACCTCAGCCACAGCGGAGAGTGGCTGGTGATCGCCCTCTGTGAGGAGGGTCCCCTTGGGGTGGACATCGAGATGGGATTGCGTCACCGTCCCATACTGCCGCTGGCCAAACGCTTCTATGCGCCAAGCGAATACCAATGGTTGAACGCCCTGCCCCGAGAGGAGCAACATTCGGCCTTCTATCGGCTATGGTCTCGCAAGGAAGCTGTGCTCAAGGCGCATGGCGACGGCATTGCCGCCGGACTCGACAAAATCTGCTTCCTTCCGGAGCAGGCATGGCAGCTCAAAAATCATCTCGACAATCGCCACTATGAAATCCGCGACTGGCCCGCGGGCAGCGGATGGCTCAGCCTGGCTGCCCCGACCCGCCGGGTCGATGCCCATCTGCTGGATACGCGCTTGAATTCCACCCCGCTGGACCCCATGTTGATCCACACCATTTTTCGAGAGTCAGCCTCATGATCGTCGACATCACTCCCCAGAACTTCCACGCAGAATTGCTCGATGCGTCCATGAAAAAGCCGGTCGTCATCTATTTCCACGCCCCCCAGATGCCGGAGTGCCAGGCCATGACCCCGCAAGTGGAAGCGCTGGTCGGCCCGGCCAATGCGGCGGTGACCCTGGCCAAAGTCGACATGAACGACCCCCAGTTGCAGCCTCTGGCCAGCCAGCTTGCCTTGCGCGCACTGCCCGCGCTGGTGCTGTTCCATCAGGGGCGCCCGGATGAACAGGCCATTCTGGAAGGGCCGCAGGATGAAGCCACATTGCGCCAGTATTTCGCCGCCTTTGCCCCCAAAGAGGAGGAGTTGCTGCTCGATCAGGCAAAGCAGGCGCTGGAGAACGGGCAAGCCGATGTGGCGCACACCCATCTTGGCCAGGCCCATCGCCTCGCCCCCGAGCGTCACGACATCACGCTCTGGCTGATACAGGCCGCGCTGGATCTCAATCTCCTTGACGAGGCGCAGAGCCTGCTTTCGACCATCCCCATGGTGGCACAGGATGATCATTACCAGACCCTGAGCTCCCGCCTCTCGCTGGCGCTGCAGGCCAGCGACAGTCCTGAGCTGCGCGCCCTGGAGCTGCGCCACGCTGAACAGCCTGATGACCATGCCCTCGCCCAGGAGCTGGCGGTGCTTTACAGCCAGGTTGGTAGACAGGAGGAGGCATTGGCCCTGTTGTTCACCATCCTCAAACGTGATCTCGCCTTTGGCGATGCCAAGAAGATCTATCTCGATGTGCTGGCAACCATGGGTGCGCACCCGGCGGCGCAGAGTTATCGTCGCAAGCTCTACAGCCTGCTCTATTGAGCGACAGGAAAATCAGATGAGGGGATGCCGATTCGTCGGCATTGCCTTGTCAGGCGGGTATTAGCGGGAAAAACGCGGGTATTTGACGAATTTCAGGCAAAAAAAATGGCGCATTGAAATGCGCCATTTTTTCGCATGGATTACTTCTTGTAGGAAGTAGCCATGTTGTCGATGCGCTGGTTAGCACGCATAGCTTCTTGCTTGGCTTCTGCAACATCAGCAGCGATCTTGGACTGATCAGCACGAACAGCGCTAACATCTTGAGCCAGTTGGTCAACTTTGTTAGACAGATTCTGAACGGAAGTTTCCAGTTCGCTGGTGTTTGCACAACCGCCCAGCAGAGCGGACAGACCAACAACACCTACCAACAACATTTTTTTCATTTTTAAAAGCTCCCTTTAACTCGCCAGACGTTTAGCAAGCGGCGTGATTATGGCACAAAAAAATCATAGTTTGGATAGGCCTCATCACAGATAAATGCGTTAAAACCCTCATTTTTTTTTAGTTGCACACTTTCCGTACAAACTTTAAGCAAAAATGAGTGTCCCTGGATGAGGTTCGCACAAAGCGTAACCAAAATTTGGGCTTATTACAATTTCGTATGAGGCTCAGGCTGAACGTTCTGACAGCAATTGACGATATTGCACCAGATCTTCGATGGTCAGGACCGGCATCCGGTGCTGGCGACCGAAGGCCACCAGGTCCGGCAACCTGGCCATGGAGCCATCTTCCTTGGTCAACTCGCACAATACTCCGTAAGGTTTGAGCCCGGCGAGCTGCATCAGGTCGACGGTCGCTTCGGTGTGACCACGGCGGGTCAGTACCCCACCCGTACGGGCGCGCAGCGGGAAGACATGGCCGGGTCGATGCAAATCGGAGGGCCGGGCGCCGTCGGCGATGGCCGCGCGGATGGTGGTAATGCGATCGGCAGCGGACACCCCGGTGGTCACCCCCTGCGCCGCTTCAATCGTCACGGTGAAGGCAGTCTGATAGTGGCTGGAGTTGGCCTCCACCATCATCGGCAGCTCGAGCTGGCGAACCCGCTCGTCGGTCAGACAGAGGCAGACGATCCCGGAGCACTCGCGGATCATCATGGCCATCTGCTCGTTGGTCATGGTTTCTGCGGCAAAGATGAGATCGCCTTCGTTCTCGCGATCTTCATCATCGGCCACCAGCACACCCTGACCGGCACGCAAGGCGGCCAGCGCGGCTTCGACGCGAGCAATGGGATCACCGAATTCACTGAGTAGAGACTGATTCATGGTAAGACTCCTAAAAAAGACAAGGACCAGAATCAGGGCATGGAAAGGCAGACAGAAGTAGCCATGCGGCGGCCAACCCGGCAGGGTCTGGCCAGCAATATCTGTCTTATCCTCTTTCATCCGGACTATGACCGTCGGCTCCGGCATCTCACCGGATCTGCTGACCCCGTCCCGGATGAATGCCGGGTCGGGCGCTCGCGGGCTGCCCGAGTCACATCGGGATACCGCCGGTGGGGAATTTCGCCCCGCCCTGAGAATAAGCGCAGACAGCCTAAAGAAAAAAGACGCAGGATGCCAGCCAAAAACCCATCAAAGACAAACCGGGAGCTGGCTGCACTGCAATTTTCGCGCGAGCACCACCCGATACACGGCGCGCTGTCCTTTCTGATTTCGTTTGTGGCATAGTGCCAGCAAAAACGCGCGCGCCCGCGCAGACCGGGTGCCAACATCACAAACGGAATCATGACAGAGATGGAAAAGAAAATACTGCTGACCGATTGCCCCGACGCCAAGGGTCTCATCGCCAAGATCACCAACATCTGCTACAAGCACCAGCTCAACATCAACAAGAACGACGAGTTCGTGGATCACGAAAACGGCCGCTTCTTCATGCGCACCGAGCTGGAAGGGCGCTTCAACGACGAGACCCTGCTGGCCGACCTCGACGATGCCCTGCCTGCCGGCGCCCAGCGTCGTCTCGTCAAGGCGGGCAAGAAGCGCATCGTCATCCTGGTGACCAAGGAGACCCACTGCCTCGGCGACATCCTGATGAAGAACTATGCCGGCGCCCTGGACATGGACATCGTCGCGGTCATCGGCAACTACGACACCCTCGCCGAGCTGACCGGCAAGTTCGACATCCCCTTCCACTGCGTGAGCCACGAGGATCTGAGCCGCACCGAGCATGAGGAGCAAGTGCGCACGCTCATCGATGGCTACCAGCCGGATTACGTCATCCTGGCCAAATACATGCGTGTGCTGACCCCAAGCTTCGTCGAAGCCTATCCGCGCAAGATCATCAATATCCACCACTCCTTCCTGCCTGCCTTCATCGGTGCCCGCCCCTATCGTCAGGCCTTCGACCGCGGGGTCAAGCTGATTGGTGCCACCGCCCACTTCGTCACCGACGATCTGGATGAAGGCCCCATCGTCGAGCAGGACGTGATCCACGTCGATCACACCTTCAGTGCCGATGACATGGCCAAGGCCGGACGCGACGTGGAGAAATCCGTGCTGAGCCGGGCGCTGGAACTGGTGTTGAACGAGCGGGTCTTCGTCTACGGCAACAAGACAGTCGTGTTCAAATAAGCGGCTGCGCGCCCCCAGAAAAAAGGCTCCCGAGGGAGCCTTTTCATTGCGCGGCACTCACGGGTGCAGCGGCAGACCATTGACGGTCACGGCCCCTTTGTCGAGCTTGAGCTCGGCCTGAAGCTGTGACTCCTGCGCCTTCAGATATCCCATGGCAGTGAATTGCTCCAGCATGGGGGCCAACTGGGGAACGGCCTGGCCCAGCGTCTCCCCAAGGTGGGCATGAAGCAGACCGGAGAGTGCCTGCATCCCCTCCTCGCTGCCCATCAACTGTGCCAGAGTGGTGGGCGCCAGCTTGGCCTCACCTTGCAGGCTGACAGGCTCACCGTTCAATCGCGCACTCAGATCCGCCAGTTCCAGCGTAGCCCCTCTCTGGAGCATCTTGTCCAGCGCTTCCTGGATGGCCGCTTCGTCCACCCGTTTGCTGCTGGCCTCTTGCAGCGTCTGATACCCCTCGAGATCCAGCCCCTTGAGGGAGAGATCCAGATTTCCCTGGGTCAGCGCGAGCCGGTCTTCCTCGCTTTCCATGTTGAGGGTCGCCACCTTCATCTGATAGCGAGTGGAGAGCGTCTGAAGATCGTCCCCCGCCAGCTCGGTGGCCGTGATCAGCCCCTCCAGCGTGATCTTGACGTTCCCCGGCTGGGTCAGGGTGAAGGCCGTGAGGGTCGCATCGCTGCGGGGAGAGAGCCAGAGCCCGCTGATCTCGGCCATGTCGGCACTGCCCTTGAGATCCGCCAAGGCCAGATCTGTCTTGCTCTGGGCATCGTGGACCGTCATCCCCAACCAGTGGGCGGTGAGATGACCATTGCCCTCGAGATCCCCACGATAGTCGCCGTTCAAGGGCAGGAAGGTGAACTCGTTGAGCCCCTCCTTGACCTTGAAGTCACTCACCCAGAAGCGGGAACTGTTGCTCATGGTCCAGAGGCTGCTCGCCGATTCTGCCCCCAGTTGCCACTGCTGCATCCCCAGAGAGGTCAGGATAGGCGCCAGCGTGCCCTGTGCGGTATCAAGCTGGAGGTGACTCTTGATATAGAGCGGCAACAGGCGGCTGTTGAACGCGAACTGCATCTCGATGGGTTCGCTTCCCGCCAGCTGGGGATCAAAACTCGCCAGCGTCTGGGGCGGCACCACCACCTTGAGCACGCCGTCGCGGGTGAACAGATTCTCCGTCTCCGGGCTCCAGGTGACTTCGATTCCGCTCTCCTGCTGCGCCCTGGCGATCTGCTCGGTCAGGATCCGGTCGAACGTATTGCCCGTGTACCAGCAGGCGCCAAGCCCTCCCACCACCAACACGGCTCCGACGGCCAAGGCCACTTTTTTCTTCATCAGTTCTGTTTCTCCACAATGGTTCAATGGCGGGTGCATGGGCGCACTCTACGGGGAGGATGGGCATCAACACAAGCCAGACAACGGCTTGGGGTCCACGCTCTGGCTGTCACAGCAGGGGGCTGAACAGGTAGAAGATGTTCTCAAGCAATTTTTTGTACCAGGGGCGGGCACGCCACCTGGTCAGTGACATGGGGGTCGCCTCCAGCATGTAGCCCTGCACCAGCTGGTTCATCTCGGCGACAAACACCGGGTTGTCGATGAGCAGGGTGATCTCGAAATTGAGCCAGAGACTGCGCCGGTCGAGGTTGACCGTGCCCACCAGGGCGAAATCATCGTCCACCAGCACGCTCTTGGTGTGTAGCAGTCCGGCATCATAGCGGTATATCTCCACTCCTGCCGCCAGCAGATCCTCCATGAAGGAGTTGCTGGCGTGGTTGGCCATCAGGGAGTCGTTGCGCGCAGGCAGAACTAACTGCACCAGCACGCCGCGGGCCGCCGCCGAAGAGAGGGCCGCAGCCAGCGGATCGTCCGGCACGAAATAGGGGGTGGTCAGCACCAGATGGTGACGAGCCTGGTAGATGGCGAGCAGCAGGCTCTGCTGGATGCAGTCACCGCCGACGAAGGGGCCTGAGGGAATGAGCTGGGCTCGATAGTTGGTCTGTGGCCAGGCTTCCGGCTCATGTTGCAGACTGTCGAGCAGCCGCTCGCCGGTCTCCATCTCCCAGTCCCAGACGAAGGTGGACCACATCAACGGCACCACGGGGCCCTGCACCCGGATCATGATGTCGACCCACTGGCCGACCCCGGCATCCTGCTTGAAGAAACGGGGATCCACCATGTTCATGGAGCCGGTATAACCAACCTTGTCATCGATCACCACCAGCTTGCGGTGCATGCGCAAGTCCTGGCGCTGGAAGGGGATTCGCCAGGCGCCGACCGGCAACACTTCCACGACTTTGACACCGGCGGCGCGCAAAGTTTTGGGCCAGGAGGAGCGGAAGAAGGTCTTGCTGCCGATGGAGTCGAGCAAGACACGACAATCCACGCCGCGTGCCGCCACCTCCATCAACGCCTCGCACACCTCGTCCACATCCCCGCCGGGGTGCCAGATGTAGAACTCCAGATAACAGGATTGGGAGGAGCCCCGGATGTCGCGCACTATCTCCTCTACGATACTCTTGGGCTTGTGCAGCAGGGTCATCCGGTTGCCCGAGAGCATGGGCATGGCCAAGCGTCCCTGGATCAGATCGTGGAGCGGGCGTGCCTTGCTGCCCACCTCGCAGCAGTGCTGGGGGAAGAGGCGCGCGAGCTGGCGGATCCAGATGGCGTAAGGACGGTACATGGCCTGGGCCCGCTCCGCCCGCTTGCGACCGAGGCGTATCTCGCCAAACAGCACGTAGAAACCGACCCCGGCGAAGGGGATGGCATAGATGAGGGCCAACCAGGCGAGGGATACCCCGATGGGACGTCGCTTCATCACCACCCGCAGGGAGATCCCTGCCACGATCACGGTGTGAAACAACAGCAACAACCAGCCGAGAAAGCGGGAAAACAGCAACTGAATGTCGTATTCCAGACCGTCGAGCAAGGCGACTCCTTGGTGTATTGGACAGATGGCACGGGCAGACCCCACAGGGTCGGGATGGTATGCTATGGGGCACACCCATTCTATCAGGTCGTTAGCATGATCCTGCAATCTATGCTGCTGAGTCTGGCCATGCTAGGTCAAGGCTCATATGACATCAATGAGCAGCAGATAACTCAGTACCTGCAATCCCAGGTGCAAGTGGACAAACAGCTGGAATTGCCCGGCATCATCAAGGCCCATGTGCAACTCGAGCAGAGCGATGTGCAGATTGGTCGCCAGAGCCCGGATACCGCCAGGGTGTTTGGCAAAGGCAAGTTGAAAATCGCGCTCCCGGATCAGACCGAGTACGACGCGCGCCTCAACATGACCTATGAGGCGAGGCCCCGCTACGACAAGGCCAGGAGTGCGCTCTTCCTCGACAACATGAAGCTCATCGATTACAAGCTGGAGCCTGCTGCGGCGGAACAGAAGTTTGGTTTCATGCTGAGGATGCTGCTGCAGAGCATGGAGAAACGGCTGGAGACCCAGCCTGTCTACAAGCTGGATGACAAGGACCCCAATCAGGCCTGGCTCAAGGAAAATCTGCTGGGGCTGGAGCTGTCACCAGGCAAGATCCACCTGCTGACCAAACCCCAATAAGACATCAGTTGAAAACAGGCGCCTTCGCCTGACGCACCAGCAGCTCGATCTGGTAACCCTGTTCGTGCTGCTGGTGATAGTGGGAGTGAAGGGGTCCGTCGAGTTCATGCAGGGGAAGGTGGTCAAATCCCGCCTTGAGGTAGAAGGGTTTCTCGAATGGCAGGGCGTGACAGATCACGGGCTTGTCGGAAAGATCGCGGCAGGCATGCTGCAGCAAGCGGGACCCCAGCCCCAGAGACTGGTAGTGAGGGAGCAGACGAAAGCCGCACAAGTGGTAGTAATCCTGTTCATCGCGCAGGCGCACCGCCCCCACCAGCCAGTGCGCATCACGAACCACAAAAATCCGTTCTGCCAAATCCGGCACATAGTGGGAAAACGTCGTCTCGTAATAGTCTCTGATGAGGGAAAGATCCGCATCACAGTACTCTTCGAATCTGAGCTCCATCGCTCGCCTGCTTGTCATGCCCATTTCGCTCTGGCCATACCGGCCCTCTCCTGCTCGCTCTCTGGCTCCACGAAGAGATCTGACCAGAGTGGAGCAACTGCAAGATAACACGCCTTTAACTTACAAAAAAGCCAATAACTAGATGGAAAAGACGAGGTTGCGATCATGCGTCCCTTGACGCCATGAGCCGCGCCCCTTGTCCTGAGTGAGCACACAGGTGGGACGTCCCTCTGCCATCACATTTCCAGCCTCCCCTGTTCACGGGCACTTGTTCTGCGCCATCCCGAATGCTTTACTCAACATGGCTAACGAGGCTTAAGGAGCAAGCCGTTGAAAGCATGGATGTTGCTGGGCATGATGCCGCTGTTTTCCCACGCAGCCCCGGCTCAGATACCGCCGCCGGCAGAGGTGGTGATCCTGACCCCGGAGACGGCTGTCTCCTCCCCGGTTCCCACGCCGCGTACCGTGGCACTCACCACGGCGCCGCTCCCCTCCCCTGAACCCGCTAAGCCTGCAAGCCGTCAGATCCAGGTCTACAAGTCGGTACAAAAGAACGGGGTCATACGCTATTCCGACATGATGCCGGAGCAGGGTCACTACGAACTGCTGCTGTTCAACGACTGCTATGCCTGCGATCCGGCGTCCAAGGTCAACTGGCGCACGACAGGCCTCTTCCTCTATGACTACGCCAGCACCATACAGGCGGCAGCCAAGGCTTATCAGGTCGAGCCTGCCCTCATCCGGGCACTTATCCATGCCGAGTCCGCTTTCAATCCTCTGGCCGTCTCCCGCAAGGGCGCCATGGGACTGACCCAGCTGATGCCCGCCACGGCGCGCGAGCTCGGGGTCGGCAACGCCCTGCTGGCGGAGCAGAACATCTTTGGCGGGGTGAAATACCTGGCGGGTCTGCTCAAGCAGTATGACGGCAATGTTGCCCTGGCCACCGCCGCCTACAATGCAGGCGCCGGTGCGGTGCAAAAACACGGCGGCATACCGCCCTATGCCGAAACCCGGGCTTATGTGGAACGAGTCAAGCTGCTGCATCAGCGCTACAAAGAGATGCTGAGCGCCAAGGGGTTGTAGGACCGGTACGGTACAAGCACGGCGGCATCCCTCATTGGCCGAAACCCGGGCTTATGTGGAACGGGTCAAGCTGCTGTATCAGCGCTACAAGGAGATGCTGAGCGCCAAGGGGTTGTAGGACCGGTACGGTACAAGCACGGCGGCATCCCTCATTGGCCGAAACCCGGGCCTATGTGGAACGAGTCAAGCTGCTGCATCAGCGCTACAAAGAGATGCTGAGCGCCAAGGGACTGTGATCATGCCGCACCCTATCGTCGGCATGGCGCCCTGCCCGGTATTCCTTCAGGCATAAAAAAACACGCCCGAAGGCGTGTCGATACCACACGTTAACTAGCAACACATCACTCTTTCGTGGCGATCACACGATAGGCCAATGCACCCAGAATGGCACCGACAATGGGGGCAACCCAGAACAGCCAGAGCTGGCCCACGGCCCAGTCACCGACAAAAAGCGCCACGCCAGTGCTGCGCGCCGGGTTGACCGAGGTGTTGGTCACCGGGATGCTGATGAGGTGGATGAGGGTCAGGCACAGACCGATGGCGATGGGAGCAAACCCGGCCGGTGCACGGCTGTCGGTGGCGCCCATGATGACGAACAGGAAGAAACCGGTCATCACCACTTCACACACCAGTGCGGCCAGCAGGCTGTAACCGCCGGGGGAATGCTCGCCATAGCCGTTGGAAGCAAAGCCGACGCTCACATCAAAACCCACCTGTCCGCTGGCAATGACATAGAGCACGCCACCTGCCACGATCCCGCCAAGCACCTGGGCCACGATGTAGGGCAGCACGTTGGAGGCCGGGAAGCGACCACCGGCCCAGAGCCCGACGGTCACGGCCGGGTTCAGGTGGCAACCCGAGATATGACCGATGGCATAGGCCATGGTCAGCACAGTCAGGCCGAACGCCAGGGCGACGCCCAGCAGGCCGATCCCCACATTGGGGAAGGCGGCAGCCAGCACGGCGCTCCCGCAGCCCCCAGCACCAGCCAGAAGGTTCCCATAAATTCAGCAGCAAAAGGTTTCACTCTTGTCTCTCCCATGATGACTAACACGCGAACCTGAAAGGCTCATACGGACACTGTTATTGAACAGGCGCCATATTATGGGAGTGTGGCGGAGCAAGACGAAACCGACCCGATTCATCGCGAATATGTGATGAATGTCACAAGTTATTGATAAAGTAGAAAGATATCCCCCCGCTCGGTGCGCTTCTCCATGGGAGTCCCATCGAGGGACGCGACAGATTGTGACCCGACCAGCGATTTTGCCAGCAGCTCCCCGCGCTTCCCTGCCAACACCAGAAGCCCTCCCCCGGGGATCAGCGATAACGGCCGCGCACCGATCCGCTGGCCCGCCCGGCCATGCGAATGAGGCTCTGACGGGTGTGGAAGTGGCAGAGCGCCACCCCGAGGGCATCCGCCGCATCCGCCTGGGGGGTGGCAGAGAGCTTGAGCAGATGGGTCACCATGTGCTGCACCTGCTCCTTGGCGGCGCCACCGGTGCCCACCACCGCCTGCTTGATCTGGGTGGCCGAGTACTCGCTCACCGGCAGCAGGGCATTGACCGCCGCGACGATGGCACTTCCCCTGGCCTGGCCGAGCTTCAGGGCCGAGTCCGCGTTGCGCGCCATGAAGACCCGCTCGATGGCGAACTCGTCCGGCTTGAACTGGGTGATGATCTCGCTCACCCCGTCATAGACCTGCTTCAGGCGAGACGGCAGCTCCCCCAGATCGGTGCGGATGCAGCCCGATCCCAGATATTCCGCCTTGCCCGCGACGATGCGAATGACCCCGTAACCGGTGATGCGCGAACCGGGATCGATCCCCAGAATGATGCTCATGAACGGAATACCCCGCCCACTGCGGTCAGCCATCTCATCTTCGACACCTTCTTCATTGCGATCTCTTGCCCTGCAGCTCTTGATGGCCGCCAAGATAACAAACCCGCCTTCGCTTGGCTCGCTCGCTGGCACCTTTCCCGGCTGACTGCGCAAGGAGCCACCATCTCATACAGTGCTCTGCCGCTTCTCTGGCCAGTGATGCCTGCCGGTGTCACCAGCCCCTTGCCTTCGGGTCATCCCTTTGCCAGGGCGACGAGGCGCTCTGCCAGTCGATGGCTTTTCAGGTAGCTCTCGACCAGCGCCCCGTCTGCCCGCCCGGCGTCAATCTGCCCATACCAGTGCTCGAGCATGGCGACAAAGCCTCGGCTCGCCAGCACGGGCTGCCAGTCGCCCGGTGCCAGAGTCTGCACTGTGTTGTCTCGCGCAAGCAGGCCACGGGTGCAGTTCTCGATATGCAATGAGAGGTTGTCGCCATAGGCATCGATGCGCTCCTCGGTCATGCCGGCGCTGCGATTCATGCTGCCGCTCACCGCCATCTGCCCGCTCTGCCAGGCGACGCTCACCCCGGCCAGCAGCTCGGGCTGCTCACTGCTGCGTCGCAGCACCGCATGCAGCTCCCCGTCCGGCTCGCCGCCATAACAGCAGAGGCTGTCGAGCACATGGATACAGTCGTCGAACAGGAACTGGCGAGGCGCCCCCGGCAGGGCGTGCCTGTGCTTTTGCCAATGGAGCTCGGTCAGCGGCTGGCCGCGTGCGGCGGCCATGGCGGGCAGATAGCGACGGTTGAAGCCCACAAACAGCGGGCAGTCTCTGGCGATGGCGAGATTGGCGAGTGCCTCCACCTCTCCTGCGTTGTCACACAGCGGCTTGTCCACAAAGGTGGGAATGCCGGCACGCAGGCACAGCTCCGCCAGTTTGCCGTGCACGGCGGTGGCAGCGTGGATCATCACCGCATCAGGTCGGCTCGCCAGCAGCGCATCGACCTCGGTAAAACACTCGCCAATCCGGTACTGGCGCGCCAGTTTGCCGAGCACCGAGGGACTCCGGGTACAGAGCAGCGGGGTGACTCGCTCGTCGTTTGCAAGCAGCGGCAGATAGGCCTTCCGGGCGATATCGCCAAGGCCAATCAGGGCAATGCGCATGGGCACTCCTCTCAAGGGGATAACCAGATAACTGCCTGCACGATCTCAGGATTTCCCTCGCAGATCCAGCCTTGGCGCATCTCGCTCCAGGCGCCTTCTGATGCAATGCGGCATCGCCCCGCGACACCCTGGCCACCTTCCTCCATCGCAGCAAACCCCGGCGGCGCTTGAGCGGCAAACCGCGATAGCAAAACAGGCAGGGCGACAACAGTCGCCCTGCCTGTTACACCCGCACACACCACCGCACTCGGGCGATTGGCGCTCTTCTCACGTCGAGTTACTCTGCCGATCCGGCCTGCTCTTTGGCATCCCGCCACTTGCCAATCCTGGCGCCCAGCTCGGCGCAAAGCATGGCGCTGACCATGGCACCTATCATCCGGGTCATATCCGACATCTCTGTTGCAACCGGAAGCAGGGGCACGATCAGGTTAAAGGCGATGAGCCCCATCACCAGCCCGAGCCCGCTGCCAATCTTTTCTCTTCGGGATCGCGTTGTTATCGCCATCTGATTGCTCCTGACCAAACCCTTTCGACAATATTATCAAACAATGCGTTCAACAGAGGTCTTGCAATGCTTCGCACTGCCTGTGCCCCACTCTATAAACTGTTATCAGACATATTTATCGACAATTAATCCATTATATAAACGGGCTGCCAGACGTTATTCTGCCCATGAACATTATTTCGCCAGCACTGTCAGTGGGGGCAACCACATACTTCCCCCAACAGCCCTCATCCTCAATAGCGATAATCGGCCTGCGCCTTTCACAAACCATAAGAGCGTCACAATAACCCTCTTTGTGTTCAGCGTCGGGGAGATGGGCAAAGATATTGGAAAGTTGATGTTTTTCCTATGGTTGCATCACTTTTCCACTCGCATGATCAGGCTCGTTTGGCTTATCATAGCCACTCGATACCTATTGAACCGCATAGATAATTGCCTCTTCTGACACTCAGGACATATCAGACACAGCCGCTTGCGAGAATGAGCACGCCTGGCGCCGATATTAAACATCAGCCCGCGTTAATATCTTTTATATCAGCAAGTGTCGATATTTCACTCCACCCGAAGACGCTTTTCTCTGGCCTCACTGGCATGTCTGAATCTCGCTATTAAATATAAATGGCAAGGAATCGCTATGGATAAATCGTTTCGTCTTGCACCTCTCAGCTGTGTATTGATTGCCGCCGTGGGTTGCAGCTCTCAGCAGATGCAGAATTTCAAATCCACGGTCAATGATATCGGCAAGGATTACGGCATGCCGGTGCTTTGTGGGGCTGGCATGATTGCAGGAGGGGCTGCGGGCTACGCCATCAACGGGAAAAAAGGGGCTGTCGCGGGGGTTGCCCTCGGTGGGGCGCTGGGCTGTGCGGCAGGCTATATGTGGCAGTCCAGGCTACAAGAGCTTGACCGGATAGCAAAGGAAGAGAATCTCAACATCGCGACCGAGAAGCTGACCGTTGCCGAGCCAGCCGCAGCGACCGGTGTTCCTCAGGACGCCGGCCTTGTGGCCCAGATCCCCGATTCCGGCATGTTCTCGAGTGGTTCTGCCCAGCTCACAGAAAGCGGCCTGCGCGTGGTCACTAAACTGGCCCAGCTCTATGCCAAACCCGCAGCCGCAGACGCCTCGGATCAGCGCCGTATCCTCCTCGTCGGCCACAGTGACGCCACCGGCCCTGCAGAACTCAACCTGCGACTCTCCGAGCAACGTGCGCGAGCCGTCGGCAAGGTCCTGGTCGCATCGGGGATCCCGGCCTCTTCCATTTACTATCAAGGCGCAGGTTCTTCGCGTCCCATCGCAGACAACAGCGACCCCTTGCTTCGCGGTCAGAATCGCCGGGTCGAAATTGTAGAACTGGCGAACGAGCAGGCTCTGGTCATGCGGGCCCAATCCGAAGAGAACAACACCCGCTATCTGCGTTACGGGGCTTCCGATACCGCCAAACCGCGTGTGGCTTCGACCAAACCGGCGGCTCAGTCCGCAAGCGGTTCAAGCAAGGTGGCGGCCACGTCGCAAACCGCCCCTCGCCAACCCGCCGCCAAGCAGAGCGCCTCAAACACCAGCACGACCAAGGCCCTGCCCGATGCCAAGGCCGCAGTGGACTTCGGCGGCAAGCCTGCCGGCACCTATCAATGGAACATGGCTCAGAACATCAAACCCAAGGCGAGTGGTTTTGCACTGATCAGCAGCGCATACGCAAGCGACATGCCGATGTCGAGCTGTGAGGCAGATAAGCCACGCAGTGCAGGCCAGGTACTGAGCATGGCAGACGACAAGCCTCTCCCGCGCCATGCCACCAAGGAGTACATGCCCGGCTATAACAATCGCGTCTGGGCCAATACCGTCAACGGCCACCTGGTGACTGTCTCTCCGGTTTCCATCTTGCGTGACAACGCCCAGGTCGATCGTCAACCGATCCTGCAAGTCGTTCAGGGTTACAAATCCTCGAATCAGAAGAAGCCCCAGACCCTCAAGGCGGTGGCCAACACCTATGAGGGCGAGAGTGAGGTGCTGTACCGCGTCTTCACCAGCGATCCCAAGGCGTCGGTGTCCTGCATGGACCTCGTGTTCAGCAAAGGCAACGCCAAGGTCAGCCAGGGAGCCCTGTTCTACCCGGCAGGTTCCGAGGCTTATGTGGCTTCGTACCTGCCCATTCCCGCCACCCATTCCAAATAAGAAAACGGAGAAACTTAGTGGAAGACTTTTCTTTGGCAGCGCTCAAGACGCTGATCCTCGCCAACCAGATGCTGACCGTTGGCATTGTTTCATTCCTCGTCAGCGCCGTGGTGGTGTGGCGGCATTGGGAGCATGTCTCCTACTTCCTGATCCGGGTATGGCACAGCCTGCCGCTGATCGGCACCGTGGCCCGTCTCGCCCGCAAGCCAGCCTCGGTCGATGGCGATGGCTGGATCAACCATGAAGTGACCCTGTCGAATGTGTACTACCGCGAATACAAGAAGCATTTAAAGGGGACAGATGCCTACAACGCCTCCCTCGACTACCTTGCCAAGGCAGGAGAGGCCGGCCGCTCCCCGCGCCCGGCGTGGGTGCTTGCTCTGGTGCTGGTGCTGGTGCTGGTCGAGGCAATGGGCTTTGCCTACGTGCTGGCAGGCTGGATGAACATGGATGCCTCCACCAATGACCGTCACCTGCTGGCAGCCGCGACGGCTCTGCTGCTCGCCGTTGCATCCGCATTCCTGGCTGAAGTGGCCGGACACTCCCTGCATCACAACAGCCTGATCGCCCGGGCGCGTCACTGGTGGCAAGGGGAAGAGCCCTCAAAACGCTCCCGTACCCTCAAGGCAAACAAGGCCATCAATCTGGAAGACTCCTTCTCGGACTCTGACAAACCTGACTACGAGCAGCTGCTGGCCCGCCTGAAAGACGTGAATTCAGGTGTCAGCCGCAAGTTTGTCTGGCTGATTGTCTGTGCTTCGTTTGTTGCCTGCATGGCAGTGGGCGCCTTCGTGGTGCGTTCAGCCACCCTCGACAGCATCGAAACCGAGATGGTCAACAACATGCGCGCCGAAACAACGGCACAGAGTGACAGCAGCATGGGGTCGCCGTTTGATCTGCCGGAAGCGTCTCAAGCCATCAACAACGAGGCGGAAGAGGCCACCATCGAAGACAAGATGCAGGCCATCCGTGAGGCCAGCCTGACCACCTACGTCATGCTGTCGCTCATCTACATCGCCATCCAGGGGATCAGCATCTGGCTTGCCAGCAAATACCACTTTGCAGGCACCCATTCCAAAACAGCCTGGCGTCTGACACACGAATACGCGACCGCCGAAGAGATGCTGGACGCGATGGACCAGCAACGCACCGCCATTGCCAGCCATGCCGATGACAAGCTCCGCCGCTTGCAGACCCTGTTGTCGAGCCGTGACCATACCAACTCGGGTGTGCTGGGGGCGCTGGAAGGGGAGAAATCCGCCCATCGCAATTTCCTGGCCTTTATCGAGTACAAGGCAGGCACCGTGCCGCCCAAGCCGGCCCCTCAGGCGGCCCCCCAGGTCGCACCGGCAGCGCAAGCCGAGCCGGCACCCGCCGTACAACCGGCTGTTGCGCAGGCAGAGGCGGCTCTCCCGCCCACCACTGACGCCCCCGGCCAGACCGACGCTGCCGTCAAGGCCGCCGATTTCCATGATGTCACTGGCCTGCCCGAAGAGAGTCTGGCAGCAGCCAGCCGCGCACTGGGGGTGGACGAAGCGCAGTTGCGTGATATCCGTGAACAGCAGATGGCCCTCAAGACCCTGGGCCTCTTTCCCACCAAGCAGAGTGCCTAATCGTGAAGATCACCCAGGTATTGCTACTGGCGTTGACGCTGCCTTGTGCAGCGTTGGCGGCCGAGCGTAACGACATACAGAGCTGCTATGAGCGCAATGGCCTGACCGACATCAAGCCTGCGGGCACCGGTCGCGAACTGGTGGTCATCATCGACCAGACCATTCCGATGCCTGACGATCTGCAGCGCAGCAGTTGGGGGCAGATCGAGCGGTTCGTGCAGGCTGGTGATCGCGTCAAGCTCTATACCTTCTCCGCCTTCTTGCCTGGCGAATACCTTCGCCTCGCCTACGCGGGGCAACTGGATATGCCGCTGGAAGGGGAGATCCGGGACGATGTCAGCATGCGCAAATTGCGCGGCCTGGACACCTGCCTGACGACGCAGACCAAGGTCTTTCGTAACGGCTTTGGCAAACAGTTCGTGAAAGCACTTCGTGATGCCCGCCAGGACATCCCCAAGAGCGAGATCATGAACTCGCTGCGCAAGGTGGGTGAAGATATGAAGGCCGAGCAAGGCGTCAATGACCGCGTCGTGTTCCTCATTTCGGACATGCTGGAGCACTCCGATTACACCAGCTTCTATGCCACCAACAAGATCAAGCAGCTCAATGTCGGTGACGAGCTCAAGCAGGCCAAGAGCAAGGGGCTGTTTGCCGATCTGCAAGGCGCTCGCGTCTACGTCACGGGCGCCGGGCTGGTAACCGACGCAGTGAAACACGCCTATCGTTCCGGCAAGACCATGGATGCACTCGGTGACTTCTGGTCACAGTACTTCGAGCACTCCCATGCCACCCTGGTGAACTTCGGTGCCCCCAGCCTGAGCACGGATTTGCAATAACCGTCACGTTCACAGGCAGAGCCCGCGCTTCTGCCCATCACACAAGGGCGACCAACTGGTCGCCCTTGCTATTTATTGCCAACGCTGCCCCCATTCGAGATATCGGCAAACCCGCCCCTTGGCATCAGGTTTGGTCATGTGAGCCAAAGGTGGGTCCCCATATTTGCCGACTCTCGTAAAGATCTCCAAGGGACGTCGTCATCTCCCCCCTTCTCCATGGACCGAGCAAGATAAGCTCCCTTTTTATTTGGGACAGCCATCTTTGTTTTTTATTTGGGACAGCCATCTTTGTTTTTTATTTGGGACAGCCATCTTTGTGTACGGATTGTTCCATTGGAGGAACCATATCACCCACTCTGTTTCACTGATGCAAAAATCACCTGCTCAAGCAACACCCACGGTGTCGCCGCATTGTGAGAAAGGGCCTGTTGACAAAGGACCGATAGCCCCTCTTCCCCAACCCGCCTTATCAGGACAGCCATCTTTTGGAGAAAGCCTTCATCCAGCGCCCAGCACAACTCGTCATCCAGCATGTGCGATGGCATTTGTGAAACTCGGGGGATTAAAGAGAATGTCTTGGCATCGATGACGCCAATTCAGATGCGATCACACAGGCGGGGTGCTGGCGCGATATCGGACGTTGCTATGACACAAGTATTCATCACTCAAAGGGATGGTTGATGACACCGTCGCTGGCCACAGTGCCAGGCAAACTGCTGACAATGCTCTTTGTCACCCACCACTCTGATACCCTGGCGCCGAAACAGCGTCACTTGCTTGAGCCATCGCACCTCGTCCAACCCCAGCCGCACCAGGATGGGGGCAAGAGAAGCCGGGATATGACCCCGTTTGTCCACTCGGATGGCGCGACCTGTCCAGTCCACCAGCATCAGGTAATCCGCAAAGGCATATGGCAGGCTATCGGGTCGCGCGTCGTGCGCGAATGGCAACAGCAACGGCGGCAATGGGGCGGCGGACTGCTCGCCATCGAGACGCTGCTTGAGGCTGGTGTAATCGCTCTGTTCAGGCCGGTCGGACAATCCCGCTCGTATCGGATTGAGATCAACATAGGCCATGCAGGCCAGCAGGGCTGGCTCGGTGAGCAAGGCCTGGCTCTTGAAGCGCCCTTCCCAGAAATGGCCCTTGCAACCATCTTCCCGATTGGCCTGCCGAGCCAGGTTTTCGTTGAGCAACCGCACAAACCAGCTGATGGAATGTAACCGCTCCCGCCACTGCCCTATCAGTTGTTGCACCACAGCGAGTTCAGGCTCAATCAGGGATTCCCCCTGATACCAGCGTCGTACCAGCAGCGGCCACTGGAATAGCGCCGCCCAACGCTCGGCCACCTCCCGCTCGCTCCAATTGACAGCGGTATCCGGCTCGACCTTGAGCACCAGGTGATAGTGATTGCTCATCACCGCATAGGCACACACACCGATGGCAAACAGTCGCGACAATTGGCCCAACTTGTCGACCACCCACTGGCGCCGATGCTCGTAACTCTGGCCGGAGTGGGCATCTTCCCCGCACAGAAACGCCCGCCGCACACAGCGACTGACCACATGATAGTAAGGCGTATCCTGCAAACTGATTTGACGTGAACGGGCAATGGTCATGGCTCACCCCCTGGGCAGTGACACCTCAAGCCAAGTACAGGGCTACGCCGCTGTCAAAAAGGTGGGTGTCCCAGATTTCACCCCCAGATTGCACAATTTGCTGATCAAGTTCAAAAAACGATGTGATTCCGATGGTTACATCATTTTAAGGCTCGCTTGGGTAGTTTCGTTTGTCTTACAGTGGCTATCTGGAACCTGTTGAACTGCGATGGGCCACTGCCCTCGCTGGTCAATGGAGCATATTGGAAGCTGTAATCCATGGGCGGTAGCGTGGGATTTGGTGGCGTTACGCCCCATACAAAAAGGTGGGTGTCCCAGATTCCTCTCGCTGGTCAATGGCGCATATTGGAAGCTGTAATCCATGGGCGGTAGCGTGGGATTTGGTGACGTTACGCCCCATACAGAAAGGTGGGTGTCCCAGATTCCTGCGCTAGATTTCCCAATTCTACTAGTTTTTATAAATAGAAATTTAAGGCTTTTAAGAGTATGAAAAAATTTAAAATAACATTGCCTGATAGTAATGGGAATCAAACTGAAATAGAATCAAACCAGAGCATGCTATTTATAGGTGCTAATGGTTCAGGGAAAACGAGGCTTGGAGTTTGGATAGATCTAAAATCACCACAAAATGAAAAAGTCCATAGAATATCCGCCCAAAAACTATTAACAATGCCAGATACAACAACCCCAGTTGCTATTAATTTAGCTGAAAGCGACTTACTATATGGCAGCCAGAATGTCGATTCATCTGGGCCACTATGGTACAAAGAGTACAGACGCTGGGGGGCTAGTAATAAAAGTGCGGCGGTTTCATCGCTCAATGACTTCGAAAAATTAATGGTATATTTATTTTCAGAGCATACAGAACAGTCTACTAAATATCTGGATGACTCTAAAAAATCACAAACAAGAATAACTCCACCAATAACAAAGCTTGATCTAGTAAAAAATACATGGGAAAAAATACTTCCACATAGAGAGCTAATTATAAGTGGATTGAGGATTCAGACTTGCGTAAAGGGCAGCAAAGATTCTGTATACAGTTCATCAGAAATGAGTGATGGTGAACGAGTCATTTTTTATCTTATTGGGCAATGTCTGGCAGCTCCTAATGATGGAATAATCATCGTTGATGAGCCTGAAATTCATTTACACAAATCGATCCAAGCTCCTCTTTGGCGGGAGATTGAAAATCTACGTAATGATTGTCTTTTTATATATCTAACTCATGATGTCGACTTTGCCATTTCACTTCGAGAGTCAAAAAAAATATGGCTAAAAGGATTTGATGGCATTAATTGGGATTGGCAGATTGTTCCTCAAATGGAGGATTTACCTGAAGACTTACTTATTCAGATACTTGGAAGCAGAAAGCCTGTTGTATTTGTTGAGGGGGAAAATGGTAGCTATGACTCATCACTTTACAGTTCTATTCTTAGTGACTACCTAGTTATTCCATGTGGTTCCTGCAGTCAGGTTATTCAAATTGTAAAATCTCTTAAGATTAACAAAAAAATACATAGACTTACTGTTTTCGGCATAATTGATAGAGATAGAAGAAACGACATATAAATAAAAGAATTAGAGCGTTCAGACATATACACACTAAATGTTGCAGAGGTTGAAAACTTATTCTGCGTGCCTGAGGTAATTAGAATTGCCAGCAAGCAACTTCTTAGAGAAGAAAATGATGATGTCATTTCAGTAAAAAAATTCGTAATAAAAAGCATACGAGATGAGATTGAATCCCAAATATCACTACGAGTCATCAATGAAATAAAATTCAGACTTAACTGCTTTAATGAAAAAGCAAAGGGAAAGGGGGGGATAATTGATGAACTCAAACGTCTCACATCAAGCATTAATATTGATGATATATATTCAGAAAATAAATCACTATTCTCAAGCGCAGTGGAAAATAATGATTACGAGCTAATTTTGAGAATATACAACAGAAAGTCACTGTCAACACAAATAAGTAAACATTTGGGGCTATCTAATGGTGAACTTGCAGAACTTGTTGTAAGAATTGCTAACAGCAGCAATGGCACCGTTATTAAAGATGCATTAAAGCCATATTTCGGTAATTTTTCAGATAAAATAAAATCCACAAAAAATCATTAAAAATACATATAAGAAAACAATAAGAAGGCGACCATCTGGTCGCCTTCTTATTTCTATCGCTTTCAAATCAGGAAAACTCACCGAGCCGGTCGCTTGGCACCATTCCCTTTCGCCGCTGGCTTGCCTCCTTGAGTACCCGGCTTGGCAGAGCCTGCACGGGTCGGGGTTTTACCCTTGTGGGCGGGTTTTCCGGTAGGTTTGCCCTTGCCTTCGCCATGTGCGGCCGGTTTGCCATTACCCGCCCCTTTCTGCAACTGGGAGCCCACCGGCTTGCCGCCCGTTGTCTTGTTGCCAGCCCCGTTACTGCGCTGATGGGTGATGGCACTGTGGCGGGTCAACGCGGGCTTGAGGCCCTTGCTGCGGCTGCGCTCGGCCTTGGCTTCACCACGGCCTTCCGGCGGCACCAGGCAGTCGGGGCCGTTGCCGATGAGGTGACCCTTGCCCATCTCCAGCAGGGCTTCGCGGATCATCGGCCAGCCGGCCGGATCGTGATAGCGCAGCAGCGCCTTGTGCAGGCGACGGCGACGCTCCCCTTTCACCACGAACACGTCCCCGCCCTGGCGGCTCACCTTGTTGAGCGGGTTTTTCTCGGTGTAATACATGGTGGTGGCGTTGGCGAGCGGCGACGGGTAGAAGTTCTGCACCTGATCGAGCTTGAAGCGGTTTGCTTTAATCCAGAGCGCCATGTTCACCATGTCTTCATCCGTGGTGCCCGGGTGGGCGGAGATGAAGTAGGGGATCAGGTACTGCTGCTTGCCCGCCTCTTTGGAGTACTTGTCGAACAGCTCCTTGAAGCTGTAGTAGCTGCCCATGCCCGGCTTCATCATCTTGGAGAGCGGGCCCTCCTCGGTGTGTTCCGGCGCGATCTTGAGGTAGCCGCCGACGTGGTACTTGGCCAGCTCCTTGATGTAGCGCGGATCTTCCACCGCGATGTCGTAACGCACCCCGGAGGCGATCAGGATCTTCTTGATGCCCTTGAGGTCGCGCGCCTTGCGATAGAGGTTGATGGTCGGGCTGTGGTCGGTGTCCATGTGCGGGCAGATGGTCGGCCAGACGCAGGAGGCACGGCGACAGGTCTGCTCGGCCTTGGGGCTCTTGCAGCGTAAGCGGTACATGTTGGCGGTGGGGCCGCCCAGATCCGAGATGACGCCGGTAAAGCCCGGCACCTTGTCGCGGATCTCTTCGATTTCTTTGAGGATCGACTCTTCCGAGCGGCTCTGGATGATGCGCCCCTCGTGCTCGGTGATGGAGCAGAAGGAGCAGCCGCCAAAGCAGCCGCGCATGATGTTGACCGAGGTCTTGATCATGTCGTAGGCCGGGATCTTCTCGTTGCCATAGGCCGGGTGCGGCACCCGCTGGTAGGGCAGGCCGAACACCCCATCCATCTCGTCGGTTTCGAGCGGGAAGGCGGGCGGGTTGACCCAGATGATGCGATCACCGTGGGCCTGGGAGAGGGCGCGGGCGCAGCCCGGGTTGGTCTCATGGTGCAGGATGCGCGACGCATGGGCGTAGAGCACCTTGTCCTCCTTCACCCGCTCGAACGCCGGCAGCTTGACGTAGGTCTGCTCCCACGGCTTCTGCTTGGGCGGCTGCACCAGGATGGGCTTGGCCTCCTGCGCAGCCGGTGCAGTGCCTTCATCATCGCTGCAGGGGGCCCCTTCCATATAGGGGTTGGGGATGGGGTCGATGCGGCCAATCTGGTCGAGCTTGCTCGAATCCACCCCGCGCCAGCCCGGCAGCGGTTCCTTGCGGATCACGGCGGTGCCGCGAATGTCCTGCATGGTGTCGATGGTCTCGCCGCCTGCGATGCGGTGAGCCACCTCCACCAGCGGCCGCTCGGCGTTGCCGTAGATGAGGATGTCGGCCTTGGCGTCGATCAGGATGGAGCGGCGGATGGTCTCGGACCAGTAGTCGTAATGGGCAATGCGGCGCAGGGATGCCTCGATGCCGCCGATGACCACCGGCACCTCTTTATAGGCCTCTTTGCAGCGCTGGGTATAGACCAGGGTGGCGCGATCCGGCCGCTTGCCGCCCACATCCCCCGGGGTGTAGGCGTCGTCGTGGCGCAGTTTCTTGTCGGCGGTGTAGCGGTTGATCATGGAGTCCATATTGCCCGCAGTGACACCATAAAACAGGTTGGGCTTGCCCAGGCGCATGAAGTCATCCTTCGATGACCAGTCGGGCTGGGCGATGATGCCGACCCGAAAACCCTGGGATTCGAGCATGCGGCCGATCACCGCCATGCCGAAGCTCGGGTGATCCACGTAGGCGTCGCCTGTCACCAGCACGATGTCGCAGCTGTCCCAGCCGAGCTTGTCCATCTCCGCACGGGACATGGGCAGGAAGGGCGCTGTGCCGTAGCACTCGGCCCAGTAACGGGGATAGGAGAAGAGGTTGGTAACCGGCTGCATTTTGACCACCTGGAACAATTCGGGTCGCGCATTATACCGGCAGAGCAAGGCGGGGGCGACGGCTTTTTGCCCCTACAGAACGCGAGGGGAAGGGGCGCCTTCGAGCGGGCGCGACGGGTCGGCGTGACAGACTCCGATCTCATCAACAAGCAGGGCGCCCATTGGCGCCCTGCTTGCTGTCATCCGGGTCGGCACGCTAGGCCGCCGGTTTGTCACGCCCCTCGGGGGCCACCGCCCCCGGCACCGTGGAGGGACTGGCCGGGATTGCCGTGGCCAGTACCTCGTCCACCAGTCGGTCCCGCGCTCCCGTCATCCCCGCGCGTCTGGCGATCAGGTGATAGATGGCGGGCACCACCAGCAGGGTCACCAGGGTCGCCAAGGACAAGCCGAAGAAGACCACGGTTCCCACGGCCATCCGGCTCTCGTACCCCGCCCCCATGGAGAGCATCAGGGGCACGGCGCCGATGATGGCGGTGAGCGAGGTCATCAAGATGGGGCGCAGGCGGCGCACCGACCCCTTGATGATCGCCTCCTCGAACCCTTCACCCCGCTGGCGCAGCTGGTTGATGAACTCCACGATGAGGATGCCGTTCTTGGTCACCATGCCGATGAGCATGATCATGCCTATCTGGCTGTAGATGCTGAGCTCCTGCCCCGTGAGCCAGAGGCCGAGCAGGCCGCCGAAGATGCCGAGCGGCACCGTCATCATCACCACCGCCGGGGTCAGCAGGCTCTCGAACTGGGCCACCAGCACCAGATAGACCACCAGCAGGGCCAGGCCGAACACCAGTGCCATCTCCCCCTGGTTGTCGCGATAGTCCTTGGACTCGCCGGCATAATCCACCGACATGCCGGTGGGCAGGTGATCCGCGGCCCAGCCATCCAGGAAGTCGAGCGCCTCCCCCAGGGTGTGGCCGGGGGCCACGTCCGCGGTGAGGGTGACCGCCTTCTGGCGCTGGTAGTGGTTGAGGCGCTGGGGACTCGCCACCTGGGTGACGGTCGCCAGGGTGGAGAGGCTCACCATCTCGCCGCTCGCGGCCTTCAAATAGATGCGGCTGATGTCGGAGATGCCGTTGAACTGGGTCTGGTTGGCGCGCAGGTAGACATCATACTCTTCGCCCCTGTCCACATAGGTGGTCTGGCTGACGCCGCCGAGCAGGGCCTGCAGGGAGCTTGCGATGGTGGAGACCGGAATGCCGAGCTGGGTGGCTCGCTCCCGCTCTATGGTCACCTGCAGCTCCGGGGTCTTCTCGGCATAGTCGAGATCCGGGCTCTGCATCAGCCCGCTCTGGGCCGCCGCCTCCTTGAGCGCCAGCCCCTGCTGGTTGAGCTCGCTGTAATCGGAGCCTTGCAGCACGAACTGTACCGCCGCTGTGGATCCGCCTCTGAACCCCGGCTGGAAGGTGCGGATCATCACGTCGGGGATGCCGGCGAGGCGGCCGCTCAGGGAGCGGCCAAACTCGGTGGCCGTTTCGTCCCGCACCGCCCAGTCACTGAGCTGGATGATGGCCATGCCGGTCTGATCGCCGCCGCGCCCGAAGGCCGGGGTGCTGAAGCTCATGGCCTGCACCACCCCCTTGCCGAGCAGCGGCAGGATGGCGGCCTCCACCTGCTGCATGTTGCGCTTCATCCGCTCGATGCTGGTGCCCTCCGCCCCTTTCACGAACACATAGAGCACGCCCCTGTCCTCGGTCGGGGTGAGGCTCGCGGGCAGCTTGCCAAAGAGGGCGCCAATGCCGCCGAGGCAGAGCAGCAACACCAGGGGCATCCAGACGGCGCGGCGCAGCACGGCCCCCAGCACGCGGCGATAACGCTCCTCCACCCAGCCAAGTCCCTTGTCCAGGGTGGCGGTCAGGGCGTTGGGTTTGTCCACGGCACGCATCAGCCAGGAGCCCATGGCCGGGGTCAGGGTGAGCGCCACCAGGGAGGAGAAGAGCACGGCCAAGGAGAGCAAGATGGCGAACTCGGTGAAGAGGCGCCCCACCATGCCGTCCATGAAGGCGATGGGCACGAACACCATCACCAGCACGGCGGTGGTGGCGATGACGGCAAAGCCCACCTCCCGGGTGCCGTGCCAGGCCGCCATCAAGGGGGACTCGCCCCGTTGCAGGTGGTGGTGGATGTTCTCCACCACCACGATGGCGTCATCCACCACCAGGCCGATAGCGAGGATGAGGGCCAGCAAGGTAATGAGGTTGATGGAAAAGCCCAGATACCAGGCACCGATGAAGGCCGAAATCAGGGAGACGGGCACCGTGATGGCAGGGATGAGCGTGGTGCGCCCCTGCCCGAGGAAGAGATAGAGCACGGCGACCACCAGCAGGGCGCAGATGGCGAGTGTCTCGTATACCTCGTCGATGGCCTGCTTGATGAAGATGGTGGAGTCGTAGTCGACCTCAAGGGTGGCCCCTTCCGGCAGGAAGCGCTGCATCTCCACGAGCTTCTTCTCGATGCCCTGGGCCACCGCCAGAGGATTAGCGGTGGACTGAGCGACGATGCCAATCCCCAGGCTCTCGCGGCCGTTGCGCTGATAGGCGCTGTCTTCGTTCTTGGCCCCCACCTCCACATCCGCAATGTCCGCCAGATAGATGCTCTGACCATTGGTGGCGGTTTTCACCGGCAGGGTGCGAAAATCTTCCGCACTGTGATAGAGCCGTGCGATCTGCACCGCCATGGTCATGGTGTTGTTTCGGATCTCGCCGCCCGGCAGCTCGATGTTCTCCCGCTTGAGGGCATCCTGCACGTCGGCCACCGTGATGCCGCGGGCCGCCATGTCGGCGGGGCGCAGCCGCACGTACATCACCTGGGTCAGGTCCCCGGAGAGGGAGACCTCGCTCACCCCGTCCACCAGGCTCAAAGGGTCCACCAGCATGCGATTGGCGTAATCCGTCATGGCGGTACGATCCATCTGGGTGCTGCTGAAG
This sequence comes from Aeromonas sp. MaB10011B, assembly GCF_017939325.1. NCBI lineage: Bacteria > Pseudomonadati > Pseudomonadota > Gammaproteobacteria > Aeromonadales > Aeromonadaceae > Aeromonas > Aeromonas sp. MaB10011B. The sequence continues at coordinate 283,902 of NZ_JAGKRK010000075.1, read as the reverse complement.
TTGAGCCAGATGGCCACATCCCCGTTGCCGTTGTCCTTGGTCACCATGGGCTCGTCCGCCCCGTCTGGCAGCTTGGGTCTGGCCCGGGAGATGGCGTCACGCACGTCGGAGGTGCCCTCCAGCATGTTCCAGCCGAGCTTGAACTCCACCGTGATGGAGGAGCGCCCCTTGCGGGTCACCGAGTTGATGTTCTTGATGCCGCTGATGCCGGAGAGCTGATCCTCGATGGGCTTGGTGACCTGGCTCTCCATCACCTCGGGGGCCGCCCCCTCATAGGTGGTGGTGATGGAGACGGACGGGGTCTGCACATCCGGCATCTCCCGCACGGTGAGTTTGCTGAAGGCCACCAGGCCGAACACGGTGAGCAGGGCGCTGATGACCACCGCCACCAGGGGACGGCGTACTGAGATATCGGAGAGCCACATCAGCCTTTCACCTCGCCCAGATCACGTACCTGGGCGCCGTCGCGCAGATTGACCAGCCCCTCCACCGCGATGCGATCGCCGACGTTCAACCCCTTGAGCACCCAGACGGCCTCGCCATGGGTGTCGCCAAGCTCCACCGGCACCCTCTTCACCCGTCCGTCCGCCTCCAGGCGATAGACGAAGCGCTGCTCGCCGGCGTACTCCACCGACTGGGCGGGGATCAAGGTCATCTTCTGGGGTGGCAGAGAGAGATCCACGTTCATCAGCATGCCGGGACGCAGCTGGCCACCGGTGTTGGGCAGGATGACGCGGGCCTTGATGTTCTGGGTGTCGCTGGAGATCCGGCTGTCGAGGGTCTCCAGCACGCCGGAAAAGGATTGATCCGGCCAGGCCGAGCTGGTTGCCGTCACCGCCATGCCGGGGCGCAGCAGGGAGAGGTAGCGCTCGGGCACCGCCAGATCGAGCCGCAGTTTTGCCAGCTCGTCCAGATGCAAGAGCACGTCGCCGCTGTTGACCAGGGCTCCTTCGCTGAGATCGATGAGGCTGACTGTGCCGTCGAAAGGGGCGGCCAGGGTGCGCAGGGAGAGCTCGTAACGGGCCGCATCGACCCGGGCCTGGGCCTGGGCAACAGTCGCCTCCTGCCCCTCCAGCTCCGAGGTGGTGACGGCGCCTCGCGCCACCAGCTTGCGCATGTCCCGCAGCTTGCGAGCCTCGTCGCGCACGCTGGCGCTCTGCTCGGCCAGCTCCGCCTGCTGCTTGCCCGCATCCAGGGCGATCAGGGTCTGCCCCTGTTTGACCTGCTGGCCGGAACTCACCGCGATGGTGGCAATGCGGCCGGTCACCTCGGGGCTGATGGCCACGGAGCGATTGGCCGCAAGCTTGCTCACCAGCTTGATGGAGGGCTCGGCCAGACTCTGCCTGACGGTTTCGGCCCTGATGTTGATCTCTCTTGGTGCTGGCTTGCTGGCGGGTTCAGCCTGCCGCAGATGCCAGACGCCCGCCGCCAGCAATAGAAGAAGAGGGAAAAGCCACAGCCACACGCGCGTTTTCATCACAAGATCCATGCAGTCAAAGAGAGAGGAAGAAGAGATAGCTTCATCAAGGATGGCACCATGTTACCCCCTGACTATGCCGTGACTATGTATAAATGTGACAAAACGTAACAGTCCGGTGAGAAGATCATCAAAAACGCATCTTGTCGGCACGCGCGTCAGGGTTCTGCCTTACACTGATGCCGACTCTCGCCATCTTCCGGTACGCCCATGTCCATTCCCTTCCCCGCCTTTGCCAGATACCGATTGCAGTGGCTGCTGCTGGGCCTCGGCCTGCTGCTGTTGCTGCTCGCCCTGCAACATGCGTTTCGCCAGGTTACCGAGATCAACAAGCGTGACACCATCAACGCCGCGACCCAGCTCAGCAGCCAGCACCAGCGGATGGAGACCTTCCTCGAGGCCATGCGCGGCCAGGCGGAGGAGCGCCTGCGCAGCAATCCCCAGTCCGTGCTCTCTCGCCAGCTCTATCAGGCGCTGCAATCCGACGGGGAGCACGGCATCAACCTGGATCGCATCCCCGTCGATCTGCCCCCCGCCCTCATCGGCAACCTGACCGGGCAGGGCCCGCTGCCCCACGACGGCAGCGAGCGGCAAGCCAGAATACATCTCGCCCTCAGCCTCTCCCCCCTGCTCGCCACGGCCAGCAAGCTGCTGGACAGGGACGTGGCCTGGATCTACTTCACCGGTACGGACAATTTCATCTACCTCTATCCCTGGGTGCCATCCAGCCAGTTTCGCTTCGATCCCGTGATTTACAGCAAGGCCTACTGGCAGGAGGCGATGGCCAGGCATCCCCACCTGGAGCACGCCATGCTCTCGCGCCCCTACCAGGATTTTGCCGGGCGGGGGCAGATGATCACCCTCTCCCAGCCCATTACCCAGGGCGGCCAGATCATTGGCCTACTCAGCATCGACATCCAGACCGTCACGCTGGCGCAGACCCTGCACCGCCTCGCCCCCCGGATTGGCACCCTGTTCCTGCTCAACGCCCATCAGCAGATCCTCGCCAGCAGCCAGTCCGGTACCGCGCCGCCCCCGGCCAGGACGGCGCAGTCAGCGGAATATGAGTGGCAACAGGGCGCCTTGCAGCTCGTCTATCCCATCCCGGAGACACCGCTCTCCCTCATCCATCGCATCCCGCTGCTGCCTCTGCTGCAGACGCTGTTGTGGCAATCGGCGACGGCGCTCATCACCATTTTCTGTCTGGTGGTGGCGACCGTCTCCAGCCTGCGTGCCCAGCGCCTCAACCGGCGCCTCAACTACCTGTCACGCCACGATGCCCTGACCGGGGCCTTCAACCGCCACTACTTCGATGCCTTCGAACACCGCCAGGCCCTGGCAGGCCGCCAACGCATCGGCGCCATCATGTTTGACTGCGATCACTTCAAACAGGTCAACGACCGTTTCGGCCACGGGGTGGGCGATCAGGTCCTCATCCGTCTGGTGCAGCTCTGCCAGTCCCTGCTGACACGGGAGTGCCACCTGATCCGCTGGGGCGGCGAGGAGTTCCTGCTGCTCGTCGCCGATGAAGCGATCCCTCTGGCCCCCTTGGCCGAGCGGCTTCGTCTGTGCATAGCAGAGCATCCCTGGAGCGCCATCGCGGCCGAGCTGAAGGTGACCGTCAGCCTGGGCCACTGTCGCCAGTCACCAGCCATCTCCTTGCAGGAGGTGATCCGCCGCGCCGATATCGCCCTCTATCAGGCCAAGGCCAACGGCCGCAATCGCAGCGAAGCGTGGCGGGATGACGGACAGGAGAAGCCGGAGTAAGCTGGACTCCCACTTCATGTCAGGAGACGCAACTGTGTCACGAAAACCCCGTCTGGGATTGGCCCTGGGCAGCGGTGCGGCCCGAGGATGGGCCCACATCGGCATCATCCGTGCCCTGGAGCGACTGGGCGTCAAGCCGGATCTGGTGGCTGGCTGCTCCATCGGCAGCTTTGTCGGCGCCGCCTATGCCGCAGGTGAACTGGACAAGCTGGAGAGCTGGGTGCGCGGCTTCAGCCGCCTGCAGGTCATGGGGCTGCTCGATCCTGCCCTCTCAGGCGGCCTGTTTCGCGGTGACAAGGTGTTTGGCATCGCCGCCGGCCATCTGGGGGATCCCGCCATCGAAAGCCTGCCGCTGCCCTTTGCCTGCGTCGCCACCGAACTAGATACCGGTCGCGAGATCTGGTTGCAGGAAGGGCCGCTTCGCCAGTGTGTGCGCGCCTCCTGCGGCATGCCCGGCCTGCTCACCCCGACCCGGGTGGAGGATCGCTGGCTGGTGGACGGGGCCGTGGTCAACCCGGTCCCCATCTCCCTGGCCCGCGCCATGGGAGCCGAGGTGGTGATCGCCGTCAACCTCAACACCGACATGCATCAGCCCTGGACCGACGAACCGGACGAACCCGTGCAGGGAGGGCTGCTCAGCCAGTGGTTGAACCGGGGCGAGCGCGAACCCAGTACCCCCGGCATGTGGGGGGTGATGACGGGCTCCATCAACATCATGCAGGAGCGCATCACCCGTGCCCGGATGGCCGGGGATCCCCCCGAGATCCAGCTCTGCCCGCGCCTTGGCAACCTCTCCATCATGGATTTCCACCGCGCGAGCGACGCCATCAACGAGGGGGAAGCCTGTGTCGAGCGCAACCTGGAGCAGCTCAAGGAGGAGCTGTCACGACTCTGCCTGATATGAAGGCATATCGGGGTAAAAGACAAAAAGAGCGCCAATAGGCGCTTTTTTGTTTCGGGTTACGCGGCTCAGAACAGCCCCAGCCCCTTGAGCATCACCACCAGGATCAGCAGCGGCGACACATAGCGGATGATGAAAAACAGGGGGCTGAGGATGGGCAGCGCCAGCTTGCCCCCATTGGTCAGCGCCGTCGTCATCCGCTCGAATCCCCATACCCAGCCCACAAAGAGGCAGAGGAAGATGCCGCCAAGGGGCATCAGCACGTTGGAAGAGACGAAGTCGAACAGATCGAAGAAGGTTTTCCCGCCAACCTGCACATCCGCCAGCGTGCTGCTCGAGAGCGCACAGGTCGAGCCGACCGCCCCCAGCACCAGCAGGTTGATCAGGGTCGCCCTTGTGCGGCTCATGTGAAAGCGCTCGGAGAGCACCGAGACCGGCACCTCCAGGATGGAGAGCATGGCCCCGGTGGCTGCGATGGCGGAGAGCACGAAGAAGAGCACCATGAAGAGGTGGCCAAAGGGGATGCTGGCAAAGACCGCGGGTATGGTGATGAACAGCAGGGAGGGGCCTGCGCTCGGCTCGAAGCCAAAGGCAAACACCGCCGGGAAGATGGCGATCCCCGCCAGCATGGAGACGAAGAGATCCGCGCACATCACCCGTACCGTGGTGAGAGGGATGTGCTGATCATCGCGAAAATAGCTGCCATAGGTCATCATGCAGCCCATCCCGATGGAGAGCTTGAAGAACGCCAGCCCCATGGCCGTCAGCACGACGCCTGCGGTCACCTTGGAGAAATCCGGCGAGAACAGGAAATGCAGTCCTTCGCTCGCTCCGGGCAGAGTCAGGCTGCGCACGCCTATCACCAGCAGCAGGATGAAGAGCAGTGGCATCAACCGCTTGGTGACCGCTTCGATCCCCCTGGAGACCCCCATCAGCAAGATCCCCCCCATCAGGGCCAGCACCAGCCACTGCCAGAGCAGACTCTGCAAGGGATCCGTGATGAGTGAATTGAAGGCAGCCCCCGTGACGGCGGGATCGGTGGAGAGGATCTCGCCGCTGGCCGCCTTGAAGATGTAGGCAAACACCCAGGCCGCCACCTCGGAGTAGAACGACATGATGAGGAAGGCCGCGCTCACCCCCATGGCGGCGATCAGCCACCAGGGTTGCCCCTTCGGAGCCAGCTTGATGAGCCCGCTGACCGCATCCGTCCTGGCCTCGCGCCCCAGCATGATCTCGGAGATCATCACCGGCAATCCCACCAGCAGGGTGGCGATGACATAGACCAGCAGAAAACCGGCGCCACCGTTCTCACCGGTCAGATAGGGAAACTTCCAGATATTGCCGAGCCCGACGGCAGACCCCAGGGTCGCGGCCAGCACGCCAAAGGTGCTGGTAAACCCATCTCTGACTTTGGTAATGGATTGGCTCATCGTTGTCTCGCTGTGTGGATCACCGCCTGAATTAAAAGGGTCGGAGTGTTCCGTGGATTAATCCAGCCCGACAAGATGATTTAGTGAAAATCGCCGTTGACCGCACACAACCCATCATTTAATTAAATAATCATCCATTTTGACAAATAAAAAATGCCGCCTCGAGGGCGGCATTTTTATCAAGGTTGAACTGAATCAAGCCTTGGCAATATCGTCCGGACCGATCTGGCCGATTTCGGCGACTTTCTTGTCAGCCAGCAGCCAGAGGGTGAACTTGTGCAGATCGGGGTGGTGGGCCAGGGCAACCAGGAAGGCGCCTCCGACTTCACGGTAACCCAGTTCATAGTTCTTCAGGGTGGTTGGGGGGACGCCCAGCAGATCGGCAAACTTGGGACGGCTTAGGCCTACCGCTTCGCGGATCTGACGGATCTTCTTGCCAACAGTTACGATATTTGAATTCATGTGTTCCATACTCCGTTCGGCGGATTGACTCCACCTTTATTTTTCGCGACGACTCGTAGTCAAGTGTATCAGTTTTGAACGGACTCGTTATGGTCGAGCCTCTATCTATAATCAGCGTCTTTCGACGACAACCCTTCACAAACCTCGGGGATGGTAATCGCTGCGTCGCCTCAGGTAAACAGTCTCGAAAAGAAACCTTTCTTGTTGCCCGGCCATCCCTCGTATAATTCGCCGGTTATTTCCAAGAGAGTCATCAACATGGCATTTCCCGGCATCATTTCCCGTCTTCATTCCGACCCGGACTCCCTCCCCCGTCAGCTCGCCCAGGGTCTGCAGACCCGGGCCGAAGCGTTCTGGCTGCCTATGGCCATGCAGGGGGACGCCGCCACCGTGCTGGCGGCCCTCCCGGACAGCTGCAGCCTCTATCTTGAAGGCCAGACGACGCTTCCCCTGCGCAGCCACGACGGCGTCGTGGCAGAAAACGGCACCCTGGCACTGGGCAATGGTCACACGATGACGCTGGCCAGGGAGAAAGGCGATGGCGGCATCGTGCCGGAAGAAAGCCTCGCCGAGATGGCCCAATGGCTGGAAGCGGGTCATCGGCACTTCATCTGCTCCACTGCCGTCCAGCCCGTGGCGCGGGCCATCCTCAACATCTGGCCTCTCGATCCCTACCTCGCCCGTCACTTCTTGCTCAGTTTCATACCCTTGCTGTGCGAAGCAACCGAGGCGGACTATCTTGCGGTCCTCTCGGTCAGGGCGGGTGACGCCATCCCGCGGCACGCTTGGGCTGAGGCTTATATGAAGCTTGAGAAGAAACTGCATCGCGCCTACTTGGATCACTAATAAATCCCAAGAAACAGCCAGTTATCCCTACGACACAATTTGCCCCATCCCTTATCTGTGAGCTTGATCATGTTTTGAAATGGGCATAAAGTGCGCCACGTCATCGGAATGACGTCGGCTGTTCGTGGCGGAGTATGCATTGTCGACAGTGCAACCCGCACACTTGTGCACCCAGATACGTGCCTCCTGGATGGATCTAGGATCCCTGTTCGCACCAACGTCGTTGGTCGACAGAGCCAGCAGCTTACATAAATTACAAAGTGCGAAGCACGTGAACAACGTGCCATCTCAACGAGGATTATTTTATGATGAAAATGGCTCCTTCCCTGATCGCCATCGCTATGGCCACCATGGGTGCAACTGCAGCTCACGCCGCTGACGACATCTACTTCGGCGCCGGTGTTGGTGCAACTCACTTCAACGGTCTGAACAAGATCGAAGGCGTGAACGTTGGCGAAGAAGATGCGGCTGCTGCCAATGCCTTCGTTGGTTACAACTTCAACGAATACTTCGGTTCCGAGCTGGGCTACCAGTACACCGGCCGTGGCAACACCGACGGCAACCGTTACGAGAGCCAGGGTGCCACCCTGTCCGGTATCGCTCGTCTGCCGCTGGGCAACGATTTCTCCCTGTTCGGTGAAGCTGGCGCCTACTGGGGCCACACCGACGGTCTGGGCACCAGCGATACCAAAGTATCCCCGCTGGCCGGTGCCGGTGTGACCTACAAGGTCAACGACGCGCTGGATCTGCAAGCTCGCTACCGCTACATGTGGGACGTGGCTGACCTGCACGCCGACAACGTACGCTACAAGTCCAACCAGAGCGTTGCGACCCTGGAAGCCGTTTACCACCCGTTCCGTACTTCCTACGTAGCGCCTGCTCCGGCCCCGGTTGTTGAAGAAGCACCGGCCCCGGCTCCGCAAATCGTTGAGAAGAACTTCGCCCTGAACTCCGACGTGCTGTTCGCCTTTGGCAAAGACAGCCTGAAGGCCGAAGGCGTGCAAGCCCTGAACGCTCTGTACCAGCAAATCGTTGAGTTCCAGCCGAAAGACGGCAACGCCGTTGTTGTTGGTTACACCGACCGTATCGGTTCCGACGCTTACAACCAGAAGCTGTCTGAAGCTCGTGCCCGCACCGTTGCCAACTTCCTGGTCAGCAAGGGTATGGCTGCCAGCAAGGTTGCCATCGAAGGTCGCGGCGAAGCCAACCCGGTCACCGGCACCAAGTGTGACGGCGTCAAGGCCAAGGCTCAGCTGATCTCCTGCCTGGCTCCGGACCGTCGCGTAGAAGTTCGCGTATCCGGCGTACAAGAAGTTCAAAAGTAATCTGACTTCGCTCAGGTAACGTAAAAAAGGGGATGCAACGGCATCCCCTTTTGCTGTCTCTCTCCTCCCCCCAGCGACTCTCTCTGTCTCACCTTTTCTCCCCTTTACCCCCGTATTACGGCCCCGCGACACCGGTGTCGGCGCTGCATATCTGTGCAGAAACTTGATCACGCTGATTCAAAAGAATACAGTAGCAACGCTTGTAAGACATTGGATGAACTATTAAAAGTGCTCAGTGCCCGGTTAGTTGTCCATGGAGAAACAGCTTCATGAGAATCCAGGTTTCCATCCATTTTTTATTCAAGCCGTCCGTGATCCGCTCACGGTGTCGCACATGAAGTGTCATCTGCGACCGGTATAACAAAGAGTGCGCAGTACGCCCATAGCACGGCAACTCAACGAGGATAAAACGATGAAAATGAAAATGGCACCAACCCTGATTGCTCTGGCCATTGCAGCCATGGGAACCACCACCGCTCAGGCGGCCGACGACTGGTACACGGGTATGGGTGCAGGTTGGGCCTATGGCCACGACCTGGATACCTTCGGCCAGGATGCTGACAAGGACGCCACCGCGCTCTCCCTGTTCGGCGGTTACAACTTCACCGAGAACTTTGCCGCCGAGCTCGGCTATCTCTATGCCGGCAAGGCTGGCGTCGATGGCGTCGACTTCAAGACCCAGGGTGCCACCCTGTCCGGTATCGCACGCCTGCCCATGAATGACATCTTCTCCGTCTTCGCCGAAGGGGGTGCCTACTTCAACCACGTCAACGGCAATGGCCAGAGCGACAACGGGACCTCGCCGCTGGCGGGTCTGGGTCTGACTGCCAAGCTCTCCGACCTTATCGACCTGCAGGCCCGCTACCGCTACATGTGGGATCTGGGTGACGATCAGAAAACCTGGAAAACCGACATGAGCGTCGCCACCCTGGAACTGGTGATGCACCCGAACCGCACCACCTATGTGGCACCGGCCCCGGCACCGGCTCCCGAGCTGGTTCCCGAACCCGTCATGGTCGACAAGAACTTCTCCCTGAGCTCGGACGTGCTGTTTGCCTTCGGCAAATCCACCCTGAAGCCGGAAGGGGCTGCTGCGCTCAATACCCTGTATCAGCAGATCGTCGACGTCCAGCCGAAAGATGGCAGCGCCGTGGTGGTGGGTTACACCGACCGCATCGGCTCCGATGCCTACAACCTGAAGCTGTCTGAAGCCCGTGCCCGCACCGTGGCCGACTTCCTGGTTGGCAAGGGTCTGCCGGCTGGCAAGGTATCCATCGAAGGTCGTGGTGAAGCCAACCCGGTCACCGGTACCCAGTGTGACGGCATCAAGGCCAAGGCTCAGCTGATCGCCTGCCTGGCACCGGATCGCCGCGTCGAAGTCCGCGTCACCGGCGTACAGGAAGTGCAGCAATAAGAGGTTGACCACCTGTTGCAAAAAGGGGCCATTCCGGCCCCTTTTTTAATGCCCGCACGGCACCACCAACGCGGGCCGCCCACCTGCCTGCCCCACCGATTCTCCATACAGATGCGTCACTTAAATGGTTAAAGCGCTCACATCGCCTATACATAATGTTGGCTATACATAGCAAAGGGCTGGGAGCCCTATAACACCCAACATCGACGAGGATACGCGATGAACATAAGACTGAAACCTGTGTGGATTGCATTGGCACTGGCGACGAGTGCCGCCCAGGCGGCACCTGTTCACGACTGGTATGTGGGGGCTGGGGGTGGCTGGGCCTTTGCCCATGACATCGATGATTTCAGCCAGGACGTCGGCAAGGACGCAACCGCCATCAACGCCTTTGTCGGCTACAACTACAACGAGAATCTGGGGGCAGAGCTCGGCTACCTCTCCACCGGTGACTGGGATATTGCCGGCCAGGACTTCAACAGCAAAGGGGCCACCCTGTCGGTCATTGGCCGTTTGCCGCTGGGGGACATCTTCTCTGTCTTTGCCGAAGGGGGCGGTTATCTCTATCACGTCGACTCCGTCAACGGGGGAGATGACAATCTGGCTCCCCTGGCGGGTCTGGGCCTGACCGCCAGACTGAGCGACTGGGTAGACATCCAGACCCGCTACCGCTACATGGTGCGAGTCGGGGACGATCCTGACAACGACAAGGTGGGCAGCGGTACCAAACGCTGGGTCAGCGACATCAGTACCGCCACCATCGAGCTGGTGCTTCACCCCAATCGCACCGTCGCCGCAGTGCCGGTGGCCGCGCCTCTGGTCGTGGCACCGCCGCCCCCGGCTCCCGAGCCGGTGGATCAGACCTTCAACCTGAGTTCGGATGTGCTGTTTGCCTTTGGCAAGGCGGAGCTCAAACCGGAGGGGATGCAGGCACTCGACGCCCTCTACCAGCAGATCGTCGACGTCAAACCCAAGGATGGCAACGCCATGGTGATGGGCTACACCGACCGCATCGGCTCGGATGCCAACAACCAGGCACTGTCGGAGGCCCGTGCAAGCACGGTCGCCAACTTCCTGATTGGCAAGGGGCTGCCCGCCGACAAGGTGAGCATCCAGGGCAACGGCGAGAGCAACCCGGTCACCGGCACCCAGTGTGATGCCATCAAGGCCAGGGCCGCCCTCATCGACTGCCTGGCCCCGGATCGCCGGGTCGAAATCCGGGTCACCGGCGTCAGCAATCCCGCCGAGCCCGCACCCGCCGAGCAACCGGCACAATAACCTCCTCTTCCTTCACTGCCGTGCACAAAAAAGGGATGCCGAGGCATCCCTTCTGCATGTCTGTCCCCTTGGGATCAGAAGGAAGTACGACGATAGCGGCGGTACTCGGGGCGCCAGAAGTTCGCCTCGATGGCCTGATCGATCACATCATCGGGGGTCTGCACCGCCTTGCCCTGCAACATGGCGGTCTTGGCCACCATCTTGGCGATGTAGCGGGAGACCTGATGGATGTCCGCCAGATCCGGCAGCAAGGAGCCCTCTTCCCCCTTCACCAGGGGTGAACAATCCGCCAGGGCACGGCTGGCCGACATCAGCATGGCATCGGTCACCCGGTTGGCACCGGAGGCGATCACCCCAAGGCCGATACCCGGGAAGATGAAGGAGTTGTTGCACTGGGCGATGACGTAGCGCTTGCCCTTGTACTCCACCGGTGCGAACGGGCTGCCGGTGGCGACCAGCACCTGGCCGTCGGTCCAGCGAATGAGATCCGCCGGGGTGGCTTCCACCCGGGAAGTGGGGTTGGAGAGCGGGAAGATGATGGGACGGGCACAGTGCTTGTGCATGGTCTTGACCACCTCTTCGGTGAAGAGGCCGGGCTGGCCGGAGACCCCGATCAGGATGTCCGGGCGACCGTGCTCCATCACCTCCAGCAGGGAGATGTTGTCCCCCACCGGCCACTCCTTGATCCGCTCGACCGGCTGGGAGAGCTTGCGCTGGAAGTCGAGCTGGTTGGGGATCTTGTCGGTGATGAGACCGAATCGGTCCACCATGAAGACCCGGCCCCGCGCCTCGGCGTCGGTCAGCCCTTCGGCCTTCATCTGCGCCACGATCTGCTCGGCGATGCCGCACCCGGCACTGCCCGCCCCGAGGAAGGCGACCCGCTTCTCGGAGAGCTTGGCACCGGAGGCCTTGCAGGCGGCGATGAGGCTGCCCAGGGTCACCGCGGCGGTCCCCTGAATGTCATCGTTGAAGCAGCACAGCTCATCCTTGTAGCGGTTGAGCAGCGGGGTGGCATTGCCCTGGGCGAAATCCTCGAACTGCAGCAGGATGTCCGGCCAGCGGCGCTTGACCGCCTGGATGAAGGCATCGACGAACTCGTCGTACTCTTCGCCGGAGATGCGCGGATGGCGCCACCCCATGTAGAAGGGGTCGTTCAGCAGCTGCTGGTTGTTGGTGCCCACATCCAGCACCACCGGCAGGCAGTAGGCCGGGGAGATGCCGCCACAGGCGGTGTAGAGGGAGAGCTTGCCGATGGGAATGCCCATGCCGCCGATGCCCTGATCCCCGAGGCCCAGGATGCGTTCGCCATCGGTGACCACGATCACCTTGACGTTCTGCTTGGTGGCGTTTTGCAGCATGTCATCGATCCTGTCCTTGTCCGGATAGGAGATGAAGAGGCCGCGGGCACGACGATAGATGTTGGAGAACTCCTCGCACGCCTTGCCGACCGTCGGGGTGTAGATGACCGGCAGCATTTCGGTGAGGTGGTTGTTCAGCAGGCGGTAGAAGAGCGTTTCGTTGGTATCCTGGATGTTGCGCAAATAGATGTGCTTGTCCATGTCGTTGCCAAACGCCATGAACTGGCGATAGGCACGCTCTGCCTGCTCTTCGATGGTTTCGATGTTCTGGGGCAGCAGACCTTCCAGATTGAAGCTGCTGCGTTCTTCGCTGGTGAAGGCGCTGCCCTTGTTGAGCAACGGCGTCTCCAGCAGGGCTGGACCTGCGTAGGGAATGTAGAGGGGACGTTTCTGATTATTATCTTCAAACATGGATCTGTACCTTGACTGTGTGGCCCGTCGATCCTATGGGCTTGAGCCAACAATTTCAAAGGGTTTGCACCTCCCTTGCGAAAGGTTTGCGACCCAGTCGACGAAAGGCCCCCGGAGTCTGACCCGTCAGGCGGCGAAAACGGTTGGCAAAGTTGGCGCCGTCGCTGTATCCGACCCGGGCCGCCAGCTCGGCCAGCGGCCAGTTGGTGTAGAGCAGCAACTGGCGCGCCTTGTTCATGCGAAGCCCGGTGAGCCAGGCCATGGGGCCCATGCCGAACACCTGCTGACAGAGCCGGTGCAGATGGGGTACCGAGCAGGCCATCTGATCAGCCAGCAGGGCCACGCTCCAGGGCTCGTCCAGACGTGCCTCCACCCGCCGAAACAGCGCCTGTAGCCGCAGCTCCGGCGTGCCGCGCACCTCCCCCTGCAGGGTCCGCTCCAAGAGCGCCAGCAACAGGCTCAGCAGCTGGGGCTGGAGCGGCGAACGTATTCCCTCCCCCTGCATCAGGCTGAGCAGGTGATAGAGCTGCTCCCCCTCCTCCCCCTGCCAGATGCGATGGCCAAGCCGGTGCAGATGCTGCCAGCGCGGCACGTCGTCCAGCAGGATCCAGCTGGTATGCCAGGCTTCCCCCACCAGCCTGAGGCCCCCCGGCACGGCGGCCGGGAGAAAGACCAGGGCTCCCGCCGGGATGGGCTGCTCCCCGCCATCGGTGAGCAGGGCGCCCCCCTCGTCATGGCTCACCATCAGGATATGAAACTCCGGTCGGTTGCGGCGGATAAGGTAGTGCTCCCGTATCGTCGAGAGGCCGGTCAGGAAGACGCCTGCCTCCCCAAGCAGGGGCAGCCCTTCGCGTCCCAGCATCCGCTCTTCGCAGGCCGGGGCGATTTCCAGACACTCGCTGATAAATGGCATAGCACCTCAACAGGATAGTTTTGCACAAGAAAGCCGAGAGAGGCTCACAGTGAAGCCTCCCGATATCACCCCTATCATACCCACGACAAACCCTGATTTTTACCAACCCGGTTAACATAAATGAATTATTGGCAAGCGATTTTAAAACAAACCACCGATCGCGAGTTCATGACGCGACTGTGGCGACTGGCCCTGCCGGTTTCGCTGCAATCCATGATGTTCTCCCTGCTCGGCCTCATCGACATCATTATGGTGAGCCAGCTCGGCACCACGGCTGTGGCGGCGGTCGGCTTGGGCAACCGGGTCTTCTTCTTCAATCTGCTGGTGATAGCGGGGCTCTCGGGCGGGGTCTCGGTGTTGGCAGCACAATATTTCGGCCGTGGCGAGATGGCCGGGGTGCGCCGCTCCCTAGCCCTGGCCCTGGTGGGCGCCCTGGCGGTGAGCCTGCCCTTTGCCCTCGTCTATGTGTTCTCACCGGGCAGCGTGCTCGGGTTTGCCAGCCAGGAGCCCGCGCTGCGCGAGCTGGCCGACGAGTTCCTGATGATCACCGGCGCCACCATCCTCTGCACCGCCGTGGTGGTGCCCCTGGAGTCGGCCCTGCGCTCGGTGGGCAATGCCGCGGCGCCGACCCGTATCGGCATCATCGCCATCATCGCCAACGTCATCCTCAACTATGCCCTCATCTTCGGCCATTTCGGCGCCGAGGCCATGGGAGTAGCCGGCTCCGCCTGGGGCACCACCCTTTCGCGCCTGCTACAGACCGCGCTGCTGCTTGCCTATGTGTGGCGTGCAGAGCCCCGTCTCATCCCGCGCAAGCAAGACTGGCTCGCCGCCTTCAGGCGCAAGGAGGTGGTGCGCTTCACCCTGATCGCCCTGCCGCTGTTGCTGCACGACGGGCTCTGGGCCTTCGGCATGCTGCTCTACGGCTTCCTCTACGCGCACCTTGGCACCGACGCCCTGGCCATCATGACCACCCTCGGCACGCTGGAGAGCATCCTCATCTCCCTCTTCTTCGGGCTGGCGGTGGCCTGCTCCACCCTGCTCGGTCACCGGCTCGGGGCAGAGGAGTATGACGAGGCCTGGCAGCACTCCCAGCTCTTCCTGCTGCTTGCCCCCGTCGGCGCCCTGCTGGTGGGGACCGCCGTCTGGCTGATGCAGGGCAGCCTGCTGCAATGGGTCGGCAACCTGCCGGGCGAGCTGATGACTGAGGCCGGCCAGGTGCTCGCCATCATGTGTCTGGGCATGCTGCTCAAGGTGTTCAACATGGTGGGGATCGTCGGGGTGCTGCGCTCGGGGGGGGACGTCAACTACAGCATCTTCATCGACATCGTCGGCATGTGGTGCATCGGCCTGCCGCTGGCCTGGGTGGCGGTCAGCCTGCTGGGCTGGCCCCTCTCCTGGGTGGTGGCGGTGGTCCTGCTGGAGGAGCTCTCCAAGGTGCTGCTGGTGCAGCGCCGCATTCGCCAGCGGCGCTGGCTGCGCAATCTGGTGCTGGGATAAGGGAAGAGCGCAAAGCGGGAAAATGCGGGGTCATATCAATGACAGAAAATCCCGCTTTGCAGTATGCTGGCCCCCTCTTCAATCAGAGGCGGGGTGCGCCGGCCATGCCGACCCTTGTGCCCCTGCCCAGTAGTCGTTTAAGGAGACGAGCATGCAACCACAAAAAGAGCGGATCACCGAGACTGCCCTGCTGGAGATGGCCAACAAGATCATTCGTGAACACGAGGACTTCATCCACGGCATGCGCGCCGACTCGGTGGAGCAGAAGGGGGACATTCTGGTGTTCAAGGGGGAGTTCTTCCTGGCAGAGGACGGCACCCCGACCGGCAAGACCATGGCGGTGTTCAACATGTTCAAGCTGCTGGCCCAGCAGCTCTCCGGCAAATACACCCTGGCCTGACGCCAGCCCCGTCATCACCGGATGCCGCCCTCAGGCGGCATCCGTTTTTGTGCGCCCTGCATCGCCCGCGGGTTTCCCTGCCTCGGCCACCACGCAGTTACGACCCGCCATCTTGGCCATGTAGAGGCACTCGTCCGCCCGGTTGAGCAGATCCGCCACCCCCTCGCCACGCTGGGCCAGGGTCAGACCGATGCTCACCGTCACCTCCAGCAGCTCGTCGGAGGTGGGGCTTTTCACCAACCTCGCCTCCACCGCGACCCGCAGCCGCTCCGCCACCCGCTTGGCCTGTGCCAGATCCGTGCAACCGGGCAACAGGATGGCAAACTCCTCCCCGCCGTAACGCCCGAGCACCATGCCGGGCTCCAGCTGCTCCGACAGGGTGGCCGCCACCTCCTTGAGCACCGCATCCCCCGCCAGATGGCCGAAGGTGTCGTTGATGCGCTTGAAGCGGTCCAGATCCAGCAGCAGCACCGCGAAGGGAGCCTGTTTGCGGATCATGGCGGCCCTCGCCTTCTCGAGCTGCTTCATCAGCAGGCGGCGGTTCATCATGCCGGTCAGCTCGTCCGTGGTGGATTCCCGATAGAGTTGCAGCAGCATGTTGAGCTGGCCGCACTGCACCCAGGCGCTGGCGATGGCAAAGAGCCCCAGCAGCCAGACCTGGTTGAGGGTCTGCACGCTCCAGAGAGGCTGGCCCACCAGCAACCAGTTGCCCGCCAGCATGGTGGCCAGGATCCCCCCCGCCAGTTGCAGGCTGAGGGAGAGGGGAATGGGAAAGATGGCGAACAGGCTGATGAGCAGATAGGGGAAGGCCATGTAGCCCGCCTGCATCTCCTGATCCGCGCCGAAGCTGTGCAGGCAGATGAGGGAGAAGAGCATCATCACCGCCATCAGGTAACCGAGCGCCAGCTTCATGCGCTCGCGCTTGAAGTGGATGAGATAGGAGAGGGGGATGAGGGGCGAGAGGGCCAGCAGGCAGAAGATCCTGACCTGGAACAGCGCCTCGAACTGGATGGCTGGCAGGGTCAGCCAGTCCACCAGGGCCCAGCTCGGGAGCCCCGCCATCAGCAGACAGGTGAGCAGCCGCAGCCGCACCGTCATGAAGCCCATCCGGGTCAGGGTAAAATCTTCGGAGTGGGCGCGGGCACTCCAGAACTCCGACAGCTTCAGCATCCAGAGTCTCCATCTTCGAACCGAGGGCTCATTCTACACCGTCCCCATCCTGATGCATCAGCCTCCCTCCCCTTTGTGAGGGATCGGTCTCACACAAACCGGCGGATCTTAATCGCCACAGGAAAACGTTTCAACCCATCAGGAAATAAACGAGTTTGCGCTCAATTAGCGCTGGAAAGCGCGATGCCAATCACTAAAATAGCGCCCAATTTTCTCCCCTCCCCCCACACATTCGAGGTATTTATGGAACAGGCTGCCGCCCCAAGCGCCATCCGAGAGGCCCATCCCCCCAGTCGAGCCCACAGCGAACTGGTCTACGGCATCGAGGATGTCCCCCCCCTGCCCCAGACCCTGTTCGCCGCCCTGCAGCATATGCTCGCCATGTTTGTCGCCATCATCACCCCGCCCCTCATCATCGCCAATGCCCTCGGCCTCCCCGCCGACGACACCCGCTACATCGTCTCCATGTCCCTGGTCATGTCCGGCATCGCCTCCTTCATCCAGACCCGCCGTTTCGGCCCCCTCGGTTCCGGCCTGCTCTCGGTACAGGGCACCAGCTTCAACTTCCTCGGTCCCATCATCGCCTCCGGCCTCGCCCTCAAGCAGGCGGCCATGCCCACCGACGATCTGCTGGGTACCCTGTTCGGCACCATGCTGGCAGCGGCCCTCACCATCGTCGTCATGAGCCGCTTCCTGCACCTGGTCAAACGGATCATCACCCCGCTGGTGACCGGCATCGTGGTATTGCTCATCGGCCTGACTCTCATCAAGGTAGGGCTCATCAGCATGGGGGGCGGCTACGGCGCGCTGGCGGACGGCAGCTTCGCCAGCCACACCAACCTCTTTCTCTCCCTGCTGGTGCTCGGCCTCATCGTGCTGATGCAGCGCAGTCGCAACCCCTGGCTGCGCCTCTCCGCCATCATGATCGCCATGCTGGCGGGCTATGCGGTGGCGCTGCTGCTGGGCAAGGTGGCGGCCCCCACCTTCGACGGCCCGCTGCTGATGGTGCCTGTTCCGCTGCACTACGGGCTCGGCTTTGACTGGCAGCTGTTCGTGCCGCTCGCCATCATCTTCGTGGTGACGGCGCTGGAAGCCATCGGCGACATGACCGCCACCTCCGACATCTCCGGCGAGCCGCTGGAAGGGCCGGTCTACATGGCGCGGATCAAGGGGGGCGTGCTGGCCGACGGCGCCAACTCCATGCTGGCGGCGGTCTTCTCCACCTTCCCCATGTCCACCTTCGCCCAGAACAACGGCGTCATCCAGCTGACCGGGGTGGCCAGCCGCCATGTCGGCCTCTTCATCGCCGCCATGCTGGCCCTGCTCGGCCTGTTCCCGGCGGTGGCGAGCCTTGTGCAACAAATACCTGAACCCGTGCTCGGCGGCGCCACCATCGTCATGTTCGGCACCATCGCCGCCGCCGGGGTGCGCATCATCTCCCGCGAGGAGCTGGACCGCCGCGCCCTGATGATCCTGGCGGTGTCGCTCGCCATGGGTCTCGGAGTGGCCCAAGTGCCCGAGGTGCTGCAACACCTGCCGGAGCTGGCCAGGAGCGTGCTCTCCTACGGCGTCGCCACCGGCGGCCTCACCGCCATCCTGCTCAATCTGCTGCTGCCCAGGCGCGCCGCCGCACAGGCCTGACACTCCGCCATCCTTGCACCAATGCCCCGCCACGCGGGGCTTTACCTTGTTTGCCCCCGCGCGTACTGTGCTTGGCAGCCTCTGCCAAAGGATGCCTTTCATGCCTTATACCCTGCTGCCCCCGCCGCTCGCCCACCAGACACCCGACCAGATCCTGGCCGAGGAGCAGCGCTGGCTACGGGAGTGCGCCGGTGACGGCGAGCCCAGAGCCCTCCTCTGGCAGGGCCCCCAATGCCTCATCGTCACCCGCAAGGACACCCGTTTGCCTCGCTACCAGGCCGCCTGCGAGCAGCTTGCCGCCGAGGGCTGGCCGGTGTTCGTGCGCGACAGCGGCGGCACCGCCGTGCCCCACGGCGCCGGCATCCTCAACCTCTCCCTCATGCTGCCCCGCACCACCACAGATCTGGCCCACTACTACCGGCTGCTGGGGGCCCCCCTGCTCGCCCTGCTGGGGGAATACGGTCTTGCGGGCAGCTACGACTTCGTGCCCGGCTCGTTTTGCGACGGCCAGTACAACCTGGTGATCGGAGGGCGCAAGGTGACCGGCACCGCCCAGCGCTGGCTGGCGCCGGGCCGGGATCACGACGGCGCCGTGCTGGCCCAGGCCATGCTGCTGGTGGCGGGTGATGTGGACGAGGGCACCCGGATGGCAAGCCGCTTCTACGAACTGGCCGGGGGCGAGCTGCGCTTTGCTCGGGGCACCTCCACCACCCTGGCCCACGCCATTGGCTGGCAGGGGGATGAGGCGGCCCTGGTGAGCCGGGTGAGCAGTGCGCTGGCGCAGCGGCTCACCGGAGATATTCCCTCCCCCTGACCCCCTGAGGGCAACAAGCGCCGCCATTCATTGCGTAAAATGCAAAAAAGCCACGATGAGCGTCGTGGCTTTTGCGTATTTCGCACAGATATTGTCAGAGGAGCCGGGATCAAGCCCCGGGTTTTGCCATCCCAGCCCGGATCCCGGTTGACGCCATGGACAGGGGCCCGGTGACAGGGCCGCCCGCAGGCCCGCTTCTCATCAGGCCGTCTGCGGCTCGGGCTCGGCTTCCGTATCCCGGTCCCGACTGAAGTAGGCGCGGGTCTCGGCAATCACCACGTGGCGCAGGCCGATGAGGCCGATGAGGTTGGGCACCGCCATCAGGCCGTTGACGATGTCGGCCAAGAGCCAGATCAGGTCCAGATGGAGGAAGGCACCGCTCGCCACCAGCACCAGATAGATGAGGCGGTAGGGTTTGATCGCCTTCACCCCGAACAGGTACTCGGTGCAGCGCTCGCCGTAGTAGTTCCAGCCAAGGATGGTGGTAAAGGCGAAGAACAGGAGGCCGATGCTCACCAGATACTGGCCCACATGGGCATCCAGCCCCTGGGCAAAGGCCAGACTGGTCATGGCCGCACCGCTTGCATCGCCGCTCCACACCCCGGTCACCACCAGCGTCAGGCCGGTCATGGTGCAGATGATGAGGGTGTCGATGAAGGTGCCGGTCATGGAGACCAGCCCCTGCTCCACGCAGGAATCGGTCTTGGCCGCCGCCGCCGCGATGGGGGCCGAACCCAGCCCCGACTCGTTGGAGAAGACCCCGCGCGCCACCCCGGACTGGATCGCCAGCATGATGCCGGCGCCGACGAAACCGCCGGTGGCCGCATGGCCGGTGAAGGCGCTCCCGATCACCAGCATGACCGCATCGGGCAGGGCGCCTGCATTGTTCACCAGCACCCCGGCACAGGCGACGATGTAGAAGATGGCCATGAAGGGCACCACCTTGCTCGACACACTGGAGATGGACTGGATACCCCCCAGGGTCACCAGCGCCACGATCAGGGTCAGCACCACGGCGGTCACTTCACGGGGTACCGAGAAGGAGAGGCTCATGGCATCACTGATGGCGTTGACCTGGGGGAAGGTACCGATGCCGAAGAAGGCGACGCCGATGCCGAACAGGGCAAACAGCCTGGCTAGCGGCCTGGAGCCGAGCCCCTTCTCCAGATAGTACATGGGGCCGCCCGCCATTTGGCCGTTGGCGTCCTGCTGGCGATATTTGACCGCCAGCAGACACTCGGCGTACTTGGTGGCCATGCCGAACAGGGCGGCCATCCACATCCAGAACAGGGCGCCGGGGCCGCCCAGCTTGATGGCGGTGGCGACCCCGACGATGTTGCCGGTGCCTATGGTGGCGGAGAGGGCGGTGCAGAGCGCGCCGAAGCTGGAGACATCCCCCTGCTTGCCCTGTCCCTGATCGCGACCAAAGACCAGCTTGAGGGCGAGCGGCAAACGCACAATCTGAAGCAGACCCAGACGCAGGGTGAGGTAGATACCGGTCCCGACCAGCAGGATCAGCAGGGGGGGACCCCAGACAAAGCTATCGATGGCGGCGAGCGCCGATTGAATTGATGACATGCATCCTCCTTAAAAAAACAACGATTAAGGAGGAGAAGGATGATCTTCCCATAGGTGTCGCGATCGGCCAGAGGCGATCGGATGCAGGCCAAGAATGTGTTCACACTCTTACTGCGAGGCCGTGATCAAGGCTCATGCGCAGCTCGCTTATGTGGGACCGAGAGGCTCATGTACTCACATACACCCCGGTTCCTGCGCGGCGCTTTACCTTGCTGACGACCTCTCGTGACAGATTGTGAACAGTTCCAAGCTCAGGTACAACCATCCCATCCCCTCTGTCCTTTTGCCTGAGAGTTTCCGGCGCCAGATTGCGATGCAATCGTGGTGCCTTGCTCCTTCGGCGCCCGATCTAACGGGTCTCTCCAGAGTATCGTCCAGTAGCAGTCCACACCGGTTGCCCGGTACCTGAAAGATTCACTTCTTCGGTGGATGGTTGCCCATCGCTCTCCTGCTACCTTCATCCGAACTAGTTTGGATTAGGAAGCGGGCATGGTAATCCAAAAACTGTGAGCTGTCTCGCACTCCCTGGCCCCGGCGCCCCCTTTTTACATGGCCGCAACACCCAGGCCTGATGTTATTAGTTCGTTAACTATCAACAGCTTATCAAGCTCCCTTCGGGGGCGATCCCCATCACGGCCCTGAACGCTCCCCGTATCAAGAGCCTGTTTCGTCTCGACCAGAAAAACTTGCCAACATATCCAATCAAAATGCTTGCACACAAACTCAATAAGCCGATAATCCCGCGCATAACTAAGCACTTCGCAAGGGAGTTATGCATTGTGCCTGGTTGGTCCCTCCGGACCGCTCGCCTGAGCCGGCCGTCGCCGGTTCAATCGCATATGGCTTGGGCATATCACGCCCCCTAAGGATTTTCAAAAGAGAATGAACGAGACCCTGGTCGCACAAGATTACCGTCAGTTGGTTGAACAATTCGGCTCCCCCCTGCTGCTGCTCGACAAGGCAGCCGTCCGCAAACAGTATCGGGCCCTGGCGGCCGCCCTGCCCGATGTGCGCTTGCATTATGCACTCAAGCCCCTGCCCCACGAGGCGGTGGTCTCTGTCTTGAAGGAAGAGGGGGCCTGTTTCGATCTGGCCACCAATGGCGAAGTGGATCTGGTGCGCAGCCAAGGGGTTCGCCCGGGGCGCTGCATCCATACCCATCCCATCAAGCGCGACAGCGACATCCGTTATGCCCTGGAATTCGGCTGCACCGTGTTTGTCTATGACAACCCGCTGGAGCTGGAGAAATTCCTGCCCTACAAGGACGAGGTGAAACTGCTGCTGCGGGTCAGCTTCCCGAACCCCGAGACCAAGGTCGATCTTTCCAAGAAGTTCGGCTGCACCCCGGAGCAGGCACTGCCGTTGCTGCAACTGGCCCAGGCCAAGGGGATCAAGGTGATGGGGCTGTCATTCCACGTCGGCTCCCAGGTGCCCCATGCCCGTCGCCACGTGCAGGCCATCGACGCCTGCCGCGAGATCATGGAGCAGGCCTGGGAGCTAGGGCTCAAGCCCTGGGTGCTGGACATCGGCGGCGGCTTTCCGGTGGACTATGACGGCGGCGAGTTCGACATCGACGGTTTCTGCGCCCCGATCCGCGAGGCCCTGGCCAAGCTGCCCGCCACGGTGCAGAAGATTGCCGAGCCGGGCCGCTTCATCAGCGCGCCGGCCATGACCTCGGTTTCCAGCGTGATGGGCAAGGCCCACCGCGGCGACAAGATCTGGTACTACCTGGATGACGGTCTCTACGGCAGCTACAACGGCCAGCTCTACGACCACGTTACCTACCCGGTGAGCACGCCCTATGCCCACGGCGAACTGCACAATGCGGTGCTCTCCGGCCCCACCTGCGACAGCGTGGACGTCATCCGCGACAGCATCATGCTGCCGGATCTCGAGATCGGCGAGCTGGTGGTGGGTCGGGTGATGGGGGCCTACACCTGGGCCTCCGCCTCCACCTTCAACTTCTTCCCCAAGGCGAGCATCCTGATCCTGGACAGCGCCCAGAAGCAGAAGCTGGTTGCCGTGGCCTGAGACCAGGACCCGCGCACAAAAAAGAGGGGACGCCGCGGCGTCCCCTCTTTCATTTCATCACCAGACTAGATGAACTGGCTCGTCAGCAGCCAGCCGGTGTAGGCGACGAAGCAGGCGAGCAGCACGCCCCCCTCCAGCCGGTTGATGCGCCCCTGCCCCTTGCGGCCCAGACACATCACCAGCAGCAACAGGGTCAGCCCCATCATGATGCTCCAGTCGCGGGAAAGCACTTCGGGCGCCACCTCGAGCGGGTGGATGCCGGCGGCGATGCCCACCACGGCCAGGGTGTTGAACAGGTTGGAACCCAGCACGTTGCCAAGGGCCAGATCGTGCTCGTTCTTGCGAATGGCGATGAGGGACGATGCCAGCTCCGGCAGGGAGGTCCCCACCGCAACTATGGTCAGGCCAATCACCAGATCGCTGATGCCAAAGCCCTGGGCGATGGTCACCGCCCCCCACACCAGCAGACGGGAAGCCCCGATCAGCAGCACCAGGCCGACGATGAGCCAGAGGATGGCGCTCTTGAGAGACATGCCCTCGGAGACGATGTCCTCCTCAGTATCAGTATCCAGCGCATCCCCCTTGCCGTTCATGCCGGCCCAGATGGACCAGCCCATCAGCACTGCGAACACAGCCCCCAGAATGGCGGCATCCATCCGGCCCAGATTGCCATCGATGAGCAGGGCGCCGGAGAGCAGGGTGATGCCGAGCAGGATGGGGATCTCCTTGCGCACCACCTGGGAGGCGACGGCAATGGGGCTGATCAGGGCGGTCAGACCCAGGATCAGGGCAATATTGGTGATGTTGGAGCCATAGGCATTGCCGAGCGCGAGCCCGGGATTGCCCTGGGAGGCCGCCAGCGCGGAGACCACCATCTCGGGGGCCGAGGTACCAAAACCGATGATCACCATGCCGATCAGCAGCGGCGGCATACCGGCGT
Source organism: Aeromonas sp. MaB10011B (assembly GCF_017939325.1). Lineage (NCBI taxonomy): Bacteria > Pseudomonadati > Pseudomonadota > Gammaproteobacteria > Aeromonadales > Aeromonadaceae > Aeromonas > Aeromonas sp. MaB10011B. The sequence continues at coordinate 260,246 of NZ_JAGKRK010000075.1, read as the reverse complement.
AACGGGCGGTGGCGGCGGCGCCGTCCACGAACTTGTCGGCACTCCAGACCAGCAACGCCAGTCCGGCAATCAGGGCAACAAAAGCCAGGGTCATATTGTTCTATCTCATCCACGGCAAACACGAGAGCCAGGCAAGTTGCCTGGCTCCATCCAAACGCGGCCTCAGTGTAACGGGGTCGCTTGCTATTTCAAGGTGTAATCAAACGCCGATTAATCTTTCACAGCGCCGCCAGCAGGCTCTGGGCATCCGACACCTCGAACTTGCCTGGCGCCTCCACGAAGAGCCGCTCCACCACACCGTCGTTGGCGATGAGGGCAAAACGCTGGGCCCGCACGCCGCCGAAGGCGCCGGTCTCCTTGGCCAGACCCAGTGCCCGGGTCCAGCTGCCGTCACCGTCCGCCATCATGGTGATGGCAGAGGCGTTCTGGGCCTCTTGCCACGCCTTCATCACGAAGGCGTCGTTGACCGACAGACAGCACAGTTCCACCCCCTTGGCCTTGAACTGATCGGCCAGCACCACGTAGCCCGGCAGGTGAGCGTTGGAGCAGGTGGGGGTGAAGGCGCCGGGCACCGCAAAGAGCACCACCCGCTTGTCGGCAAACAGGGCCTGGGTATCCTTCACCTGCTTGCCCTCGGCGGTGATAAAGGTAAATTCCCCTGCGGGCAGGGATTGACCGACCGTGATCATGATGACGCATCCTTCTGTGGTTCAAAGAGGCCCAGTCTACCCCATTCCACCAGAAGGCGAAGGGGTCCATCGAGCAGCAACCAAGCGATCGGGGAGCGAACGCCTGTCGCCCCTATTTCTGGCCTGATGGCAGGCGCCTTGCCTGCCAGGTGGCGATGGCGAGCAGGGAGTCAGGCGTGAACTCGTCCGCCCGATCGGCTATCTCGCCCAGGCTCATCCAGTGCACCTCGCTCACCTCTTCGGCCTGCAGTTGCAGCGGCCCCTGATAGTGACAACTGAACAGGCCGCCCCAGACCCGGTAGCGGCTGCAGCTCGCCTCCCCTTCGGCATAGAAGGTGCCGTAATCCTGCAGGGGCACGTCGCGGATCCCCAGCTCCTCGGCCAGCTCTCGCCGGGCGGAAAGGGCCATGGCCTCCCCCGTGGTCACCACGCCACCGGCGCAGGCATCCAGCATGCCGGGGCAAAAATCCTTGCTCGGGGTGCGCCGCTGCACCAGGATGCGCTCAGCCTCATCCAGCACCAGGATGTAGCTGGCACGATGGCGCAGGTTTTCCTGACGCACCCTGGCGCGCTCGGCCACCCCGATCACCCTGTCCTGCTCGTCTACTATGTCCACCCACTCCACGTGCGGCACCTTTGTCATGTCTGCAATGGCCGCAGTATATCGGGCCCCGGACCCGGACTCTCACTACTTTTTCAACGCCGGGGCTGCACGCCAGCCGATCACAAGACAGATTCATACAAATCTTTATCAAGTGTCACATCAGTGTCACGGTCCGTCGGCATAGTGTGCCCTGTCCAAACAACAGGGTCTCTTGCCATGAAGGTGTTCAAGCAGTGGTCTCCCCGTCGAATTGCTCGATATATCAAGAGCTTCCATCATGGAAGTTTCATGGTTGAAGCACTGGGGCGGTTTGAGTTTCAAGGGGGGATCATCGATGTGAAGCCGTTGAGCTGTCATCAGGCGCTGAGCCTGGCCCGGCAGATCAACCTGGCCGTGCGCGATCTGCGCACCACCACCCTGTTGCCGGGCTGACATACTCCTTTCTGTCTGTCGTCGACTTCCATGTACACATTTGCCCGCCGCTCATTCGAGCGTGCGGGCTGTTTTTCTGAAGGTTGTGCCCTGCCTCAGTGCTGCAGGATCTGGGAGAGGAAGAGCTTGGTCCGATCGGACTGGGGGTTGTCAAAGAACTGATCCGGCACGTTCTCTTCGATGATTTGCCCCCGGTCCATGAAGATCACCCTGTCCGCCACCTGCTTGGCAAACCCCATCTCGTGGGTGACGCAGAGCATGGTCATCCCCTCGTGGGCCAGCTCCACCATCACATCCAGCACCTCCCGCACCATCTCGGGATCCAGCGCTGACGTCGGCTCGTCAAACAGCATGACCTGGGGATTCATGCACAGACTGCGGGCGATGGCGACCCGCTGCTGCTGGCCACCGGAGAGCTGCCCCGGATACTTGAGCGCCTGTTCGGGGATCCGCACCCGGCGCAGGAAGTTCATGGCGATCTCCTCGGCCTCCTTGCGCGGCAACTGCTTGACCCAGATGGGTGCCAGGCAACAGTTCTCCAGCACGGTCAGATGGGGGAAGAGGTTGAAGTGCTGGAACACCATGCCCACCTCCCGGCGCACCGTCTCGATGTTCTTGAGATCCGAGGTCAGGGCCGTGCCCTTGACCAGGATGTCTCCGCTCTGGTGCTCTTCCAGCCGGTTGATGCAGCGGATCATGGTGGACTTGCCCGAGCCCGATGGTCCGCAGATGACGATCTTCTCCCCTCTGCCCACCTGCAGGTTGATGTTGCGCAGCACGTGAAACTCACCGTACCACTTGTTGACCTCTTTCAGTTCGACAACTGCGTCCGTTTTCATATCAGAACGACTCCTAATGCTTGTGGCCCGTGTTGAGTTTGCGCTCCAGATAGATGGAGTAGCGGGACATGCCAAAACAGAACATCCAGAAGATCATGGCGATAAAGACATAAGCTTCGGTGGAATACCCCAGCCAGGCCGGATCCGCCAGGGCCACCTTGGAGATGGCCAGCAGATCGAACAGCCCGATGATCAGCACCAGGCTGGTGTCCTTGAACAGGGAAATAAAGGTGTTCACCAGGGAAGGAATGGTGATCTTGAGGGCCTGGGGCATGATGATGAGGCCCATCACCTTCCAGTAGGAGAGCCCGAGGGCATCCCCAGCCTCATATTGCCCCTTGGGGATCGCCTGCAGCCCCCCTCTCACCACCTCGGCCACATAGGCCGCCTGGAACAGGATGATGCCGATGAGCGCCCGCAGCAGCTTGTCGAGCTCCACCTCGGTACTCATGAACAGTGGCAGCATGACGGACGCCATGAAGAGCACAGTAATGAGCGGCACCGCCCGCCAGAACTCGATGTAGACGGTACAGAGGCTGGAGATGACCGGCATGTGGGAGCGGCGCCCCAGTGCCAGCAGGATGCCGAACGGCAGTGCGACCACTATGCCCACCACCGCCAGCACCAGGGTGAGCATCAGCCCGCCCCAGCGGTTCGTTTCCACCACCTCCAGCCCCGCTCCCCCATGGATGAGGAAGAAGGCGATGACAGGGAACACCAGCAGGGTGAAGAGCGCCAGCCACCCCTTGCGCGGGGTCTTTGGCCAGATGAGCAAGGCCAGCAGCGCCGCCAGACCGGCGAAGGTCAGGTTGATGCGCCAGTACTGATCGGCCGGGTAGAAGCCATAGAGATACTGCCCCAGCCGGCTCTCGATGAAGATCCAGCAGGCACCGCCCTGGACGCAGGCCTCGCGGCTGCTCCCCTGCCAGGTGGCCGAGAACAGCGCCCAGTCCAGTGCAGACCAGATGAGTGGCAGCAACAGATAGGCCAGCACCAGGGTCAGCAGGCCGTTCCACCAGTTGGGGAAAAGGTTCTGCCTGATCCAGGCGAGCGGCCCCCGACGGTGGTTGGGAGGCGGCAGCGCCTCCTGCAATTCATTCACGAACATGACAGCTCCCTAGCGCTCAACCAGCGTCATTCTGCGGTTGTAGATGTTCATCAGCACCGAGGTGGTGATACTGATGACGAGATAGACCCCCATGGTCATGGCGATGACCTCGATGGCCTGCCCTGTCTGGTTGAGAGTCGTCCCCATGAACACCGAGACCAGATCCGGGTAGCCGATGGCGGTCGCCAGGGAGGAGTTCTTGGTGAGGTTCAGATACTGGCTGGTCAAGGGAGGAATGATGACCCGCATGGCCTGGGGAATGATCACCAGCCGCAGCGTCTTGATGGGCGAGAGCCCGAGGGCGGAAGCCGCCTCCGTCTGCCCCTTGCTGATGGCCAGGATGCCGGATCGCACTATCTCGGCGATGAAGGCCGCCGTATAGATGGTGAGCGCCAGCAAGAGGGCCGCGAGCTCCGGCAACACCGTCAGCCCGCCCCGGAAGTTGAACCCTTGCAGCGCAGGCACGCTCCAGCTGAGCGGGCTGCCCGCCAGCAGGAAGGTGATCCCCGGGAGCAGCATGACCAGGGCGGCCACACAGCGCCAGAACGGGAAGATCCTGCCGGTCAGGGCCTGACGGCGGCGAGCCCAGCGGCCCAGCCCCCAGCTCAGCAGCACCGCGAGCACCAGTGCCCAGATCACGTAGCCGAATCCCTCTTCGAACAGGGGCTTGGGCAGATAGAAGCCCCGCACGTTGAGGAAGGCGAGCCCGCCTATATCCACGCTCTGACGCGGGGAAGGCAGGGTACGCAGCACCGAGAAATACCAGAAGAAGATCTGCAGCAGCAGCGGGATGTTGCGAAACGTCTCTATGTAGACGGCCGCTATCTTGGCCACCAGCCAGTTGCGCGACAGGCGCGCGACCCCGAGTGCGAACCCGAGCAGGGTGGCAAACAGGATGCCGAGCACGGAGACCAGCAGGGTGTTGAGCAAGCCCACCACGAAGGTGCGACCGAAGGTATAGGTCTCGTCGTAAGGGATGAGGCTCTGCAAGATGCCGAAACCGGCCGTGTTGCCCAGAAAATCAAAGCCTGTGGTGATGCCACGGGTGGCCAGATTGGTCAGAGCATTGTTGACGATGTAGAACAGAAACCCGATAACCGCCGCGATGGCCAGGCACTGGAAGAGCAGCGCCCGCACCTTGGCGTCATACCACCAGCGGCCCTGTTCTTTCCTATGGTTTGATGCGTGTAACGCCATGAGGATGACTCCGACAAAGCCAGGGATAACATGGGGGGCCAGGCCCCCCGGTGACTGTCGACTCAGCGGATGGGTGGCGCGTACATCAGACCGCCCTTGTTCCAGAGGGCATTGATGCCGCGATCAATCTTGAGGGGGGAACCGGCACCGACGTTGCGATCGAAGGATTCACCGTAGTTGCCGACCTGTTTGACGATGTTGTAGGCCCATTTGTCATCCAGCCCCAGCACAGTCCCTTTGGGCTCTTCCAGCCCCAGCAGACGACGGATGTCAGGATTGGTGGACTTGAGCATCTCGTCCACGTTGGCAGAGGTGACTCCGGCCTCCTCGGCATTGAGCATGGCGTTGAGGCTCCAGCGCACCACCTTGAACCACTGATCGTCACCCTGACGTACGGCTGGGCCCAGCGGCTCCTTGGAGATGACCTCCGGCAGCACCACGGCTTCCTCTGGCTTGGTGAGCTTGATCTTGAGGGCATAGAGCTGGGACTGATCCGAGGTCAGCACGTCACAGCGGCCAGCTTCGAAGCCCTTGACGGTCTGATCCGAGGTATCGAACACCACTGGGGTGTACTTCATGCCGCCATTGGCGCGGAAATAGTCGGCCAGGTTGAGCTCGGTAGTGGTACCGGACTGGATACAGACGGCGGCACCGTCAAGCTCCTTGGCGCTCTTGACCCCGAGGGACTGCTTGACCAGGAACCCCTGCCCGTCGTAGTAGTTCACCCCGGCGAACGTGAGGCCCAGCGACCCATCCCGGGTCAGGGTCCAGGTGGTATTGCGCGAGAGCAGATCCACTTCCCCGGACTGCAGGGCGGTAAAGCGCTCCTTGGCGGTGAGGGAGACATACTTGACCTTGCTGGCGTCCCCCAGTACCGCGGCGGCCACGGCGCGGCACACATCCACGTCGAGCCCGGTCCAGGTTCCCTTGGCATCCGGGTTGGAGAACCCGGGCAGGCCGTCACCGACCCCGCACTGCACGAATCCCTTCTTCTTGACGGCATCCAGCGTACCGTCCGCCCACGCATTGGCTGCCATCAGCGACAGCGCCATCACCATACCTGCCTTGTGTATCTGCTTCATGTCACTCTTCCCTGTGGTTTGATTCGAACAGGCATCAAAATCTAGCGAGATGCCATCGTTTCCCTGCTTTTTGGCAGCTTATCCAGCCGCAGAAAAACCTGTCAATCGGTGCAATCCGGCCCAACCATGGTGCAACAGAACAAAATATCTAAACGGGGGAATATGCACTCTCAGAATCAAAAGTAGACCCTTATTTGCCAAATAGCCTGCTGCTTAAAACCCTTCTTGGCATGAGGATTATTTTTCGAAAATAAATCGGCTGCACCGCATTGGGGCAGCCATTTCTGCTGACAACTGACTCATCAGATTCAGTTTTATGCCAAAAGCACCAGAGTGAGGCAGCATGAGCCCATATGGAAAAATGGCGATAACAGGCAGGGAAAAGCAACAGAAAAAGAGGTAAAAGGCGGGGAAATGGCGACCTCATCTCCCGCAGGCTGGGCTTCAGAAAACCAGGAGGTCATCCTCCCCGTGGACCATCCGCAATGTCGGTGATGACGCCGTTTTCGACGGTGACAAACTGCATGAATTCCCGCTTGCCAAAGTTGTAGGTCCAGCGCTCGGCATACTTGACCGTCACTCTCGCCCCGAAGCCGTTCTCCTCGAAGCGGGTGAGATCTTCCTTGAGCATCGGCTGGCCGCAGCGAACCAGCAGCTCTGCCGTGGTGTCTCCCTCGGTCAGCAAGGCGTTCTTGCAACGCAGGGTACCTGCCTGCACAGGCAAGGCCGCCACCAGCAACAACCACAGAACAGGTTTCATTTTGCACTCCATTTGAACAGCATGGTTCCCAGCGAGATGCACACCAGGGCGAACACCATGACCTGGCCCAGAGGGCCTGCCACCTCCTGCCATCCCGCCCCTTCCAGCATCACGGCGCGGGCTGCTTCGATGATCTGGCTGAGGGGCAGCCTGGCCGCAAGCTGCTGCAGCCAGGCGGGCGCGCCTTCTAGCGAGAACCAGACACCGGATAAAAACATCATGGGCAAGCTGATGAGATTGAGCAAACCGCTCGCCAGCTCCTCGTTCTGCAGGCGAGCGGCGATGAGCAGGCCAAGGGAGGCCATGGCCGTTCCTCCCGCCAGGGCGATCACCAGCAGCAGCCACCCCGACCCGATGAGGGGCACATCCAGCAACCAGTAGGCCGCGCAGAAGACCAGCAGGCTCACCACCAGGGTGATCAGCACCCGTGACAGCAACTGGGCGAAGAGAAACTCCAGCGCGCCGAGCGGCGTGGCTCGCAGCCGTTTCAGCACCCCGTTCTTGCGATAACGCACGATGACAAACCCGACCCCGAACAGGCCGGAGAACATCAGGTTCATGCCGATCACCCCGGGCAGCAGCCAGTCGCCGTAGCGAATGGCGCGCCCGCTCAGGGTCTCTCTTTGCAAGGGCCCCTGCACCGCCTGGCGCAGCAGATACTCGGCCATGGCCCCCTGAGGGGCGTCCGGGTTTATCCAGTAACGCCCCCCGGCGGGTGAGAGCAGCAGGTCCAGCTGATGGTGACGGACCTTGAGCTGACCTCTCGACGCCTCGTCATAGGGGATGATCTTGAGCAGCGGCACGGCGCGCAGTGGGGCATAGGTTGCAGGCAGTTCCCCCACCACCCCGATCTGTACCAGCGGCTTGGGCGGGCCGGAGAAGATGAGGGAGAAGCCGATGACCAGCAGGAGCGGGAAAAGCAGGTTCCACACCAGGGCCGCGCGATCGCGTACGAACTCGAGGGTGCGGGCATAGAAGAGCGCCCCGATGCGCTTGAGGGATCCCTTCATCGTCCACTCCCGGGATTGCATGTCGGCAAGGCGTACCGCAACACGGGGGCCACGGTCAGACAGAACTCGGTCATCCCTCTCATGCGCCGCTCCGCAGGCTGTGGCCGGTCAGGTTCAGGAAGAGATCTTCTAGATTGGGGGAGCGCACCTGCATGCCGGTGAGCGGCACACCAAGATCCAGCAAGGCTGGCAACAGGGTCGCCACGTCGGGGCAACAGAGCTCCACCTGATCGCCGACCGGACGCAGGGGATAGCCGAGCCCAGCCAGGGCCGGGTGCCCCCCAAGGCGCACCAGCACGCCGTCGAAGTGTTGCGCCAGCAAGGCAGCCGGCGTATCCAGACTGAGCAGGTGGCCGTGATCGACGATGGCAATCAGATCGCACAGCTGCTGCGCTTCGTCCATGTAGTGGGTGGTGAGCACCACCGTCTTGCCCTGGGCCTTGATCGCCTCTATTCGCTGCCAGAAGTGGTGGCGCGCCTGGGGATCCAGTCCTGTGGTGGGCTCATCCAGAAACAGCAGTTCGGGATCCCCGAGCAGGGCCAGAGCCAGCAGCAGGCGCTGACGCTGGCCCCCCGAGAGCTTGCGACTGTCCCTGTCGATGAACTCGCCCAAGGCGCACAGATCGATGAGCAGCTCCCGTGGCAAGGGATTGGGGTAGAGGCTGGCGAACAGGCGCAGGGTATCGCGCACCGTCAGGAAATCCTGCAGCGCCGTGTGCTGGAACTGGATGCCGATGCGGGAGCGATAATCCGGGCCGCGCGGGGCGCCGTGAAACAGGATCTGGCCGCTGTCCGGGGTGAGGAGCCCCTCCAGCAATTCTATGGTCGTGGTCTTGCCCGCCCCGTTCGGGCCGAGCAGGCCGAAGCAGCTGCCGGCGGGAATGGCAAAACTGAGCCCGTCCACCGCCTTGACGCCGGGGAAGTGCTTGACGAGATCGACGACCTCGATGATGGCTGCCATGGCGTGTCTCCCTCACATGGCCGGAATGGACGACGCTCTGACTATATCCAAATCCCCGCCGTAGGCACATGGCCCGTTTGGGCGGTCCAAAAACAAACGGCGACCTCAGGGTCGCCGTTTGCATCACGCCAGCCGGATCACAGGATGTCCAGCAGCTCCACTTCGAATACCAGAGCGGAGTACGGCGGGATGGAGCCGGCGCCACGGGCACCGTAGGCCAGATCCTGCGGAATGTAGAGCTTCCACTTGGAGCCAACCGGCATCATCTGCAGCGCTTCCACCCAACCGGCGATCACGCCGGTCACTGGGAACTCGGCCGGTTGGCCGCGCGCAACGGAGCTGTCGAACACACCACCGTGGGTGAAGGTACCGTGGTAGTGCACGCGCACGGACTGACCGGCAACCGGCACGGCACCATTGCCTTCGACCATGACTTCATATTGCAGACCAGAGTCGGTGGTCTTCACTTCGGCGCGCTTGGCGTTGTCGGCCAGGAAGGCTTCGCCTTCGGCGGCAGCGGCCTTGGCGGCAGCTTCCTGCTCTTCCTGCATACGGGCGGTGATGACCTGGAAGGCATCGTTGATATCGTCACGGCTGACCGCGAACTCCAGACCGTTCAGGGCATCAGCCAGACCTTGTTGCAGGGCCGGGATATCCAGACCGGCGAAGGCTTGCTGAGCCAGTTGGTCGCCCATGTTGCGGCCGATGCCGTAGCTGGCCTTCTGTTCGATAGAGTCGTATTGGGACATTGAGAGGTTGCTCCGGGTCCTGATGGTAAAAGAGACGGGATGATAACAGACTTTTTTGCACCGTGCTGCCAAGACGCCCCTCAATTGCCCGCCGGTGGGAGACGCCTCACATCGGCCCCCTCATCCCCGCCCCTTCTCCCGCAAGGGGAGAAGGGAGCAAAACAGGGCACCATGCCGCCGCACAGTCTGTATCAGGCCCTGTCCAGCAACGCCCTCACCGCCGCGACCTTGGCCCCATCGGTGATGTTGACCCGGCCATCGTCCGAGGTGCCCATGTTGACGTCACAGAGAGAGGCACCATGGCGCCGCACAGTCTGTATCAGGCCCTGTCCAGCAGAGCCCGCACCGCCGCGACCTTGGCGCCGTCGGTGATGTTGACCCGGCCGTCGTCCGAGGTGCCCATGTTGACGTCACAGATAGAGGCACCATGGCGCCGCACGGTCTGTATCAGGCCCTGTCCAGCAGTGCCCTCACCGCTGCGACCTTGGCGCCGTCGGTGATGTTGACCCGGCCATCGTCCGAAGTGCCCATGTTCACACCATGGGGCACCATGCCGCCGCGCCAGCCCATGCCGGACATGTGCACTTCATTGACGCCGGTGAATTCGATGATGGTGCGCACGTTGTCGGCGTTGACCCCGGCCCCGGGCATCAGGCTGGCGCGACCCGCCAGCGCCTGGTGCATGGCCTGCAGGGTTTCGAGCCCCGCCAGCGCGGTCGGCGCATGGCCGGAGCTCAGAATGCGCTCGCAACCTGCCGCGACGATCGTCTCGAGATCCAGCCGCCAGTCGGAGGAGAGATCGATGGCCCGGTGGAAGGTGACGCCGAGCGGCCCCGCCGCCTCGACCAGTTGCCGGAGCTTGCCTTCGGGTACCCGTCCATCTTCATCCAGCAGACCGACCACCACCCCTTGCAGGCCCGCAGCACGAGCGGCCGCGATATCCAAGAGCATCATCTCGAACTCGCCGTCGTTGAAGCAAAAATCTCCGGCGCGTGGACGGATCATGGCGTAGACGGGGACGGTGGCGTGGCGCGCCACCTGCTGCATGAAACCATAGGAGGGAGTGAGACCGCCCAGCCCCAGCGCAGAGCAGAGCTCGATGCGATCGGCGCCGGCCGCCTGGGCGGTGAACAGGGATTCGAGGTTGTCGATACAGATTTCAAGACGGGTCATGATGACTCCTTGTTCGGGGAGATCAGACCCTCTGTCCGATCTCACAGATTGAGCAGGGCTGCACCGCGCACACCGCCGGCTCCACCGAAGCGGGCCTCGCGGATCGCCGGCAGGGCGACACCGGGCAGCAGGTGGCCGGGCAGACGTTTGGGCAACTCCTCATAGAGGGCTGGCAGGGCGCTCAGGCCGCCCCCCAGCACCACCACATCGGGATCAATCACCGAGATGGCGGTGGCGAGGCCAGCGGCGATGATCTCGAGCCAGCAGTCGATGGTCGAGAGGGCCGCCGCCTCACGGGCATCGGCACGGGCGACGATCTGGTGGCCGCTCACCCGTTCTCCATGAACATGGTGGTATAGCCGCTCCAGGCCCGTGCCCGACGCATAGGTTTCGAAACAGACCAGGCGCCCGCAGCCACAGCGGGGACGGGGCAAATCCGGGTATTTCATCAGGATGGTGGCGGGCAGCGGGTAGTGACCTATCTCCCCCGCCAGCCAGTTGCGCCCCTGGATGAGCTTGCCCGCCAGGTAGACGGCGCCGCCGATGCCGGTACCTATGGTGACGCCGAGGGCGCTGCCAGCACCGTCTGCGGCCCCCTGATGCACTTCCGACCAGAGGAAACAGTTGGCGTCATTGTCGACCTTGACCGGTCGGCCCAGCAGTTCGGCCAGATCCGCCCCCAGATGGCGGCCATGGATGGCGGGCAGGTTGGCCGCCACTATGCTCCCGTCGAGGCGATTGAGGATCCCCGGAAACCCGATGCCGACGGCCCCTTTCACCCCGAAGCGCGCATCCGCCGCCTCGACCCGCTCGCGCACAAGCTGCTGCAGCGCCGGGTAGTCGTTGCCCGGCGTGCTCACCCGCTCTTCATGGCAGAGGGTCAGGGCGTCGTCATACACCGCGAAGGCAATCTTGGTGCCGCCAATATCAAATCCGTAGTACATGCCACACTCCCTTGCGGTGGACCCGGCCACCTCGGTCTGTCCAGATGGGGCACATTGTATTAATTCGCAAAAAAAATAAAGTGACCAGGGGCGAAAAACGGGAGCCAGCTCAAAGCAAACGGAACATTTGTCGTTGTTGGCAAGGGTGTCCGAGGCTCATCAGGGTGCGCTCCTGACCGTCGAACATGAAGCCGCGGCGCAGGTAGAATCCCTCGCCGATGTGATTGCCATCCAGCAGCCAGAGCCTGACACACTCGCAACCGGCCCGGCGCATCTGCACCGCCACCGCCTGCCACAGCCGTTTGCCATGACCCTGACGCCAGTGATCGGGATGAAGGTAGAGCGCCCGGATCCGCGCCGTCATCAAGCCTTCCTCCAAAGAGGGCTGCCAGTAGAGCAGGCCTATGACCACGTCGTCCTGACAGACCAGCATGGGAACGGGGCCGGGCTCGGCGAGCCGGTGTCGCCAGATCTGCAGGTGGTCGGTCACCGCCAGCTGGGCCAGCATGTCGGCCCCCAGCACCTCCCCGTAGGCCGCCAGCCAGCTCGCCCGCTGCATCACCGTCATGGCGGCGGCATCGGCGGGACGCGCCAGGCGCAGGCTTACGCCTTGCACTGGGGAACCAGCCCTGATGCTTTCGCCTGCTGGTACAGTGGCTGCACTTCGGCCTGCTGGGCCTGCAGGTTGGCGATCCGGCTCTGGTCGCTGGGGTGGGTGGAGAGCAGCTGGGGCGGTGCCTTGCCACCGGAGGCGGCGCTCATGTTCTGCCACAGGGTGACGGCTTCGGCCGGGTTGAACCCGGCGCGGGCCATCAGCTCGAGGCCGAGCCGGTCCGCCTCGCTCTCCTGGGTTCTGCCATAAGGCAGGGCTATCCCCACCTGGACCCCGAGGCCCAGGGCGGCCATGGTGGCAGCGCCCCCGAGGCTGTCGCTGCTGCCGATGGCGGCGTCCGCCACCGCCAGCCCGATACCAGTCAGCTGATCCCGGGAGAGGCGCTCGTTGGAGTGCTGGGCCAGCACGTGGGTCAGCTCGTGACCGATGACGGTGGCGAGCTGGTCCTGATTCTTGGCGACTTTCAGCAGGCCGCTGTACACGCCTATCTTGCCGCCGGGCAGGGCGAAGGCGTTGATCTCCTTGGAGTCGAACACCACCACCTCCCAGCTGGTGATGCCATAGCTGGCAGGCACCTGGGCGGTCACCGCCTTGGCCACGCAGCCCACATAGGCATTCATCCTGGCATCCGTGCTCACCTTCTCCTGCTGCTTCATCTGGGTGAAGGAGTCGGCGCCCAGCTGGTTCATCTGCTGGGGGGAGAAGAGCAGCATCTGGTTGCGACCGGTCGGTGACTGGGCGCAGCCGGCCAGCAGGGCGCTGCACAAGGCCGTCAGGGCCAGTCTGGAGAGGGAAGATGCGCGCATGAGAGGGTCCTTTGCCGTGAAGTTGCCCTATTCTCGGAAATGCCGCCGCCCGGCGCAAGCCGGGCGCTGCGCCATGCGACCAAAAAGATCCTGGGGCGCACCAATGAAAACGAGCCCGCATGGGGCTCGTTTTTCTGCAAGGGCATGTTCTGTTACATGATGCCCAGCTTCTTCAGGTCGGCCTGAACCACCTTGGCCGGGACCGGCACATAGCCGTCCTTGGCAACGATGGTCTGGCCCGCCTTGGAGAGCATCATCTTCACAAACTCCTGCTCCATCGGGGAGAGCGGCTTGTTCGGATGCTTGTTCACGTAGACGTACAGGAAGCGCGACAGCGGGTACTTGCCGGTGATGGCGTTGTCGGAGCTCGCCTCGATGAAGGTCTTGCCATCCTTGGAGAGCGGAACGGCGCGCACGCCGGAGGTGACGTAGCCGATACCGGAGTAGCCGATGCCGTTCAGGGAGGAGGAGACGGACTGTACCACGGAGGCGGAGCCCGGCTGCTCGTTCACGCCGCTCTTGAAGTCACCGTTGCACAGGGCGTGTTCCTTGAAGTAACCGTAGGTACCGGACACGGAGTTGCGACCGAACAGTTGCAGATCCTTGCCGGACCAGCTGCCGTCCAGACCCAGATCAGACCACTTGGTGGCCGCCTTGGCTTCGCCGCACTTGAGGGTGCTGGAGAAGATGGCGTCGATCTGCGACATGGTCAGCCCCTTGATGGGGTTGTCCTTGTTGACGAACACGGCCAGGGCATCGACGGCGACGCGGATGGCGGTCGGCTTGTAGCCGTAGCGCTTCTCGAATGCCTCCTCTTCACCGGCCTTCATGGCACGGCTCATGGGGCCAAACTGGGCGACGCCCTCGGTCAGGGCAGTCGGTGCGGTGGAAGAACCGGCGGCCTGGATCTGCACGTTGACGTTGGGATACATGCGCTTAAATTCTTCGGCCCACAGGGTCATCATGTTGGCCAGGGTGTCCGAGCCGACAGAGGACAGGTTGCCCGAGATGCCGCTGGTCGGTGTGTATTCCGGCAGGTCTTTATCCACACCGGCAGCCAGAGCGCTGACAGAAAACAGGGTTGCTGCGGTGAATCCGATGACACCAGCCAGTTTGTTGAGTTTCATCCAATCTCTCCAAGTCCAAGGTTGCAGAAGGCAATCGTCAGGTTGACGTCTAAACGTGGTTGACACCCGATCGCAATGATCCGTGGGCCAGCACCACTCCTTCTCCAGTGTTACAGAAGGTCCGTTCTTTAAGACGGCGCCAGTATCTGGCCTGGCAGTGACAAATTTATGGAATTTATATGACACTTTGATGACATGGGCCGAGAGTGGCCCGGATGAAAAAAGGGCTGCGATGCAGCCCTTCTCTCGTTGCTAACACATTGACACAAAATATTATTTCACCAGCACCATGCGGGCGGGAATGAGAAAGCTGAAGCGGCTGCCCGCACCGACCCGGCTCTCGATATCGAGATGGGCATCGTGATGACTCAGGGCGTGCTTGACGATGGCAAGGCCGAGCCCGGACCCTCCGGTGTGGCGCGAGCGGGCCTTGTCGACCCGATAGAACCGCTCGGTGAGCCGCGCCAGATGCTCGGGGGGGATCCCCTCCCCCTCATCCTGCACCGCAAACAGCGCCATGCTCCCCTGCTTGCGCCACTCCACGGTGATCTTGCGCCCCGCCGGGGTGTAGTGGATGGCGTTGTAGACCAGGTTGGAGACGGCGCTGCGCAGTTGATCCTGATCCCCGCGCACCAGCAGATTGGGCTGAACCATGAAGACGATCTCGTGGGCCCGCTCGCCGGAGAGTGCCCGCGCCTCCTGCTCCAGCAGCCCCAGCATGGCGGGCATGTCCACCAGATGGGAGAGATCCACGGTGGGCGCCGCCTCGATGCGCGACAGGGTGAGCAGCTGGTTAACCAGATTGTCCATGCGGATCGTCTGCTCCATCATCACCTTGTGCGCCTTGGCCCACATGGCGGGGGGCGGCGGCTCCTCGGTCATCTCCAGATACCCCTTGAGCACGGTGAGCGGGGTACGCAACTCGTGGGAGACGTTGGAGACGAAGTGCTTGCGGGTCTTCTCCAGGCTGCGCAGCCGGGTCACGTCCCGCACCACCAGCATGGCCTGGTCCTCCGCATAGGGCATGATGCGAAATTCGAGGAACTTCTCCTCGTTGATGGGGGAGTGCATCTCGAACGGCTCGTCATACTGCCCCTTGCCCAGATAGGCGACGAAGGCGGGGTGACGGATCAGGTTGCCGATGTGCTGGCCGGCATCCTCGGGCCAGCGAAAGCCGAGCAGTTGCTCCGCCAGCCGGTTGCACCAGAGGATGCTGCCGTCGGTACGAAACACCACGGCCGCATCGGGCAGCGCCTCCGCCCCTTCCCGAAAGCGGCGGATGAGGCCCGCCAGCTCCCGGCGCCGGGCCCGGTGACGCTGCTGCAACTTGTAGATGCCGTTGAAGATGTGCTCCCAACTGCCGCTGCCGTGGGGCGGCACCAGGCTGCGATCGTGCCACAGCCAGTCCGACAGCCGCTTCTGGAAGCGGTAGTGCCAGACCAGGTGCACCACAGTGGCCACCAGCAGGCAGAGAACGAGATGATCGATTAACCAACCTACCAAGACGAAGGGGCTGTAGAAGAACGCCATTCGCCACAACTGTCGCCGCCAGGCGTAAGGTTGCAACATTAAGATCTCCTAGAGACAGCAAAGAGCCGGGTCCAATGCCCGCCGGCAGGCGCTGGCGGCACTGGCCCTGACCTAGAGACGGGTCGAGAAGCGGTAGCCAGCCCCGCGCACCGTCTGGATCAATCTGTCGTGCCCCGTCTCTTCGATGGCCTTGCGCAGGCGGCGAATGTGTACGTCTACCGTCCTGTCCTCGACATACACGTTGGTACCCCAGACGTTGTTGAGCAACTGCTCGCGGCTGTAGACCCGCTCGGGGTGGGTCATGAAGAAGTGCAGCAGCTTGAATTCGGTCGGCCCCATGTCGAGGGCCTTCTCCTCGGCACTGACCCGGTGGGAAACGGGATCCAGCTTGAGCCCCTGCACCTCGATCACCTCGTCCACCGAGGTGGGAGAGACACGGCGCATCACGGCGTGCAGGCGGGCGGTGAGCTCCTTGGGGGAGAAGGGTTTGGTGATGTAGTCGTCGGCACCGGCCTCGAGCCCGCGCACCTTGTCCTCTTCCTCGCCCCGGGCGGTCAGCATCACCACCGGGATCTGGCGAGTCATCTCATCCTGCTTGAGCTGCTTGAGGAACTGGATACCGCTGCCGCCTGGCATCATCCAGTCCAGCACGATGAGTTCGGGGTAGGGTTCGCGCACCTTTGCCAGTCCATCGGCGTAATCTTCTGCTTCTACTGTTTCATATCCCTTCTGCTCAAGCACGAAGCAGAGCATTTCGCGGATCGGTGCCTCGTCCTCGACCACCAGAATTCGCTTAGCCATATCCCTTCTCTCTCCTCTGTGAAGATGGGTGCGCCAATTATTAGAACTTTCTGTGACACTTTTATGACTTTATGACGGGCGGGATGATAAACGTTTTCAGATTCAGTTGGCAGCAGCGAGTTGCAGCAGGTCCCAGCGATTGCCACTGATGTCCTCGAACACCACCACGGTGCCGTAAGGTTCGAGGCGCGGCTGTTCACAAAAACGAACGCCATAGGCCTGCATCCGCTCGTAATCGCCCCAGAAGTCGTCGGTCTCGAGAAACAGGAAGACCCGACCGCCCCCCTGGCGACAGATGGCGGCGCGCTGCTCCTCGTTGGCCGCGCGGGCCAGCAGCAGGGCGGAGCCGGGAGCCCCCTTGGGAGCGACCCGCACCCAGCGTTTGCCCGGTTTGCCCGGCTCGTCGAGGGGGGTGTCTTCCAGTAGCTCGAAGCCCATTCCCCGGGTGAAGAAGGCGATGGCCTCGTCGTAATCCGCCACCAGCAGCGTCAGGGCGCCAATGTGTTGTGCCATGGCATCTCTCCTCGGATAAATGATGGGGCGCATGATAGCCCCGCCCGGCCATGGGCTCCAGCGCCGGATCAGTCGGGCGCCACCTCCACCCGGTTGCGACCATTCTGCTTGGCCTGATAGAGCGCCTCGTCGGCCCGCTTGAGCGCCTGCTCCAGGCTATCCTTGCGCCGCTCGGCCACCCCGAAGGAGGCGGTGATACCGAGCCCCAGCGGCCAGTGCCTGTACCCCTCCAGCGCCCCTCTCAGCCGCTCCGCCAGGGTGGCGGCTCGTCCCTCGTCGTAATGGAGGCAGACCAGCACGAACTCCTCCCCGCCCCAGCGCACCAGTCGGCACAGGCTGTCACAATGGCGCAGCAGCTCGCTCACCATGTGTTTGAGCACCTCGTCCCCCACCGGGTGGCCGTGACCGTCGTTGACCCCCTTGAAGTGATCGATGTCGATATAGATGAAGGAGAGCGGCATCTCGCCGAGCTCCCCGAGCAGCTTTTCGCCGCCGAGCCGGTTGAGGGCCCCGGTCAGGGGATCGTAGCGGGCCTCCTCCTCGGTACGCCGGTTCTGCTCGCACAGGCTCGCACTCAGGGCTTCAGCCGCGAGGCGCGCCTCCCTGGCCTTGCGCAGCCGATCGCCAAACATCAGATTCTGGACCAGGAAGAGCAGCACGCCGTAGACAAGCCACCCCAGCAGCAGATAGCGATAGAAGTCCCCCGGCTTGCACCAGCGGCCATAGAACTCCAGCCGCTCGAGCCGCAACCGGTACTCCCCCGGCAGCATCTTGTCATCGGAGGCGATCTCGATGGCATAGACATGGTGCAGATCCGGCCCCTGCTGGACCAGCGGAATGTCGTACTGCTGCACCCACCAGGAGCTGGGGGCGAAGACGTTCAGGGGGACATCCTGCTCGCGGCCAAAATCCCTGGCGGTGAAGAGCACTTCGTTGAACTTGTGGGAACTCTCGTCTTCCCGCGTCGAATAGACGGGATCGTAGTTGCGCAGATAAAGGCGCCAGGCCTGTACCCCCTGCCCTTCTACATCCAGCCTCACCCGCACCCCGGTGAAGCCGGAGAGATCCAGCCCCCGCTCGGGGTCGGTCAGGGTCAGAACCAGCTCGCAGAAAGGATAGGCATATTGGCTTCGCAGGGTGCACTGGATGGCGGGTCTGTCGCCCCCCTGACTCAGGGTGGCGACGGAGGAGCCCTTGTGGGCCCTGTCATCCTGGGCACGCACGGACAAACCGGCCTGGCTCAGGATGTCGAGCCGCCGCTCGGGTCCGAATTCGAATAACACCATGGCCAGCAGGCTCGCCGCCAGCAGGCACCAGAACAACAGCGTCGTCATGCGGGAATAGGAAGGGATCATCGGCATCACACCTGAAAAAGGGCTTTTACCCTACACCTTGAAGCGCCGGACCGCGCTGATCCAGATCCAAGGTTATTACACGCGCCGCACCGGGCGCAGACGGGTGCCGACTAACCGGCACGGGCCCCATGGGGCGCAAGCGGCATCGGCCAGCTGGCGGGAGAGAGGCGGGGAGCCTCGTCGGTCGTAAGATGGATCATTGCGCACTCCCTGCGATGGAAACATAACGAAAAAACGTCCTTGCCTTCGCAGTCTACACAAGCGCTGGATGGCGCGACACCCTTCACCCCTCCTCCCGCAGTGCCCGATAGAGGGTAGTGCGACTGATGCCAAGACGGCGCGCCGCCTCGCTCACGTTGCCGCCGCACTCTGCCAGGGTCTGCTGCACCCGCTGCCGACTCTGCTCGCGCAGGGTACTCCCTCCCAAAGGTGAGCTCTGCCCCCCCTCCACGGCGGGCAGATGCAGATGGGCAGGTTCAATCCAGCCCTGCCCCTCTGCCAGTACACAGGCCACCTCCAGCGCCTGTTTGAGCTGGCGCACGTTGCCGGGCAGAGGGTGAGCCAGCAACCGCTGCTCCGCCTCCCGGCTCAGTTGTAGCGCCGGGTCCATCTGGGCGAGCAGGTTCAGGATCAACCCCTGACGCTCGGGCACCGACCAGGCCCGCAGGGGTGCCAGTTGCTGGCGCCAGCCGCAGATGCGGTAGTAGAGATCTTCGCGAAAGGTGCCGGCCGCCACCATGGCCGCCAGATCCCGATGGCTGGCGCTGACCAGCCAGAAATCCACCGCCTCGGGTCTGTGGCTGCCTACCGGGGTGACGACGCGCTCCTGCAACACCCGCAGCAGCCGGGTCTGGGCCTGGAGCGGCAGCTCGCCAATTTCATCCAGCATCAGGATGCCGCCGTGGGCGGCGCGCAGATAGTCCTGGCTGCCCTGGCTGCGGGCACCGCTGAAGGCCCCCCCCACGTAGCCGAACAGCTCGGCCTCCACCAACTCCGCCGGCAGGGCGCCGCAGTTGACGCACACCAGAGGCCGCTCCCGACGGCTCGATCTGGCGTGCAGGGTGCGCACCAGGTGCTCCTTGCCGCTGCCGGTCTCCCCCTCGATGAGCAATGAGATGCCCCGCTCCAGCATCTTGAGCGGCACCTGCTGCGCCTGCGATCTCCCCTCCTCAACCGCGCTCGGCAGGGGAAGCCTGGCGGCGCGCTCCCCCGCCTCCGGCACCAGCCGCAGGCCGCGGCGCTCGCGCAGCAACTGCTGACCGTCGAAGGGGTGCTGGCCGAGCCAGAGCCGACCGGCCCGGTTGGCCCCGAGCAGCTCGCCCCCCTCCCCCAGCAGCAGGCGGGCAGACCAGAGACTCTGGGGATCGAGATCCACCAGCCAGCCCGGCTGGCGGGCCAGCAGGGCGTTTTCCAGGGTCATGGCCAGGAGGCGCACGGTGCCCAGCATGTCGCCGCCGTGGTGGGCCGCATTGGTGGAGATGTCGAGCACGCCGAGCAGTTGCCCGTCCGGCCCGAGCAGGGGGCAGGCGCTGCAACTGAGAAAGCTGTGCTGGGCGAAGAAGTGCTGCGCCCCCAGCACCTGCACCTCGCTCTGCTCGGCCAGCGCGGTGCCGATGGCGTTGGTGCCCTTGCTCGCCTCCCCCCAGCGGGCGCCGCTGCGCAAAAAAATGCGCTCGGCATGGCGGGCAAACCGGTCGTCTCCGCTCACCGCAAGAATGGCCCCCTCGCCGTCACACAGCAGAAGACGACAGGGTCTGCCCGCCAGCAACTGGCCAAAGAGCGGCAGCACGAAGCGCTGGAAGCAGGCGATGAGCGTCCTGTGCTGCTCCTGGCGAGCCGACAGCTCCCCCTGGGGCAGCAAGTCCAGCTCGGCGCTCTGCTGGCGGCTCAGCCCCTGATGCAGGCAGCGCTCCCAGGAGCGCTGGATTGGGCTGGCACCGGATTGAGGCAACTCGCTCATCACACCTCCTTCTACACACTCGCGAATAGGGCCGCCTTGGGGGAGCGCCTTCATCACGTCTCCTGTTCACAAACGGCACAGTGTCACACCCGATGTTCAGAAACGGCACAGTTTGGGGGCCGCCCTGGGGGGCACTGGTTAACCAAGATACCCCTTGGCACCCCGTTTGATAACGTTTTTGCAACCTTTTTGTGTAGAGCGCCGCCCGCTGGCACGCCCCTTGCGATGACAGGAAGCAACCGGACTGCCCACCAGGCCGGTCAGGACCACACACACATAAGGATGATGAGATGATTTATACCGCTCCCGGTCAGGCAGGTGCCCTGGTCAGCTTCAAATCCCGTTATGACAACTTCATCGGTGGCGACTGGGTGGCGCCGCGCGCCGGCCGCTATTTCGAGAACATCTCGCCGGTGGATGGCCGGGTGTTCTGCGAGGTGGCCCGCTCCGACGCCGCCGACATCGAGCTCGCCCTGGACGCGGCCCACAAGGCGTTCGCCAGCTGGAGCAAGACCAGCGTCACCGAGCGCAGCAACCTGCTGCTGCGCATCGCCGATCGCATCGAACAGAACATTGAAGTGCTCGCCGTCGCCGAGACCTGGGAGAACGGCAAGGCGGTGCGCGAGACCCTGGCCGCCGACCTGCCCCTGGTGGTAGATCACTTCCGCTACTTCGCCGGCTGCATCCGCGCCCAGGAGGGCTCCGCCGCCGAGCTGGACCAGAACACCGTCAGCTACCACTTCAAGGAGCCCATCGGCGTGGTCGGCCAGATCATCCCGTGGAACTTCCCCCTGCTGATGGCCGCCTGGAAGCTGGCCCCGGTACTGGCGGCCGGCTGCTGCAGCGTGCTCAAGCCCGCCGAGCAGACCCCGGTCACCATCATGCTGATGATGGATCTCATCAAGGACATCCTGCCCCCTGGCGTAGTCAACGTGGTCAACGGCTTTGGTGCCGAGGCGGGCCAGGCGCTCGCCACCAGCAACCGGATCCAGAAGCTGGCGTTTACCGGCTCCACCGAGGTGGGCGCCCATATCCTGCGCTGCGCCGCCGACAAGCTGATCCCCTCCACCGTGGAGCTCGGTGGCAAGTCCCCCAACATCTACTTCGCCGACGTGATGCAGCACGAGAGCAGCTACATCGACAAGGCGGTGGAAGGGATGCTGATGACCTTCTTCAACCAGGGCGAGGTGTGTACCTGCCCCTCCCGCGCCCTGGTGCAGGCCAGCATCTATGACGACTTCATGGACCGGGTGCTGGCCCGCGCCCGCACCATAGTGCAGGGCAACCCCCTCGACACCACGACCCAGGTGGGGGCCCAGGCGTCCCGCGAGCAGTTCGACAAGATCCTGAGCTACATGGAGATCGGCCGCGGCGAAGGGGCCAAGATGCTGCTGGGCGGCGGCCCGGCCAAGGTGAGCGGGCTGGAGGGGGGCTTCTACATCCAGCCCACCATCTTCTCGGGCCAGAACAAGATGCGGGTGTTCCAGGAGGAGATCTTCGGGCCGGCGCTCGGGGTCACTACCTTCAAGGACGAGGCGGATGCCCTGGCCATTGCCAACGACACCCAGTACGGGCTGGGGGCGGGCCTGTGGACCCGGGACAGCAATCTGGCCTGGCGCATGGGGCGCGGCATCCAGGCCGGCCGGGTCTGGGTCAACTGCTACCACGCCTACCCGGCCCATGCGGCCTTTGGCGGCTACAAGAAGTCGGGGATCGGTCGCGAGACCCACAAGATGATGCTGGACCACTACCAGAACACCAAGAACCTGCTGGTGAGCCACGACATCAACCCCCTCGGCTTCTTCTAAGCCCATCCCGTGATCCACAAGGGCGCCTGCGGGCGCCCTTTTTCATGCGGTTCAGGCCACGGGTTGGCCCAGCTGCTGGCGATAGCGCTGGGGGGCGCAGCCCTGTTCGCGCTGGAACATGGCGATGAAAGCCGAGGTGGAGGCGTAACCGAGGCGCCAGGCGATCTCCTGCACCGGCATCTCGCCCCGCAGCCAGTCCAGCGCCTTCACCAGCCGCAGCCGGGTGCGCCACTGGCCCAGGCTCATGCCAAGCTCCTTCTGGCAACGCCGCGCCAGGGTGCGCTCCGTGGTGTGCAGCGCCCTGGCCCACTCCACCAGCGTGCGGTTGTCCTCCGGCGCCGCCTGCAATGCCGCCAGCAAGGGTGCCAGCAGGCGATCCCGGCTCTGGGGCAGGTAGCTCGGCTGGCAACGGGTGCGGGCCAGCTTCTCGATGAAGAGCTCACCCTGACGGGCATCCCACTCATCCTCCATGTGCCCGACCCGGCGCTGGGTGAAGTCCTCCAGCAGGGCCCGCAGCAAGGGGGTGAGGGCCAGCAGCTGGGGTTCCCGTGGCAGGCGCGGTGCCAGCGCGTGGCTCACGTAGATGGAGGTGTAATCCAGGGTCTGCTCGTTGAAGGCGGTGTGGGGCAGGTCCGCCGGCACCCAGATGAGGTAGTCCGGGGGCGCCACCAGCCGCTCTCCCCCCACCTCCACCACCATGACCCCCAGGCTGATGAGGCTGAGCTGACCCCAGGGGTGGGCGTGTTCGGCGCAGGCTTTGCCCCCCTGGATCTGGCTGTAGCGAAAGTAGAGGGGGTTGGGGTCGGCCAGCAGGCGATCCTGCTCGGCCAGGGTGAGGGTGCCCATGCAGATTGTCCCAAAGCGGTTATGACATGTCTTATTTACGCTACTTACCTCGTTCAAGACAAGGCTAGACTCTCCCCATCGTACCAAGGAGTGCTTATGCCTTTTCTCTTCCCCCTGCTCGCCATCTTGATCTGGGCCGCCAATACCGTGGTCTCCAAGGCCGCCGCCGGCGTGCTGGATCCCGCCGCCATCTCCTTCTATCGCTGGGTGATCGCCGCCCTCGCGCTCTCCCCCTTCTGCCTGCCGCAGCTCTGGCGCCGCCGGGCCGACATCCGCCTCTGGCTCGGCAAGCTGCTGGTGCTCTCCCTGCTCGGCATGGTGCTCTACCAGTGCCTCGCCTACTACGCCGCCCACAGCACCTCGGCCACCAACATGGGGGTCATCGGCTCCCTGCTGCCCCTGCTCACCCTGCTCATCGGGGCCTGCTGCTTTGGCCAGAAGCCGGGCAAGCAGGCGCTGCTCGGCATGAGCCTCTCCCTGTTCGGGGTGCTCTGGCTGCTGGGTCAGGGCAATCCCCTGGCACTGCTGCACAGCGGCATCAACCCCGGCGACGGCATGATGCTGCTGGGGGCGGCCAGCTATGCCCTCTATGGCCTGCTGATCCGCCGCTGGCAACTGCCGTTCGGCCCCTTGCTCAACCTCTACCTGCAGATCCTGCTGGCGGTGATGCTGCTCATCCCGGTGGCCCTCTCTGCCGACTCCCTGGCCATTCCCGCCCAGGGCTGGAGCATGGTGCTGTTCGCCGGCCTCGCCTCCTCCATCTTCGCCGCCTACTGCTGGATGCGCGGCCTCGCCACCCTGGGGGCGGAGCGCACCTCGGTCTTCATGAACCTGATGCCCCTGTGCACGGCCCTCATCGCCGTCATCACCCTGGGGGAGCCCATCCACGGCTATCACCTGCTGGGGGGCGGCCTCATCCTGACCGGGGTCATGCTCTCCCAGCTCAAGCCGAGGGTACGCCGTCCTCTGCCAGAAGGGGCTTGAGCCGGCCAGCACCATGAAAGAAGGGAGCCTCGGCTCCCTTCTTGCTGCCCTCGTCAGGGCACACCTGACCTTTTCGCCAGGGTGACGTCTCCACCTTAATCCCTGCCCCCCCGCCCCTTGTCATGGGCGGCGAAGGCGCTGCGGGCCGCACGGATGCCATTCATGCAGGCGGGCACTCCGGCATAGACGGCGACCTGGAGCAGGATCTCGATGATGGTCTCCCGGCTGACCCCCACATTGAGGGCGGCCCGGATATGGAACTCGAGCTGTCCGGGCGCCGTGCCCATTCCCATCAGGGTCGCCACCGTGAGTATCTCGCGGGTGCAGAGATCGATGCCGGGACGGGCGAGCACATCGGCAAAGGCAAACCCCAGCACCAGCTCGGCAAGTTCCGGTGGCAGGGCATCCAGGCTGGCGGCGACTCGCGTGGGTGCCTGGGGATCGAGCCGGGCCAGCAGCGCGAACGCCCGTTCATGGCGATCCGTGTGCGAGCCGCTCATGCGTTCACCCCCTTCATCCCCTCGGCAGTATAGCGCTCCCCCGCCACCGGCAGGGTCCGGATGGCCTGGCCCAGGGCCCCGAGCTCCGCTGGGGAGAGGCGCACCGAGAGGGCGCCGAGGTTATCCTCAAGGTGGGTCAGGCGCCGGGTGCCGGGGATGGGCACTATCCCCTCCCATTGCGCCAGCAGCCAGGCCAGGGCTATCTGCGCCGCCGTGCACCCCTTCTGCCGGGCCAGGGCCATGACCGCCTGCACCAGGGTGCGGTTGGTGGCGAGGTTCTCCCCCTGAAAGCGCGGCAGACTGGCCCGAAAATCCCCTTCCTCGAACACCGCCTCCTGCTGGTAACGCCCGGTCAGAAACCCGCGCCCCAGGGGGGAGTAGGCCACCAGACCAATCCCCAGCTCCCGGCAGGCGGGCAGCACCGCCGCCTCCACCTCCCGGGTCCAGAGGGAGTATTCGGTCTGCACCGCCGCCACCGGGTGCACGGCATGGGCGCGCCTCAGGGTGGCCTCGCTCACCTCGCACAGACCGATGCGGGCTATCTTGCCCTCCTGTACCAGCTGCGCCAGCCCGGCCATGGTCTCATCGACGGGATGGGCCGGATCGAGGCGGTGCACATAGTAGAGATCGATCTGCTCGATGCCGAGGCGGCGCAGGGAGCCCTCGCAGCTCTGGCGCGCATAGCGGGCGCTGTTGTCGAGGGTACGCCTGTACTCCCCGTGCTGGCGCACGATGCCAAACTTGGTGGCGACCTTCACCTGCCCCCGCCGGGTCGCGAGAAAACGCCCGATCAGCGCCTCGTTGTGGTGGGGGCCGTACATGTCGGCGGTGTCGAGCAGGTCGATGCCCCGCTCCACCGCCTCCGCCAGCACTCGCAAGGACATCTCATCGTCCCGCGGCCCGTAGAATTCGCTCATCCCCATGCAGCCCAGCACCAGGGCAGAGACCTGCAGGTTGGCTCCCAGTGTTCGTCGTTGCATCGCATTTTCTCCCTGACAAGTTGCAGGGGAGTATGGTCTTCCGAAAATTAATGAGATATAGAGATAACTGGCAACCCATTTTCCGATTATGGAAACACTATGCACGATCCCCTGCTCTGGGACGACGCCCGCGTCTTCCTGGCCATCGCCCGCAGCGGCACCCTGAGCGGTGCCGCCCACGCCCTTCGCATGGGGGTGGCCACCGTCTCCCGGCGCCTGGACAGGCTGGAGGCGGCCCTCGGCCTCCCCCTGTTCAGCCGCCACCAGCAGGGCTATCGCCTGACCGACGACGGGGAGGCCCTGCTTGAGCGAGCCGAGGCGCTGGAACATGCGGGACTGGCCTTTGGCGAGGCGGGGCAGTTGCAGGGACAGGTGGCCGGCACCGTGCGCCTCGCCACTGCCGAGAACCTGGCCAATCCCCTCATCATCCCCTCCCTGCCGACGCTCTTTGCCCAGCACCCCGAGCTGAGGGTGGAGCTGGTCACCGGGGTGCAGACGGTGAACCTGCACCGGCGCGATGCCGATCTCGCGGTGCGCATGGTCAAGCCCGATGCCGGCCACCTCACCCTGCGGCGCCTGGGCACCCTGGGCTTTGGCCTCTACGGGACCGGCGCCTACCTGGATGCCCGCAGCCCCGGGCTGGATGCCGCCAGCTTCGATCAGGATGACTTCATCGGATGGAACGAAACCCAGAGCCACCTGCCCGCCGCCAGATGGATGACCCGCATGCTGCGCGGCCGCCCCTGCCGGGTGGAGACCAGCACCCTGGCGGCCCAGCTCGCCGCCGCCCAGGCCGGTCTGGGGCTCGCGGTGCTGCCCCACTACCTGGCCCGCCAGACGGATCTGGTCTGCCTGCTGCCGGAGCTCGGAGTGGATCAGCCCATCTGGCTGGTGCTCCACAGCGATCTCGCCCACTCCCGGCGGGTGAGAGCCGTGGCGGATCATCTCATCGCCCTGTTCGAGCGCGCCCGCACCGCCCTGCACCCCTTCTCGGGCGATCCCAGATAGAAGGGCCGGGTCGCATCGGGGCAAAACAAAAGGGAGCTCAAAGGCTCCCTTTTATCTGCGCGGCCTGCGCAGCATGGTGTGCGCGGCCTCTTCGGCGTTGTGCCCGCGGCGGGGTCACGACTCCCGGCGCCAGTGGTAGCGCCGCTCCGGGCGGCCACGCTGGCCGTAGTTGAGCTCCACGTCCAGCCGATCTTCTGACTCCAGAAACTCCAGGTAGCGGCGGGCCGTGGTGCGACTCAGGGAGAGGCGCAGGGCCACGGTGTCGGTGGAGAAGGTGTTGTCCGGCTCCCCCGCCAGCAGATCCAGCACCTGTCGCAGGGTGATGGCGTCGATCCCCTTGGGGGTCTCCCGCGCCTCCCGACCCTGGTTGCGCGCCTTGCCCATCAGGCGGTCCAGGTCGCTCTGGGCCAGCTCCCCCGGCTCGCACAGGCGGCGATGCAGGACCAGGATCTCCTCCAGGCTCTGCTGGATGCGAAACAGCCGCAGCGGCTTGATGACGTAGTCCTGCACGCCCAGGTTGAGGGCCTGCTGTATGGTCTCCACGTCGCAGGAGGCGGTCACCATCATCACCATCACCTCCCGGTTGTAGCTGCGCAGCCGGCTCACCCACTCCAGGCCCGAGCCATCGGGCAGGGAGATGTCGACCATCAGCAAGCGGGGCTCGCTCCCCGCCATCAGGCGATCCGCCTCGGCCAGGGTGCCGGCCCGCCCCATCAGGGAGAACCCGGCCGTGGAGGAGACCAGCTCCCCCAACATGGCGCCTATCCGCTCGTCATCCTCGATAATCAGCGTGAAAATTGGCTTCATGACTTACACCAATTGGTTTTTATTCAAATAGATACCAAACAGGGTCGTCTGCTCGGCGGTGCGACGCCATTCTATCACGCCCCCCCGCCTGGCCACCGTCTTCTTGACCAGGAAGAGGCCGACCCCGTGATCCCCGGTCTGGCGGCTGACACCGTAGTCGAACAGGTGATCCGCCAGCGCCTCGTCCACCCCCTCGCCACTGTCCTCCACCTCGATCACCAGCCGCCGCCCCAGATCATAGAGGGAGAGCAGCACCCTGGGCGCGGCGTGCTCGCGGTTCCCCCAGGCGGCGCGAATGCCGTTGTCCAGCAGGTTGCCGATGCAGGTGATGAGATCCGCCGACACCTCGGCCGGATACTCCCCGAGGGCCGACCCCGCATCCAGCACCAGCTCCACCCCCAGCTCCCGCGCCCGGCTGAACTTGCCGAGGATGAGCCCGGCCACCGGCTTGTTCTCGATGACCCGCAGCAGATCCTGCAACATGTTCTGGCAGGCTTCGTTCTCCTGCTGGATGAGGTCTACCGCCTGATCCACGTGGCCGAGCTGGAGCAGACCGGAGAGGCTGCTGAGCTTGTTGGCGAATTCATGGGTCTGGATGCGCAGCATCTCGCCGTACTGGCGCAGGTGGGTCACCTGCATGCCCAGGCTGCCGGTGCCGTCTGGCCGGCTGAAGATGAGCATGCGCCCCGGCTCGCGACCGCTGAGCTCCTGCCAGTGGCCGACGAAGTCATCCCCCTGCACGGTGAACCTGACCGCCCCCCCTTGCTGCAACGTGGGCACGAGGCCGGGGGCCAGCTCCGCCAGGGAGCGGCCCAGCAGGGCGTGGCGCCCGGTGCCGGGCAGTCGCAACTGATAGAAGGCGGCGCTGTTGAGCATGGTGATCCTGTGCTGGTTGTCCAGGGCCACTATCCCCTCCGAGATCCCCTCCAGCACCAGATCCTGCTGGGCGAAGCGATTGGCGATGGTCTCCGGCTCCAGATCCAGCAGGGTGCGGCGCAGCAGGTGCTGCACCCAGAGCGCCAGCAGCAGGCCGCACCCCAGCACCGCTGCGATGGCGCCGACCAGCAGGGCGATCCGCTCCTGATAGGTGCCCTCCACGGTGCGCATCAGATAACCCACCGCCACTGCACCGATGGCCTGGCCATCGGGCCCCACTACGGGAGCGAAGCAGCGGATGGCGGGACCCAGGGTGCCCACGTCCCGGGAGCAGTAGCTCTCGCGCGACTGGAGTGCAGGCCAGATGTCCTCCCCCCGGAAGGTCTGGCCCACCAGCTCGGGCGAGGGGTGGCTCAGGCGCCTGGCATGTTCGTCGGTCACCACCATGTAGGCGGCGTCGGTGCGGCTGCAGATCCCCTGCACATAATCCCGCAGCCCGGGATCGCTCCCCTTCTCCAGGGCCCGGACCACCCGGCTGTCCGCCGCCAGCACCCGGGCCAGATCGCTCCCCTTCTCCTTCAGGTTGTTCTCCAGCAGGTGGCGCATGAAGAGGGCGAGCAGACAGCCCAGGATCAGGATCAGCAGCAGTGACAAGCCAAGCGAGAGGGTGACTAGCTGGTGGCGCAGTTTCATCGTTCAACCTTGCAGCGGACAGGAAAGCCCAGGGTGAGGGTGTCCCCCGGCCGGGTCAGTGGCCAGCCTGGCGCACCTCAAAGGTGGCCACTCTAGCGCCTCCCCCGGCCGTTGTCGGTTAGCTGGCCCGCAAAGCCATATAAAAACTTAAACACCACGGCCCGGGCAAAAAACCTGAACGTGAGCTGTATCACACTATTTACTTAGCCTGCGAAATAAATATAATGCTTCGCAAGCTAAGTAATTGAGGTGCCCGTCATGAAAAAGGATCTGGAGATGTTGCGAGAACTCTCCCTCGCCGAGCAGCTGGGGCGATTGCACCGGCTCTGGCGCACCGTGGCCGATCTCGAGCTGGCACCTCTAGGGCTCACCCATCCCCGCTGGACCGCCCTGTGGAAACTCAGCCGCCTCGGCGGCCACCTCAGCCAGAAGACCCTGGCCGAGGCCCTGGAGATAGAGCTCCCCTCCCTGATGCGGACCCTGGGTCAGCTCGAGGAGCAGGGGCTGATCGAGCGCCATTGCTGCAGCCAGGACAAGCGGGCCCGCATCGTCACCCTGACCCCGGCGGGCAAGGCGCTGCTCGATCAGATCGAGGGCCGCATCATCGCCGTGCGCCGGGAGCTGCTCACCGGCATCAGCCAGCAGGAGCTGGCCCAGTTTGAAGACATTGTGCACCGCATCTCCGCCAACGCCCTCGGCAAGATAGCCGCACAGCACGAAGAGAGAGAATAAGATGACACCGGATCAACAATTCAAGCGCTGGATAAAGTGGGCCATCATCTGCTTCGTCCTGGTGTTTGGCTACTTTCTGCTGGCCGACATCAAGATGCCCCTGACCCCCCAGGCCATGGCCACCCGGGTCGTCACCCGGATGGCCCCCCAGGTCAGCGGCAAGGTGGTCGAAGTCGCCGTCGCCAACAACCAGCACGTCAAGCAGGGGGATCTGCTGTTCGCCCTCGACCCGGAACCCTTCCAGCTCGCCGTGGATCAGGCCAGGCTCGCCCTGGATCAGGCCAGGCAGCAGAACCGCCAGCTGGACGCGACCCTGACCGCCTACGAGGCGGAGTACAGCTCGCTGCGCACCCAGGCCGACCAGAAACAGCGGGAAGCGGCGCGCATCGACGCCCTCTACCGCCGTCACATGGTCTCTGAACAGCAGAAAGATGACGCCGACAGCGCCGCCCGCACCGCCCGTGCCAACCTGCTCGGCAGCCAGGCCCGGGTAGAGCAGGCCCGCGTCAACCGCGGCTTGCCAGGGGAAGACAACCTGCTGCTGCGCCAGGCCCGCAACCGCCTCGCCCAGGCCGAGCTCAACCTCGCCTACAGCCGGGTTCATGCGAGCCAGGACGGCATCATCACCAACCTGCAGCTCAAGCCTGGCAGCGTGGCCAATGCAGGCTCCCCCCTGCTGGCCCTGGTCTCCGAGCAGGTGGACGTGATCGCCGATTTTCGCGAGAAGAGCCTGCGCCACGTCAGCGCCGGCAGTCAGGCCCTCGTCGCCTTCGACGGCGAGCCCGGTCGTCTCTATCCTGCCCGCGTCGCCAGCCTGGATGCCGGGGTCAGCGCCGGTCAGTTTGACGCCAACGGCCAGCTTGCGAACCCCGTCGAGTCCGATCGCTGGGTGCGCGATGCCCAGCGCCTGCGCCTGCACCTGACCCTGGAGCAACTGCCCGCCCACCTGCCGGCCGGGGCCCGCGCCACGGTGCAGTTGCTGCCGGACAACACCCTGACCGGGCTGCTGGCCCGCGGCCAGATCCGTCTGCTCAGCCTGCTGCACTACATCTATTGAGATGACGACCATGAACCTGTGGCACAGACCCCTCACCCCCAACGAACTGCGCCAGTGTCTGCGCATCGCCTTTGGCTGTACCCTGGGGTTTGTGCTGTGCAAGATCTTCGGCTGGAGCAACGGGGTCTTCTTCACCGTCACCCCGGTGCTGCTGCTCGGCCTGGTGCCGGTGATGAACGGTCACGCCGCCCGCCAGCTCATCGCCTCCGCCGCCATGTGCGGTCTGGAAGTGGGGCTGCTCGGCGGCCTGTTTGGCGGCCACCCGGGGCTCATGACCCCCCTGGTCTTTTTGCTCTTCCTCTACCGTTTCGCCGCCATGTCCCGGGGCAGCCTGTTCCTGTTCGGTGCCAACGGGGTGCTCAGCCTCAGCATCATGCTGCACTTTGCCAGCTACCCCGGGATTGATCTGAACGACCTCATCTTCAGCAACCTCTGGGCCAGCGTCCTGTCGGTGCTCATCGCCTATCTGATGACGGCCCTCATTCCGGACGTGGAGGAGTGCCCCAGGCCGGCCCCCTCCCCCAAGGCGCCGCACCGGATGCGCCACGAAGCCCTGCTGGGGGCGTCCATCGCGACCCTCTCGTTCCTGGTGTTCCAGATCTTCGACCTGCGCGACTCCATGTCTGCCCAGGCCACCACCCTGCTGCTGCTCTTCCCCATGCACTGGAACGGCGCCCTGGACTATGCCCGCAAGCGGGCCATGGGCACCCTGCTGGGGGTGAGTTTCGGCATCCTGGGGCAGCTGGTGCTCTATGACTGGTCCGGCTTGCTGCTGCTGGTGACCCCGGTGCTCTGGCTCGGCGCCATGCTGTTCAGCTATGCCCATGTGAAGGAGGCAAGCGGCTCCGGAGTCGGCTTCGGTGCCCTCACCACCCTCGGCATCCTGTTCGGCCAGTACCTGACCCCGGGCAACGACCTGGTGTTCAGCGCCCTCTATCGGGTGAGCAGCATCCTCTTTGCCATCGTGGTCACCCTGCTCGCCTGCTACCTCATCCACCGGCTGCTCAATCGCTTCGAGGCGACACGGTTCGGCCACTGACCCTTTTCTGCAGCCATTGGATGGCTCCCTTTCGCCCCGCTTGCCTGCCGGGGCGTTTTTTTGCCTGCCCCACGGACCAGAGGGAGACGGACGCATCCCGACGCAGGGCTCCTGCCACGAGGTTGCAGTTGTGCCTCATCCTGTTAGGCTCAAGGCCATATGACACCGTTGTGAGGATCAAACATGAAACACGCCAAGCTCTTTCTACTGGGGGCGGGCGCCATCACCCTGCTCGGCGGCTGCGATCTGGGCAGCGGCAAGCTGGGAGTGACCGGCGGCGATCCCGTCACCTATCTGTGTGAACAGAACCAGAAAGTGCAGGTTCGCTACTTCTCCCTCTCGGACGAGAGCCTGAACTTCGTCAAGCTCTCCCTCCCCGATGGCAAGGATTACACCCTGCCACAGGCGGTTTCCGCCTCCGGCGCCCGCTATACCGACGATCACGAGGTGGTCTGGTGGAACAAGGGCAAGGAGGGGTTCGTCGAGATGCGCGATGACGCCGGGGAGTGGCAGAGCCGCTACAACGACTGCAAGGAGCAGTGATCCGCGCCGTCATGGCACAGAGCCCACACGAAACACCCCGGCCTGGCCGCAATGCTGATCAGTTAAGGATCCATTGACCGATCCTTCTGCTGTAGGACAATCCGGAACCAATCACTGGTTCCGGATTTTTTATGTCTATTGCAAACGATCTGAACGATGTTGTTGAGGCATCTGGCGACATGCTGGCTCGGCTGGCCATTTTTGCCGACCATATTCCCGACGAATGGATTACTGCCGCTGCCGCCTTGTCTGAAAAGGCCACTATCCGCCGACGCCGCTTACCTTCTGATATGGTCTTGTGGCTCGTCGTGGGGATGGCCTTTTTCCGCAATGAGCCCATCTCCGAGGTCGCTCGGCGCCTCAACATCTGTGCAGAAGGGTTGGCCAATGATGCCTTGCTCGCGGACAGTGCCCTGTCTCAGGCCCGTCAGCGACTCGGCAAACAGCCGCTCGAGTGGCTGTTCAAACAGTGCGCCGATGTGTGGGGGCGGGAACGTTATCCTGAAGACCATTGGCACGGTTTACAGGTCTTTGCCATCGATGGGGTCCTGTTCCGAACCCAGGATATGCCTGAACTCAGAGCACATTTCGGCTCGGGTAACACCTCAACCAACCGGCAGACACCCTACCCGATGCTGCGGTTGGTCACGCTCATGAATGTCCGCTCGCATGTCATTGCCAACGCGGCCATCAGCCCGTACCGTAAAGGGGAAATCCCCCTGGCCAGCGAGTTCATTCACTCATTGCCGGACAAG
>NZ_JAGKRK010000075.1:0-227171 GCF_017939325.1 Aeromonas sp. MaB10011B | reverse complement strand
GACCGTCTGTTGCAAATGACGGTCTCGCCTCAGGCTAGCAAGAAAAACCCGGCGTTGCCGACACACTGGCAAGTTCGCGCAGTGACCTATGAGGTGGCAGGCAAGGAGAAAACGGTCTTTACCTCCCTGCCCGTGGCGCGATTCAGTGCAGCTCAGGTGGCGACCCTGTACCACGAGCGCTGGGAAATCGAGCTGGGATACCGGGATATCAAAAGCGCGATGCAGCACAACGCCATCACGCTGAGAAGCAAGAAAGTGAACTTGGTCTATCAGGAGCTGTGGGGATTGCTGCTTGGATACAATCTGGTCAGGCGGGAGGCCAGCCAGGCCGCCGTAGCCCATCAGCGAGCGCCCAATGAGGTGAGCTTTAAGTTTGCCTGTCAGTTCATCGCGAACCAGATGGCAGTGATGGCGGGCGCGTTATCGCCAGCCCATACGCCACGGAGGTTGGCGGAGTTGCGGGGCTGCATAGGCGTCATGTTCATAGAAAAACGCCCCAGGCCATCGAGACCCAGGGCGGTGAAGATATCAAAGACCCGTTTTCCGGTAAATCGCAATGCGGCTCCGCTTAAGTGAACAGCATTGCGGCCTGGCCGGGGTGTTTGTCATTTCACTTCCACTTCGAATCGGGCCACAACCCGAGCCGGAATGGCTTGCTGATTCTGCTCCGATGGCCGGTAGCGCAGCTGCGCCAGCCCGGAGATGGCGATGAGATCCAGCACGCCGGGCGGCTGGGACTCCAGTACCTCTGGGCTGAACAACGTGCCATTGGAATCGATGAGGTAGCGAAGGGTCACATACCCCTTGACCGGCCTCTTCGCCGGCAGCCCCCCGACCGGGTTAAACCTGATGGCATCCCCCACCAACACCCAGTATTCGGGCAGCGTTTCCCAGGTGACATCCACCGGAGGCCGATTCAGCTTGGCGGTGGGGCTGGCACAGCCCCCGAGCAGGGCCAGGGCGGCCCACAGCAACAACCCTTTCACACGCACTGACATTCCCTCTTCGTTGTATCGCTCGACTCCATGAGCGACGCGCCAGTGTCAGGCAAAGGGGCTCATCCGGGAAGCCCCCATCTGGCAGGCAAAAAAAAAAGCCAACCCCGGAGGGCTGGCCTTGTGATCTCTCACGGCTCAGGCGCGCTTGTCGCTTACCACCAGCCAGAGGGCATGAACCATGCCGGGCAGACCGCCCAGCAGGGTCAGCACTATGTTGATGAGGAAATGGAGGCTGAAGCCTACCTGGATAAAGGCGCAGACCGGGGGGAGAAAGATGGCCAGCAGGATCTTGAGCAGATTGTTCATCGGGATTCCTCGTGTAAACAGCGCTTGGGGTTGGCCTAACCATAAACACCCAAGGCCTCAACTGCAAACCAGACAGGGGATCCGCTCTCCTCCTTTCCGCCAGGCGTTGAGGTCGTGAACCATCTGGTTGCTGCTGCCGCGCCAGAGCAGACCGGGATCCGCCAGGGCCTTCTCGAACCTGCCATCCACCAGCACGTCCAGCAAGGCCACCAGCTCCCGCTGGGCCGGGCTGAGATCGGCCAGCAGATAGCCGGTCCAGCACCAGATGTCCTTGCCGGGGCACTCGGTTCGCACCCGCTTCACCAGCGCCAGCACATGCGGCACGTTGGCGGGGTGGAGCGGATCGCCGCCGGAGAGCGACAGTCCGCGCCGCTTGATGCGGCTGTCGTTGAGATCGTGAATGATGCGATCGCTCATCGCCTCATCGAACGGCTTGCCCCCATCGAGCCGCCAGGTGCTCTGGTTGTAGCAACCGGGGCACTGGTGCTCGCA
The DNA here is from genome assembly GCF_017939325.1 of Aeromonas sp. MaB10011B. NCBI lineage: Bacteria > Pseudomonadati > Pseudomonadota > Gammaproteobacteria > Aeromonadales > Aeromonadaceae > Aeromonas > Aeromonas sp. MaB10011B. Next base: position 225,375 of record NZ_JAGKRK010000075.1, on the reverse strand, counting down.
ACCCGACACGAACAGGGTGGCGCGGGTGCCGGGGCCGTTGATCACATCGACCGGGTAGTACTGGTGGTAGTGCATTCGAGTTCTCTGGGTTAACGGCCAACCCCCTCCCAACCTCCCCCTTCGAAAGGGGGAGGAGCTTCTTTGCCCCCTCCCCTGCCAAGGGGAGGGCTGGGGTGGGGTCTGCTCGCTTACATATGCTTGACCCGGCGTTTGACCTCTTCCTGCTTGCCCGCGTTGAAGGGGCGCGCATCCGGGCTGCCGAGATAGCCGCACACCCGGCGGGTCACCGACACCTTGGCCGGGTCATGGTTGCCGCAGCGCGGGCAGGTGAAGCCCTTGGAGGTGCACTCGAACTCGCCGGTGAAGCCGCAGTCGTAGCACTCGTCGATGGGGGTGTTGGTCCCGTAATAGGGCACCTTGTCATAGCTGTAGTCCCAGACGTTCTCCAGCGCCTCCAGGTTGTGCTGGATGTTGGGGTACTCGCCGTAGCAGATGAAGCCGCCGCTGGCGATGGGCGGATAGGGCGCCTCGAAGTCCAACTTGTCGTAGGGGTTCACCTGCTTCTCCACGTCCAGGTGGAAGCTGTTGGTGTAGTAGCCCTTGTCGGTCACCCCGGCCACCACGCCAAACTCCTTGGCATCGATGCGGCAGAAACGGGTGCAGAGGTTCTCGCTCGGGGTGGAGTAGAGGCTGAAGCCGTAGCCGGTCTCCTCCTTCCACTCGTCGGTGGCCGCCTTGAGCCGCGCGATGATGGCGATGGCCTTCTGGCGCAGGGTCTCGCTGTCGAACAGGTGGACGTCGGTGCCATAGAGGGCGTTGATGGTCTCGTGTACCCCGATGTAACCCAGCGAAATGGAGGCGCGGCCATGTTTGAAGATCTCGCTGATGTTGTCATCGGCCTTGAGGCGCACACCGCAGGCCCCCTCCATGTAGAGGATGGGTGCGACCCGGGCCTTGACCCCGTCCAGGCGCTTGATGCGGTACATGAGCGCTGTCTTGGCCACTCGCAGGGCGGCATCCAGTTTGTCCCAGAAGTCCGCTTCATCGCGGGATTTCAGGGCAATGCGCGGCAGGTTGAGGCTCACGACCCCCAAGTTGTTGCGCCCCTCGTGGACCAGCTCGCCATTCTCTTCAAAGGCACCGAGGAAGGAGCGGCACCCCATGGGGGTCTTGAAGGAGCCGGTCACTTTGACCACCTGGTCGTGGTTGAGGATGTCCGGGTACATCCGCTTGGAGGCGCACTCCAGCGCCAGCTGCTTGATGTCGTAGTTGGGATCCCCCTGCTTGTGGTTCAGGCCATCCTTGATGGCGAACACCAGTTTCGGGAAGACGGCGGTCTTCCTGTTCTTGCCAAGGCCGGCGATGCGGTTGCCTAGGATGGCGCGCTGGATGAGGCGCGATTCCCAACTGTCCCCCAGGCCAAAGCCGAAGGTGACGAACGGCGTCTGACCGTTGGCGGTGTGCAGGGTATTGACCTCGTATTCGAGGGACTGGAAGGCGTCGTGGCACTCCTTCTCGGTGCGAGCCATGGCGTAGGCGTCCACATCCTGGATCCCCCACTCCTCGGCCACCTCCCGGTGCTTGTGCCAGCTGATGGTCACATAGGGTGCCAGCACTTCATCGATGCGGTTGATGGTGGTGCCGCCATAGATATGGCTCGCCACCTGGGCGATGATCTGGGCGGTCACCGCGGTGGCGGTGCTGATGGATTTTGGGGTGTCTATCTCCGCGTTGCCCATCTTGAAGCCGTGGGTCAGCATCCCCTGCAGATCGATCAGCATGCAGTTGAACATGGGGAAGAAGGGGGAGTAGTCGAGATCGTGGAAGTGCAGGTCGCCGCTCTCGTGGGCCTGCACCACGTCACGGGGCAGCATGTGACTGATGGCGTAATGCTTGGCGACGATGCCCGCCAGCAGGTCACGCTGGGTCGGGATCACCTTGGAGTCCTTGTTGGCGTTCTCGTTGAGCAGGGCCGCGTTGGTCTGCTCCACCAGGCCGCGGATCTCCTGGGCCAGGCGACCCCGGGCCTCGCGGGCCTGATCACGGTCGTGACGGTATTCGATGTAGGCACGGGCGATGGCCTTGTCGTCGGAGGCCATCAGGTGGTTCTCGACCCGGTTCTGGATCTCGTGGATGTCTACCTCCCCTCGCCCCTCCAGCTCCTGGCTGACAGCGGCGGCAATGCGCTCTGCCAGCGCCGGACTGGCCTGATTGACCGCGGCCGCCGCCCGGCTGACCGCATCGCGGATCAGTTGGCCATTGAATGGTGCACGACATCCATCGCGTTTGATCACTACCGGTTTCATCGATTTTCCCCGTATTGAAAGACCTGGTGGCCACCCTCGGCTCACCCTCGTTGAGTCCCCTTCTCCACGCCCGTCCCCGGCGCAAACAAGGTCAGCCAAGGCTTGAAACACCTGGGCTGACACTGAGAGGGTGACCACTTATGCACAGCTTTATAACACTATATATGGGTATTTTTTTTATGATTAACCCTATATGTGGGGTCTATTAGGCACCAAAGCGGTACCCTGTTTCTTGATCCAGAACAGGTTTTGGAAGGAGTGGGGCAGTTCACGACCAGCGCCAAAAGAGACTATCTCTGTACATCCCAGACGGGATGCGGGCTCCCGCCCGGCAAGGGATAAAAAGAGAGGGGCACGCCTTCCGACAACAATTGACCGAGGCGCCAGAGAGCGGGAGAGCACATACTGGGGAACAGTCTGTCCCTTGCGGAAAACACACGTGACCAAGGTCTTGCTCCTGCTCTCTCTCCTCTCCCTCCCGCTGCTGGCCGCCGAGATCCTGGTGATCAGCAGCTATCACCAAAGCAACCAGTGGGATCAGAGCTACAGTGCCGGCCTCGAGAAACACCTCAAGCAGGCGCATAACCTCGGCTATCTCTATCTGGACACCAAGCGCCAGCCCGGCCAGACCCGTGACGAACTGCTCGCCAAGGGAATGGCCGCCTACCGGACCCATCAGCCGGCGCAGGTGATCCTGGGGGATGACAACGCCATCAACGCCCTCGCCCGACCCATCGCCGCCCGGGGAACGCCCATGGTGTTTCTCGGGATGAACGAGAATCCGCGCTCCAAGGGGCTGGTCGGCCACCCCCTGATCACCGGCGTACTGGAACGCCCCCTGCTCAAGCGCAGCATCAGCGAGATGAGTCAGTTGATGGGAGGGCTGGAGCGTGCCCTGGTGCTGTTTGACGAAAGCGAGGTGTCCCGCACCGCCGTCGCCCACGAGTTCAAGGGGCGAGGCGAGCTGACGATCGGCCAGACCCGGGTCAGCAGCCGCCAGTTCACCGACTACGGACGCTGGCAGGAGGCAGTGCTCGCCAGCCGGGAAAATGGCTATCAGGCGCTCTTCCTCGGCCTCTACCACACTCTCACCGACGCTCAGGGCCAGCATGTAAGCGAGCAACAGGTACTGGCATGGACCAGCGCCAACAGTCCGGTGCCACTGTTCTGCTTCTGGGCCTTTGCAGTGGGCAGGGGAGCCGCCATCGGCGGTCTGGTGCTCGACGGCCACAGCCAGGGAGAGAGAGCCGCCGAACTGGCCAATGCCATCCTCTCGGGCACGGCGCCCGGCGCCCTCTCCCCCCGCGCCGCATCCCGCGGGGAATATCTGTTCAGCAAGAGCGAACTGGCACGCTGGCACCTGACGGCTCCCGATGCCTGGCAGGACAAGGTGAGCTACATCGAGTGAGCCCACCAACGACAAACCCGGCCAGTGGGCCGGGTTTGTCTGCTCAAACGTGCATCCTCAGGGCTGAATGGCCGCCTGCAACTCGGCTTCGGTCCAGATGGTGATCCCCAGCTCCTGGGCCTTGGCGAGCTTGGAGCCTGCCGCCTCCCCCGCTACCAGCACGTCGGTCTTGGCCGACACCGAGCCCGCCACCTTGGCCCCCAGGGCCTGCAGCGCCGCTTTGGCGTCGTTGCGGGACAAGGCGGTGAGGGTGCCAGTCAGCACGAAGGTCTTGCCGGCAAAAGGTTGATCGCTTGCCTCCTTCTTCTCGATGGCCGGCCAGTGGATGCCGGCGGCCAGCAGGGCCTCCAGCACCTCGATGTTGTGGGGCTGGCGCAGGAAGTAGTAGACGTGCTTGGCCACTATGTCTCCCACGTCAGGCACTTCCAGCAACTGCTCCACCGAGGCTGCGCGCAGGGCATCCAGGGTGAGGAAGTGGTTGGCAAGGTTCAAGGCGGTCGCCTCCCCTACTTCGCGGATCCCCAGGGCAAACAGGAAGCGGGGCAGGGTGGTGCTGCGGGCGGCATCGATGGCGGCCACCAGGTTGAGGGCCGATTTTTGCCCCATCCGCTCGAGACCGGCCAGCTGGATGGCGTTGAGGCTGAACAGATCCGCCGGGGTCTTCACCAGCCCCTTGTCCACCAGCTGCTCGACGATCTTGTCGCCGAGACCGTCCACGTCCATGGCGCGGCGGGCGGCGAAGTGCTTGATCGCCTCCTTGCGCTGCGCCTCGCAGAACAGGCCGCCGGAGCAGCGGGCCACCGCCTCCCCTTCCAGCCGCTCCACCGCGGAGCCACACACCGGGCACTGGGTCGGGAACAGGATTTCCCGGGCATCCGCCGGGCGCTGGGCCTCCACCACGGCCACGATCTGCGGGATCACGTCCCCCGCCCGGCGCACGATCACGGTGTCGCCGACCATGACGCCGAGGCGCGCGATCTCGTCCGCATTGTGCAAGGTGGCGTTGGAGACGGTGACGCCGCCGACGAACACGGGTTTGAGCTTGGCGACCGGGGTCACGGCGCCGGTGCGGCCGACCTGGAACTCGACGTTCTCGAGCAGGGTCATCTCCTCCTCCGCCGGGAACTTGTGGGCGGTGGCCCAGCGCGGGGCGCGGGCCACGAAGCCGAGCTCCCCTTGCAGGGCAATGTCGTCCACCTTGTAGACCACGCCGTCGATCTCGTAGGGGAGCTCGCCACGGCGGGCCAGGATGTCGTCATGGAAAGCTTGGCAACCGGCGGCGCCCTCTTTCAGCTTCACCTCGGAGCTGAGCGGCAGGCCCCAGGCCTTGAGCTGCATCAGGCGACCGTAGTGGGAATCCCCTAGGGCGTCGCCCCCAACTCCGACGCCGTAGGCATAAAAACTCAAACGGCGGTTGGCTGTAATTCGAGAGTCCAATTGCCTCAGACTCCCTGCAGCAGCATTACGTGGATTGACAAAAACTTTCTCACCTGACGCTGATGCTCGTTCGTTCAGATCAACAAAATCCTTCTTTCTCATGAAGGCTTCGCCACGAACCTCCAAACGTACAGGCCAATCCTTACCCTGAAGAGCCAGGGGGACAGATCTAATAGTTCGAACATTGTCAGTAATATTCTCCCCAACTCGGCCATCACCACGAGTTGCGGCTTGAACTAATATTCCGTTTTCATACAGCAAGCTAACTGCAAGTCCATCCAGCTTTGGCTCACAACAAAACTTCAAAGTACTAGTCGACTTTAAGCGCCCTTCAATACGATGAACAAAATCATCAAGGTCTTCATTATTAAAGACATTATCCAAACTGAGCATAGGAACTTCATGTGTCACTTGCCGGAACTCAGGCAAAGGTGCACTTCCAACACGTTGACTTGGAGAAGAAGGAGTTCGTAACGAAGGTTGCTGTTTCTCGATATCAAGCAGTTCACGCATCAGACGATCGTATTCGGCGTCCGGTACAGTGGGCTTGTCCAGCACATAGTACTGGTAGCCATAGTCGGTGAGCAGTTCACACAGTTGACGGTGGCGGGAGAGGGTATCGCTCATGGAAGAGTCTCGAAGTGTGATGGAACATTCAGTCTGGGGCACAAATAAAAATGCGGCACCGGGGTACCGCACTTTTCATGGTCAACGCCAGGAGCGCATCAGTCGCGGCTGGCCTCGTAGGCCGCCAGCTCGTGGCGATAGCGGGCGATGTCGTCGTCACTCAGCGGGCTGCGCGAGGCGTCGGTCAGCATGGCATCGAGATCGCTCGCCAGCTGATCCGCGGCCTGCAACATGTGCTCGAACGCGAAGGCCGCGTTGCTGCGCAAGGGCAGCTGCATGAAGAGGGACACACCCGGGGTGCTGAACTGCTCCATCCGGTACGGGTTGAAGGTGCCCGGCTTGACCATGTTGATCATGGAGAAGAGCACTTCGCCCTTGCCGCCGAGATCCTCGTGGCGGTGGAAGATGTCCATCTCGCCAAACTTGAAGCCAAGCGCCAGCAGGGAGGAGAGCAGGGTCGCCCCTTGCAGATCGTGGCCGGGACGCGCCATCAGGTTGATGACATAGACATCCTGCCAGATCTTCTCGACCGGGGCGGGAGCAGGCTCAGGCTCGACCGCGCGGATCGGCTCTTCGTAGACCGGCTCGTCATCGTAGGCGGGCTCTTCATAAGCCGGCTGGGCGTAGCGGGGAGCCTGCTGGGCAACCGGTGCCGGCTCGCGTGCACCGAAGGTCGGCGCCTGGGCATAGGCCGGCTCCACCAGCGGCTCTTCGTCCAGCGGCTGCATCATGGGCTCGCGCTGCGGACGGGAACGGTGTACCGGGGTACGGCGGATCACCTGGGCAGGTTTGCGCACCGGCGCGGCAGGGGCCTCTTCAACAGGGGCGGCAACCGGCTCGTCATAGTCCTCTTCTTCCTCATACACAGGCTGAGGGGGGACAGGGCGAGCGGCAGGCTTGCGCACCACGGGAGGCGGCAGATCGGCGTCGTCATCTTCATCATCGAAGGCGGGAACGGGGGCGACACGGCGGGGTTCGGGCTGACGGGCCTCGTCGCTGCGCAGTTTGGGCTCGGCACGACGGCCACCGCTCACCACACGCACCTGACCGATGCCATCGCTGTCGAAGGCGTCGTTGTCACGCTCACGGGACTTGGACTCCATCCGACCCAGGGGTTTCTCCTTGATCGGTGCCTGACGATTCTTTCTGTTGCTCCACAACCCGTGAATGAGCAATGCCGCGATGGCAATACCGCCCAGGGCAACCAAGATGTAACGCAATTCCTGCATTAGCTGCTTCTCTTTCTAGTTTTGCTCAGCCAAAGCGACGGCTTCACCGATATCGACCGACACTATGCGCGAAACCCCGGGCTCTTGCATCGTGACGCCAACCAGCTGCTCGGCCATCTCCATGGAGACCTTATTATGACTGATGTAAACGAACTGTACTGTGCTCGACATCTCTTTGACAAGAGAACAGAAGCGACCGACGTTCACTTCATCGAGCGGTGCATCCACCTCATCCAGCAGACAAAATGGTGCTGGATTGAGTCTGAAGATGGCGAAAACCAGCGCAAGGGCGGTTAACGCCTTCTCCCCCCCGGAAAGCAGGGCAATGGTAGCATTCTTCTTGCCCGGAGGTCTTGCCATGATGCTCACTCCGGCCTCCAAAAGATCATCCGAGGTCAGCTCAAGCCAGGCACTGCCCCCCCCGAACACTTTTGGGAACAGGGATTTTAAATCTTCATTGACCTTATCGAAAGTGTCGCGGAAGCGTATTTGTGTTTCTTTATCAATTCTTTTAATGGCTTGGCTCAAGGTGTCGAGGGCCTGCTCCAGATCCTGGCACTGATTTTCCAGGTAGCTTGAACGGGTTTTCGCCTCCTCATACTCCTCCAGTGCCGCCAGGTTGATGGCGCCAAGCGCCTCCACCTGCGCCTCCAGCGTCTGGATCTCCTGGCGCAGCTTGCCGCGATCAGCGGCAATCAGCACCGCCTGATCGAGGTCCACCAGGCGCACGCCCAGCTCTTCGAACTGCTCGTGCAGTCCCTGCCTGCGCGTCAGGTTGCGCTCGCGCTCGAGCCGCAGGGTCGCCAGCTTCTCCTGAATTTTCACCAGTTGCTTGTGATCGGTGCTTCTGGCCTGCTCCAGCTCGGTCAGCTGACGATCCAGCTCTGCGAGCCGTTGGTGACAGGCCAGTTGCTGCGCCTCAAGATTGCGCTGCTCGACCAGCAGGGGCGACAGATCCTGACTCGGAGCGGCCCCTGGCTCCTTGAGTTCCGCCAGCTCCAGGCCGAGACGGGCCAGCTCCTGCTCGCGCAGCGTGATGAGCTGGCGCTGGTTCTGCTGCTCCAGTTGCAACCGCTGGCAGGCCGCCTGCTGCTGCTCCCGGCGAAGGCGCGCCTCTTCCAGCGCCCGCTCCGCCCCGCTTACCTGCTCCTGGGCAAGCAGCAGCGCCTCGGCGAGTACCTCCCCCTGCTCCTGCTGCTCGCCAAGGGCCGCTTCATCCTGCTCAAGCCGCTCCCCGGCCGACGCCAGCCGCTGCGCCTCCTCAGCCTGCTCTTTATCGAGCCGGGCCAGCTCTTCCCCCAGCTGGCCCAGGCGCTGCAAGCGCTCCTGGCGCTGCCCCTCGCGCAGACTCCAGGCTTCGCGCAGTTGTTGCCACCGCTGCTCCTGCTCGCGCAGGGTGCGCTGAGCCAGCTCATGCGCTCCATGCTGCTGGGCCCGCGCTGCATCGGCGGCGACAAGCTGCTCGTCGAGTCTGTGCAGCGCCTCCCGGCCCGCGGCCAGCTCGGTGTGCAGCCGCTCACGCTCCCCGAGCAGCGCCAGCGTACCGAGGGCCATGCCCTCCCCCAGATCCGCCCAGTTGGGGCCGAACCAGTCGCCGGCGGGAGTGAGCAGCGACTCACCGGCAGAGAGGCTGTGCAGGCGGGACAGCGCCTCCTCCCTGCTCTCTGCCAGCCAGATGGCATTGAGGAAAGCCGGAATGTGCTCGCCCCCCAGTTGCGCCGCCAGGGTACCGGCCCTGGCTGGCTGAGCCGGGCCAATCCAGAGTCCGGGTTGCGCCAGGTTGCACTCGTCCGCCGGGATTGCGGTGAGCCAGCGGCCGAGCACCTTGTCCAGCCCCCGGGCCCACTCGGGGGGCACCTGCAGCCGATCCGCCAGGGTGGCGCCCGCCATCTGCTCCCCCAGGATCTGATCCAGGGTGGCGAGGCGCGCCTCCAGCTCGCGCAGCAGGCCCTGCTGGCGACCCTGCTCTGCCTTGAGTGCTTCATGGCGCGACACACCGGCCTGCCACGCCGCATCGGCTTCCTCATGGCGGGCGCGGGAGAGCGAGAGTTCCGCCGCCAGGGCATCGAGGGCCGGTTGCAGGTTCTCCCCCTCCCCGCCAAGGGGCCCGGCCTGTTCGTCTTCCAGCTTGAGGCGGGCAAGCCGGGTCTTGGCCTGCAGCTCCTGCAGGCCATTCACCTCGGCGCGGGTCTGGTTGAGCCGCCCCTGCAACTGGCCCAGCTGCTTCTGCCACTGCTGCTGACGCTGGCGCGCCTGCTCGAGCCGATCGCCCGCTGCCGCCCGCACGCTCTGCTGGTCGGTAAGCAACTGCTCACACTGCTCGAGGCGCGCCGACGCCACCTCCCCCTGCAACGTGCTGTCGCTCAGCTGTTCCAGCTGGCCGGCCAGCTGGGCCTTGAGGCCGTCGATACGCTCGCCGAGGGACTGCCGCCTCGCCTGCCAGTCGCGGCCAAGCTCGCTCTGGTGCAGTTGCTGCTGCTCGAGGCGGGCGATGGCTTGCCCGCCGAGGAAAATCTGCTGCTGGCGGCTCGCCTGCTCGGCCTGCGCCTCCTGGCGGGCCACCGACAGGGTGACGTGACGCCCCTCGTCGGCGGTGCGCTTGGCATCGAGTGCCGCCAGCGCCTGCTCGGTCTGGGCCAGTTCGGTCTTGGCTTCGCCAAGACGTGTCTCCAGCGCCCACAGTTCCGAGCCGATCAGCTCCGCACGAGCGGCACGTGATCGACTCTTGAGCTGCTTGTAGCGCTCGGCGGTCTCGGCCTGGGCCTTGAGATGTTCGAGGCGCGAGCCCAGTTCGCTACGGATATCGCCGAGACGTTCCAGGTTCTCCTGGGTATGGCGGATGCGCTGCTCGGTCTCGCGGCGCCGCTCCTTGTAGCGGGAGACCCCGGCGGCCTCTTCCATGAACAGCTTGAGATCGGCGGGGCGGGACTCCACCAGCCGGCTGACGGTGCCCTGTTCGATGATGGCGTAACTGCGAGGCCCAAGGCCGGTGCCGAGGAAAAGATCGGTCACATCCTTGCGGCGGCACTTCTGGCCGTTGATCTGGTAGTGATTGGAGCCGTCGCGCAGCACTTCGCGGCGCACCGAGATCTCGGTAAAGCGGCCGAACTCGCCGGGTACCCGGTTGTGGGGATTGTCGAACACCAGCTCCACCGAGGCGCGGCCATGGGCGCTGCGGTTGATGGAGCCGTTGAAGATGACGTCGGTCATGTTCTCGCCGCGCAGATGGCGGGCGGAGCTCTCCCCCAGCACCCAGCGCACGGCGTCGATGACGTTGGATTTGCCGCAGCCGTTGGGGCCCACCACGGCAGTCATGTCGGCGTTGAGTTCGATGCGGGTCGGCTCGACAAACGACTTGAAACCGGCGAGTTTGATCAATTTCAGACGCATGGCGGCCTATGTGGGTAACGAAATAAAGAGGAGGCGGGCAGGCGACTTTACCAAATCAAAGGCTTGTTTGTAATATGCTGGCACTTTCCCCATTCACTGATGGAGCTCACATGAGCCAATCACCCCACATGGTCAAAGATTCGGTCAGCGGTGCAGACTACTTCCTGCGCGGCTTCTCACTCATCCGCCAGCCCGGCATCCGCACCTTCGTGCTGATCCCCCTGCTGGTCAACTTTGTGCTCTTTGCCGGTGCCTTCTACGCCCTGTTGCTACAACTGGACGGCCTGTTCGCCTGGCTGCACCAGCAGATCCCGAGCTGGCTCTCCTGGCTTGATTACCTGCTCTGGCCCATCGCCCTCATCACCATACTGGTGGTCTTCTCCTTCATCTTCAGTTCGGTGGCCAACTGGATAGCGGCCCCTTTCAACGGCCTGCTGGCAGAGAAGGTGGAACAGATCCTCACCGGTGAAGCCATGAATGACACCGGCATGCTGGATGTGGTGAAAGATGTGCCCCGTACTTTCGGCCGCGAATGGACCAAGCTGAAATACTATCTGCCCAAGGCCATCGGCTGCCTGATCCTCTTCCTGATCCCGGTAGTGGGCCAGACCCTGGCACCCGTGCTCTGGTTCCTGCTCAGCGCCTGGATGATGGCGATCCAGTATGTCGATTATCCGTTCGACAACCACAAGATCGGCTTCATCACCATGCGCGACGCCCTCAAGCAACGTCGTGGAAAGTGCCTGAGCTTCGGCGCCCTGGTGACCCTCTTCTCCGCCATCCCGGTGGTGAATCTCTTCGTGATGCCGGTGGCCATCTGTGGCGCCACCGCCATGTGGGTAGACCAATACCGCAGCGAGCAACTTGGACGCTGAACCGCGTCATCATGATCAAAAGAGGGGGCGAAAGCCCCCTTTTCATTACTTAATCTAATGCATAACTAAGATAGCTTGTCGCCCCAGCGCAGGGTTGTTAGGATGCGGGCCTTTCTCGCACCCTGGGATATCTCATGTTACATGCACTCTTCTTGCTCGGCCTGGTGGCCGAAGGGATGACTGGCGCGCTGGCAGCGGGTCGGCGACGGATGGATCTGTTTGGCGTCGTGATCATCGCCTCGGCGACGGCCATCGGTGGCGGTACCATTCGGGATGTGCTGCTGGGCCACTATCCCCTGCTCTGGGTCGAGCACCCCGAATACGTGCTGCTGGTGGCGGGCGCCGCCATGGCCGGGGTCATCTCGGCCCCGCTGATGCGCTACCTTGGCAAGCTGTTCCTGGCGCTTGATGCCCTGGGGCTCGTGGTCTTCTCCATCTTCGGGGCTGCCCGGGCGCTCGAGATGGGCCACGGGGCCGGCATCGCCTGCATCATGGCCGTGGTGACCGGCGTGTTCGGGGGGGTACTGCGGGACTTGCTGTGCCAGCGTATCCCGCTGGTGTTCAAGCGCGAGCTCTATGCTGCCGTCTCGCTGATCACCGCCGCGCTCTACTGCTTTGCGCTGCACCATGGGCTGCCCAACGACTGGGCCGCTTTCGGTGCCATAGGCACCGGCTTCGTGCTGCGGCTCCTGGCGGTACGCTTCAAGTGGGGACTGCCCACCTTCAACTATCAGTACGCCACCCATTGATCGCGCCAGTTCCTGGCCATATTGCACGGATAACGAGCAACAAAAAAGCGCCATACGGCGCTTTTTTGTTGGGCATCGGCAAGAGAGGAAAGGGTCAGTTGATCCCTTCCGAGCTGAAGAAGGTCGCCTTGTCGGCGATGAAACGCACCTTGATATTCTTGCCTTCCCCTCCCCAGACACAGCTCGTGGTGCCGAGAGCATCGTCGCAACGCTCGGCCTTGCCGAGGATGGCACTCGCTTCGGCATAGCTCATCCCGACTTTCAGCTTGTCGTAGCTCTCGCGGTTGAGCTTGCCGCAACCAGTCAACAACAGGGCGATGAGCCCCCCGATCACAATCTGCTTCATCTTTCTCTCCTCTGGCTGGAGTCCAGAGCCTAGCAGCTTGGTCCCCCTCAATGCCAGCGGCAAAAAGATACAATCGGCACTCAACTCTTGAGACGATCCCGACTCACCAGCTGCGAACGGGACCCGTGTCCAAGTGCACGAAGTTGTCGGAAGGGTAATAACCCACACCGCCCACCTTGAGGTTCAGGGCGGCCTTGCGCAGGTGCGCCAGCTGCACGCCGGGGATGCGCACGTCAACCGCCTGCCCCAGGGTGTGGTAGCTGTGCTTGGCGACGCCGCGACTCTTGCGCCGCTTCTGCTGATTGGTGGCCGGGGAGCGATAACCCGAGATGAGCTGGATTTCGCCGTGGCGTCCCAGCTTGTGTTGCAGCAGAAAGAGCTGATCGAACAGCTTTCTGTCGATGTTGAACACTTCGTTGCGACGGTAGTCACGGAAAATATGGTTGAGCTCCGCCAGCCCGTCGCTCAGATAGTGGCCATCTTCCCAATAACTGGCGCGTACCCGCTCGCCGGTATTGAGGTTGAAGAAACTCAGTTCCCGTCCCGAAGTGCTGCGGCTCGCCAGCGCAGGGAACGACAGCAGGCTGGTCCCCATCAAGCAACCCGCCCCCAGCAGCAGACGGCGTCGGCTTATCTCTTGTCCCAGCATCCGTTGTCCGTCCATCTCATGGTGAAGTCACACAGGTGAATGAATTTGATACAAGGGCCGAAACTACCTGCCAGAAAAAGCGCTGTCAAACCCCATTCACCCATGAAAAAGCCCGGCACGGGCCGGGCTTTTCACTCTGTGGCGAGGATCACAGCAAGCGGCTTTGATAGCTGACTCTGTCGAATCCGTAGATATCGTTGCGCAGTTGCTGACGTCCCTCTTCATCAATCCAGCTGCTCCAGTAGACGGTAAACACCGGGATAGGGTTGCTCAGGGGCAGCCACTTGGTCTGGGTCTCTTTCAGGATGCTGGCCACCTTGTCCGGCTGATAGCGGGAGTCCGCCAGCAGCAACTCCGCCAGATCGTCGGCGTGTTCCACCCGGATGCAACCCGAGCTGAAGGCACGGGCCCCCTGCTCGAACAGCGCCTTGCGCGGGGTGGAGTGGAGATAGATGGCATCGTTGTTGGGCAGATAGAACTTGTAGCGACCCAGGGCATTGTGATCCCCCGGCTTTTGCCGCAACCGGTAAGGGAAACCCGAGGCCAGCGCATGGTGCCAGCCATCTTCGCTGAACTGCACCGGATTGCCCTCGCCGTCGATCACCTCGAACTGTTCGCGATCCAGGTAGGCAGGATCGCGCCCGAGCTTGGGCAGAATGTCCTTGCTCAGGATGGAGCGCGGCACGTGCCAGGCCGGGTTCAGCACGATGGAGCGGATCTCGCTGGCGAGGATGGGGGTGGCCCGCTGCTCCTTGCCGACGATGACCCGACTGGTGAAGACCTCGCTGCCCGACTCCACCACGCTCAGGCGGTAGTCCGGAATGTTGACCAGCACATAGCGACCGGCAAGGTGATCCACCAGATCACGGCGCCACAGGTTGCGTACCAGCAGGCTGGCGCGCACCTCGGGGCCGGTATTGAGCCAGCTGCGGGTCTGACGGCCGATGATGCCGTCGGCGGTCAGGCCGTGGCGGCGCTGGAACTGCTTGATGGCCTGTTCGGTCTCGGGATCGTAGAGGCTGTCCTGGTGAGTCGGGGCACTGTCCCCCAGTTCGTTCAGGATGGAGCGGATCTGGCCGAGCTCGGTCGAGCTCTCCCCCGCCCTCAGGGTCGGCATGGAGAGGGTGGGCCAGTGCTTGGCCATGGGCATGGCCAGCAGCTTGCGCACTTCTTCGCGCACGGCGTCGTATTCCGCCACCTGTGGCCTGAGTTGCCTGACCTGCTCCAGCAGATTGTCTCCCTGGGGAGCATGGACCAGGGGGCGGTTCAGATCCAGCTTGAGGGTCTGCATCTGTTCGCGCGCGACCAGATCCATCCCTCGCCAGGCCTGCTGGAACCGGGCCAGCTTGCCAAAGGCCTCATCGTAGAGGGCACCGCGCCGATCCGCCGGGGTCTTTTGCAACTGCTGCCAGAGGCGGTAGAAATCCGGATGCAGCTGGGCCAACACCGCTTCCTGCAACTGCTGTTCAAGCTCATGACGAGCCTGCTCGGCCACCTCGTTCTGATACCAGTCATGCTGGATGCTGGGACTGGCCACTACCGCCTGTTCCGTGCTGGCATGAACCATGCTGGCCGGCCAGCAGCCCAGCCAGATGAGATTCGCCAATGCCAACCAATACTTCTTACCCATGCTTCTTACCACGCTTGCCTCAAATCGGTTCATTGCGGCCTGTCAGGCGCGACGGTCAGGTCCCCATGATGCGTGAATGCTGGCGACTTTGCTAGCGGACGGAGGTGTAACGACGCCAGATGAGTTCCTGCTCCCCGCTGTCACCGACGGCCACTATCGCCTCGTTGAACCGCGCTACGAATTCCCCGGACAGGGTCTTCTTGCTCAACATGAAAAAGGTGGGCGTCTCATGGATCGCCATGGTGTGGGGGACGACCGCGTCCGACAGCCCCTCTCTCTTCAGACCCCAGGGCGTGGCCAGACTATCCCCGAGAAAACCGTCTATCCGCCCAAGCAGCAGCTTGCGATAGTTTTGCACATCGTTGACCTCGCTCACCTGGTTGCGGTATCGCTGCAGAACCTTGGTGATTTCCGGGCCGTAATAGTAGTCCCTGGTCACACCGAGGCGATGTCCGTGGGCCAGCCAGCTCGCCAGATCCGACTCCTCACCGGCACTGGATTTGCGTACCCAGAGCGATGTCCGGCCCGGGTTGTAGGGGATGGAGAACCAGGCATAACGCGCCCTCTCATCAGCAAAATACGCCTCCATCACGATGTCCAGCCGACCCAGCTCAAGATCGTGCAACCCCCGCTTCCAGGGACGCTCCACATAGACCAGACGACACCCCAGCCGATTCGACACGGCATTGAGGTAGTCGACCGCAAATCCACGCAGTTCCCGACGTGCTCCCTCTTGCTGGTAATAGTGGTATGGGGGCCAGTCATCGAAACCGACGCGAAGGGGGGAGGAGCAGAACGATTGCGCCCACAACGGTTGGAGGGGCAGACAGCAGAGCACAGAGAGAGAGAAGAGTCTCATGGGTCATCCTTGACGACGGGACAGGCCATCTTAATTCTGCCTGGGTGAAATGGCGACAGATCCTGCCACAACAAAGCACAATATCAGCCGTTTGCCTGATGCGCCCCAGGTGGCGGCAGACAGGTTGGCGCCGAAAAAGCCACAATCAAGAAGAGGAAGCAAACGACCCCAAAGCCCCTTGGTAAGCAGGGTGATTGAGGGTTAATATGTGAGCAAATATATTTTTGTGATCCACTATGCTTTTTTTGCAATTGGATTAGCATATGCGCGAAATCTGCCTATCAATCTGTCGGGCGTCGAGTGAGTAATATGACCTACAAAAAGTTCAGTTTTCTGGCTGCCATCCTGGCACTGAGCGGTTTCTACCTTTATACCCTCTATCTGGCCGCTCACCCCAACGTGAGCCTGGCTTACAAGCTCTATTACCTGGAAGGCAAGACCCGTTTCTGGGAGCACAACTCCAGCATGACCTACCAGCCCGGCAACGAACTCAACCTGACCAAGCCGAGCCGCTTCCTCTCAAGCGAAGGCTGGGCCAAGAAGCCCAGCGAGCAAGGCACCGAGCTGAGCGGTCAGGGCGGTCTCTATTTCGTGCTGCCCAAGCAGCAGGCCCAGCCGGAGCAGCTCACCATCCAGGCCAGGATCAACAGCCCCCAGGCTGGCGCCCTGCTCAAGGTGGCGCTGGGTCATGATTTCACCACCACGGTCAAGCTGGCCAAGGCGGGCATCAACGAGATCCGCCTCAGCCTGCCGGGCGACTCCCTGACCGCCGATCCCAAGCGTCCCAACTTCCTGGCGCTCTCCGCCCCGACACCGCTCAACGTCCAGTCCGTGCGACTGACCGTGGCTCAGTGAAGCGGAATGCCCCAAGTATCTGTTCCGTAAAATAATTCTTTCAATAAGGAAGTTCCCATGTCCCGTGCCGATTTTCGACTCTCTCTGGTCGTTCCCGTTTACAACGAGGAAGAGAGCATAGACGCCTTCATCAGCGCGATAGATACCGAACTGGCCCCGCTCAAAGACCAGCTTGAAATCGTGTTCGTCAACGATGGCAGCCGTGACCGCACCCGTGAGGTGGTCGAGCAGGCCATCACCCGGGATCCCCGTGTGACCCTGGTCAACCTGGCCCGCAACTTCGGCAAGGAAGCGGCCATGACCGCAGGCCTGCACCAGGCCAAGGGCGACGCCATCGTCCCCATGGACGTGGACCTGCAGGATCCCCCCTCTCTCATTCTGGAGTTCGTCAAGCTGTGGCAGACCGGCGACTATGACACCGTCTACGGCATCCGGGTGGATCGCAGCGCCGATACCCCGATGAAACGCCTGACCGCCGGTGGCTTCTACCGCTTCTTCAACGCCCTCTCCACCAGCACCAAGCTGCCGGAGAACGCCGGTGACTTCCGCCTCATCGATCGCAAGGTGGTCGAGGCCATCAAGCAGTTGCCGGAGCGCAACCGCTTCATGAAGGGGCTGTTCGCCTGGGCCGGTTTTCGCGCCGTCGGCGTTCCCTACGAGCGCCCGGCCCGCCATGCCGGCGAAACCAAGTTCAACTACTGGAAGCTGTGGAACTTCGCCCTTGACGGCCTGATGAGCTTCTCCAGCTGGCCGCTGCGGGTGTGGAGCTACATCGGGGTCGGTGTCTCCTTCATCGCCTTCCTCTATATCCTCAAGATCATCACCCAGGTGCTCTTCTTCGGTATCGACGTGCCCGGTTACGCCTCCCTGATGTCGGTCATGCTGTTCCTCGGCGGCATCCAGCTGCTGTCGCTGGGCATCATCGGCGAGTACATCGGCCGCATGTTCGTCGAGGTGAAACAGCGCCCCGTCTACCTCATCGAAGGGGTCTACGGCCAGTACGCCAAGCAGGATGAAGAGCAGAAGCAGGAAGTGCCCACCACCAGCAAGAAGGGCGCTGGCAAGAAGGCCGCCGCGAAAGCCGCTGATGATCAGCAGGAGCAGGCGTCTCAATGATCTCCCGCGAGGAATTCTGGCGGCTGGTTCGCTTCGGTTTTGTCGGCGGGGGGGCCACCCTCGTCGATCTGGGTACCTCCATCGCCCTGTTTCATACCTGGCCGGCCATCTCCGAGCACCTGGTCACGACCCTGGCCTTTGCCGTGGCGTTCTGGTTCTCGTTCTTCGGCCATCGCTACATCACCTTCCAGAAACAAGGTGCCGCCAGCAAGTTCCTGCTGGTTGCCCTCTTCTCTCTGGCGGTGCGTAATCTCATCCTGAGCGGTTTGCTGTTTGCCGGTCTCTCCGGCCTGTTGCCGGTGGTGATCGCTACCCTGACCGTCACCGTGCTCACCTACGTTCTCTCCCGTATCTGGGTTTTTGCCTGATGAATGATATGACCAATACCGCCCCGTCAACCGGGGCTGCACTCCCCTATCGCCCGTCACTGCGCATCAGCGGCCGCGACTGGCTGATGATCGTCGCCGCCTTCGTACTGAGCCGGGTGGCGCTCTATGGCATGGGCTATTTCGGCGTCCAGCTCTATGGCGCCACCGACATCGGGCCGCTGCAAGCCTACTGCCAGTTCGACTGCGTCTGGTTCCAGCGCATCATCGAGAATGGCTACGACCTCTATCCACGCTGGCTGAGCAAGGGCAATGCGGCGAACTGGGCCTTCATGCCCCTCTATCCCATGCTGGCCGGCGGTCTCTCCAGCCTGTTTGACATGGAGAGCCTCATCGGTCTGATGCTGGTGGCCAACATCGCCTTCTTCATCAGCCTGCCCCTGATGCTGCTGGTGCTGCGCCAGCTCAAGCTGGGGGACGACACCGCCCGCTTCGGGGTCTGGCTGCTGGCCTTCTCCCCCTTCTCCGCCTATTTCGTCTCCGGCTATACCGAGCCCATGTTCATGGCCTTGATGCTGGGAATGTTCCTGTTCGCCTACCGCGAACAGTGGCTTATGGTCGCCTTCCTCGGCATCTTCATCTCCGCCACCCGCAACCTGGGGGTGATGATGGTATTCCCGGTGTTGATCCTGGCCCTGCAGGCCTACGGCTGGCGCGAGTTCTTCCGCTTCACCGAGCGGGCCTTCAAGGTGGTGTTCACCCTCTGGCTCATTCCCCTCGGCCTCTTCTCCTACATGGTCTATCTCTATCACCTCACCGGGGATGCCCTGGCCTTCAAGCACATCCAGGTGGCCTGGGGCCGCTATATGGACAGCCCCCTGGACTGGTGGCTGAGCGGCTTCGAGCTGGGGGGGCGCAAGGCCTATCTCTCCATCATGGTGATCTTCGGCTGGTGCCTGAATGGCTACCTGTTCAGCCAGAAACGCTGGGCCGAAGCGACCCTGATGTTCATCTGCTGCACCATCCCCCTGATGACCGGCCTCAACGCCATGCCCCGCTACATGTTCGGCCTCTATCCGACCCTGCTGGCCATCGTGCTGCTGGCCCATCGCTGGCCTGCCATCCGCCCTGCGGTGCTCTGCATCAGCGGCATGGTTGCCTCCTTCATTGCGGTGGCCTTCGTCAACTTCAAGTTCTTCACCGTGTGACGCCACCCCGAATGCCTACAAGCCGGTCAACTGACCGGCTTTTTTCATGGCCGCGACACCCAGTTCACACTTTTCCATTCTTGAAAACGTAACCATTTGAACTGACGTCACAAATCGGTATTTTACCGGTCCAAGCCTGCCCCAGCGCGCCCTAGAATGAGTGCCTCAACGGACCCTGCTCCTCACACTCTGCTCAAGGAATGGCTTATGCGTCTCTCTTCGCGCCCCGCTCTTCGCCCATCACCCCTGTGGCTGGCCGTGCTCGCCACACCGCTGTTCATCGGTCAGGCGATGGCGGCCCCCGAGGTCTATCTCCATGTGGATGGCAAACCGGTGGCCGAGGCGCTGACGCTGGACAAGGGCACCGTCACCCTGACCCACAGACTGGACAAGGGGAGCCACCAGATCCGCATCAGCGATGCGGGCAACAGCTGCGGCACCAGCTTCGGGCCAACCGAGGCCAGGCCCCTTCCCTTCGGCACCGCCCAGCCCATGGACAAGTGCAGCAAGGGGACAGACTTCAATCTGAGGGTGATGCTGGCGGGGGACTACGAGTTCACCTTCAACCCCGATACCCCCAGCCTCAAGGTGTTGCGGGCAACCAAAAAGAGCGAGTTCAAACGCCAGCCTCCGGAAGAGCCCTGCATCAGCTGGGATGGCGGCCCGGTCACGACATCACTCAAGGGAGTCTGGCCCGACGGCACCCGGTTGCGGGATGCCTACTCGGGACAGGAAGCCGTGGTCAAAGGCGGCAAAATCATCCTGACACCGAGCAAGGAGAGCGGCGGCCTGCTGCTGCTCGAACCGGTCAAGGCCGCCAAGCCTGCTCCCTTCAGCTGGGATCAGGCGAGCGTCTATTTTCTGCTGACCGACCGCTTCCACAACGGCGATCCCGCCAATGATCACAGCTTCGGTCGTCAGAAGGATGGTCAGGACGAAGTGGCCACCTGGCATGGCGGTGACTTCAAGGGGCTGACCGAGAAGCTCGACTACATCAAGCAACTCGGCATCAACGCCATCTGGATCACCCCCATGGTGGAACAGGTCCACGGCTTCATCGGCGGTGGCGAACAGGGGAACTTCCCCTTCTACGCCTACCACGGCTACTGGGCGCTCGACTTCACCAAAATCGACCCCAACTACGGCGACGAAGAGAGCCTGAAAACTCTGGTGGACGAGGCCCACAAGCGCGGCATGCGGATCATCCTCGACGTGGTGATGAACCACGCAGGCTACGCCACCCTCGCCGACTTGCAGGATCTGGGGCTCACCGATCTCACCCAGAACACCGGCAAGCTGCCGAGTCGCTGGAACGAATGGCGCCCGAGCGGCGGCCTCAACTGGCATGGCTACAACCAGTTCATCGACTACCAGTCATCCCACTGGGACAAGTGGTGGGGCCCTGACTGGGTGCGCGCAGGTCTGCCCGGCTACCCACAACCCGGCACCGACGACGTCACCGGCTCGGTGGCCGGATTGCCGGACTTCCTGACCGAATCCACCAGATCGGTGGGGCTGCCACCGCTGCTCGCTGCCAAAAAAGACACCAGGGCCAAGGCCCTGCCCAACGCCACCGTGACCGATTACCTCATTGCCTGGCACACCGACTGGGTGCGCCGCTTCGGCATCGACGGCTTCCGTGCCGACACCGTCAAGCACCTGGAGCCCGCGGTCTGGGCCAGGCTCAAGCAGGCGGGCACCGACGCGCTCAAGGAGTGGAAGGCCGCCAACCCGGGCAAGGCCCTCGATGACCTTCCCTTCTACATGGTGGGCGAGGTGTGGGATCACGGGGTCGCCAAGGACTTCTGGTACCAGCACGGCTTCGATTCCCTGATCAACTTCGACTACCAGCGTGAATTCGCCCTGCCCCAGGCCCAGTGCATGGCGGGGGCAGAGCCCACCTATGCGAGCTACGCCAGCCGCATCAACCAGGATCCCGAGTTCAACGTGCTGAGCTACATCAGCTCCCACGACACCAAGCTCTTCTTCGGCGACTATCAGGACGTGGCGCTGCAACGGCGGGTGGCCAACAGCTTCATGCTGCTGCCGGGGGGCATCCAGATCTACTATGGCGATGAGTCCGGCCGGGGACTGGCCAAGGATGGCGGCGTGTTCGATCAGAGCGTGCGCTCGGACATGAACTGGCAGGAGCTGGCGAGTGGCGAGAAGGCGGAGCTGGTCAAGCACTGGCAACGGCTCGGCCAGTTCCGTGCCGCCCACCCTGCCATCGCGGCGGGCAGCCACAAGAAGATTTCCGATGTCCCCTATGGCTTCGTGCGGGAGAAAGGAGAAGACAAAGTGGTCGTGGTCTTCGCGGGTCGGCAGAAATAGCGACCTGGCCTGAATAAAAAGGGGAGCCGATGGCTCCCCTTTTTTGTCTTGCAGACGCCCGCATCAATCAGACTGGCGGGCCGCCTTTGGCCACTGCAACCTCGCCCTGAGCAGGGTTTCCTGCCACAGGGGCCAGGCCAGCAAGGCCTGCTGATAGGCGCCAGCCTGACCGGGCAGCGAAATGCCATAGCTTGCCAGTCGATAGGCCATCACCGCATAGAAGGCATCCAGAATGCTCGCCTCGTCGAAATAGAAGGGCCCCCGCGCCTGGGACCAGAGAGTCTGCAACCGGGCCAGCTCGTCGATGACCTCCACCGGCGGTTCACTCTGGGTGGGCGCCCCCAGGAAGAAGGGCAGCAGGGTGCGGATCTGACGAAAACCGGCGTGCAGCTCGGCGCACAGGCTGCGGGCCAGGGCCCGTTCGGCCTTGTCCACCGGATAAAGGTGGCGCTCCGGGCAACACTCGTGGAGATATTCGGCGATGGCCAGAGAGTCGTGAATACGCAGCTCACCGTCGTCGAGCCAGGGCACCAGGCCGGCGGGGGCCGTGCGCTTGAGCCGTTGCAGCTCCTTGGCATCTTCCAGATCGAAGACCTGCTCCTGCCACTTGAGCCCGCTCATGGCCAGCACCAGCGCCGTTCTCATTGCCCAGGTGGAGCCCGTGCCCACCGTCAAAACCAGGGATCCCATCGATTGCCTCCTGCATGGGTTGTTTACTGGCCATCCCGCCGGCCCCGTGGCACGACATCCGATGACCACCTCACATTTGCGTACTGGCGGGTTTGACCCACTTGGGTAGCAGTGCTAGTTTGATTTTTCAAAACAATCAGTTAGCAACAATGTGAGCTATGGACAGCCAATTTACCATCGTCATCGCAGATGACCACCCCCTGTTTCGGGGCGCCCTCTATCAAGCGGTGCACATGGCCATCGACGACGCCAGATTGCTGGAGGCTGACTCCATCGACAGCCTGAGCCACCTGCTCGATGAACATCCCGACGTCGACCTGCTGCTGCTGGATCTCAAGATGCCGGGGGCCAACGGCTTCGAAGGGCTGGCCTATCTGCGCGGACATCACCCGGATCTCCCCATCGTCGTGGTCTCGGCCTCCGAGGATCCCGCCATCATCCAGCAGGTGCTGCGCCTGGGCGCGCTCGGCTTCATTCCCAAGTCCGCCCCCATGAAAGAGCTGGTCAGCGCCCTCAATACGGTGATCGGGGGGGACAACTGGGTGCCCGAGGGGATCTCCCTCCATCCCGAGCCCGGCGAAGGGCCCGATTTCGCCACCAAGCTGGCCAGCCTCACCCCCCAGCAATACAAGGTGCTCATCATGTTGCGGGATGGCAGCCTCAACAAACAGATCGCCTGGGAGCTCAACGTTTCCGAGGCGACCATCAAGGCCCATATCACCGCGATTTTCCGCAAACTCGGGGTCAAGAACCGCACCCAGGCGGTCATCGCCCTCCAGCAGATGGATATCAAGGACAGTTGAGCCCCTTGCCACCATCAGAGCCCATATCACTCCGCCTTCCGCAAACTTGGGGTCAAAAACCCCACCCAGGCGGTCATCGCCCTCCAGCAGATGGATATCAAGGACAGTTGAGCCCCTTGCCACCATCAGAGCCCATGTCACTCCGCCTTCCGCAAACTCGGGGTCAAGCACCGCACCCAGGCAGTCATCGCCCTGCAGCAAATGGGCATCAAGGACGACTGAGCTCGTCCCCGGCTGGCTTGTATCGAGCCAGCCACAACCGCCCCCAGCAGACTCTCTGGCCCCCCGCGGCAGCCGGAAACGGCCTCCCTGCACCATTTGCGGCTCGACAATTAGCACGGTCGTACTTTATGCTGCCAGCCCAGAGAGAGGAGAGCCGGATGAGCAAGGGACGTCTGACCCGCGACACCATTTTGCAGACTGCATTCGAGCAGGCGAGCCAGCAGGGGCTTGAGAGCCTCACCATAGGTTCCCTCGCAACGGCCTGCGAGATGTCAAAAAGCGGTCTGTTCGCCCACTTCCAGTCCCGTGACAACCTGCAGATCGCCGTACTCACCCATTCCGCCGAGGTATTTCGGGAGCGGGTGATCCAACCGGTGCGCCAACAGGGGTACGCCACCCAGCAGGAGAAACTGCTCGCCCTGTTGCAGGCCTGGCTGGCCTGGAACCAGAGTTTTGCCGGCCGCTGCATGTTCCTCGATGCCTGGACCTCCGCCCAGGAGGGTGAGGTCCAGCAGGCGGCACGCGAGCTGGTCCGTTTCTGGCTCGACTACCTGGCACGCCAGGTAGTGCAGGGGCAGGCCAGAGGGGAGTGGCGCAGCGATCTCGACCCCTGGCGCGCCGTCTATCGCCTTTATGGCCTCTATCTCGGGGATCAGGTGTTCCATGCCCTGGGGCTCAGCGAGGATCCGGCCCGCCACTTCTGGCCGGAGGTCACCGCTCTGCTGGCCAGCTGGCGCTGACCCGACGGGCTCTTCTTTTTAAAAAGTCGCAAAAAAGCACGACCGTTCGCACATAAAAGACACAGGATGACCATGAGCAGCAAGATCTACTTCAACACACGCCGCTTCAGCCCGAGCAAGTTGCTGCTGGGCCTCGGCACCCGCCTGCATCACGTGCTCGCGCCCACCCACGCCAAGCGCACCGCCAGCAAGCTGCTGCTCACCCCGCAGCGGGCGACCCGGGACGTCGCAGCCCCGGCTGGCCTGGTCGAGCAGGCCATCCACACCAGTGAAGGGACCCTGATGAGCTACCGGCTCGGGCAGGGGCCGGTCTGGCTGCTGATGCACGGCTGGTCAGGCAGTGCCAGCCAGTTCTATCCGCTGATGAGCCACATCGCCGCCCAGGGCTATACGGCCCTCGCCTACGATCACCCCGCCCACGGCCGGAGCGAAGGGAACAGGGGTCACCTGCCCCGCTTCGTGCGCGCTTTCGACGAGATCCTCGAGCGGGTCGGCCCCGTCCAGGGCGTCATCACCCACAGCATGGGGGGCGCCGTCACCCTCAGCAGCCGTCACCCGGCAATCGATACGCTGCCGCTGCTGCTCATCTCCCCGGTGCTCGACTACGTGCCCCAGCTCTACGGCATGGTGGCGCGCTCCGGCTACTCCATCCGGCTGTTCGATGCGGTGGTCAAGGAGATAGAACACGAATACCAGCACCCGCTCAGCACGGTTGACCCCCTTGGCCGGCTCGCCCGGCGCAGCGGCGCCGCCCTCATCGTTCACGATGAGGAAGACCGCTTCGCTCCCCATGGCGACTCCCTGCGCGCGGCCCAGGATGGCAGAACCCGACTGGTGAGCACCCGGGGGCTCGGCCATGGCCGTATTCTGGCAAGCCCTCCAGCCTTCGCCGCCTTCGATCAACTGAGCCAGACGCCCTTGGCAAACTGAAAATGAAACGGGCCGCAAAAATTGAGCGTGCGGCCCATTTTTATCCGGTATACAACGTCTTATAGTTGAATTGCGCGGTGGCAACCCGCCCTGGCGATCACGATAAGGCGCACCCTCATGGCCAGACCCAATACTGCTCTTCTGCTGACTGGTGGTGGTGCCCGCGCCGCCTATCAGGTCGGCGCACTCAAGGCGGTGGCCGAACTCTACCCCCGCAACATCGGCATCCCCTTCCCCATTTTGTGCGGCACCTCGGCGGGGGCTCTCAACATCACGGCGCTGGCGTGCTACGCCTCCTGTTTCCATCTGGGGGTGCGCAAGCTGGAGTGGGTCTGGCGACGATTCGAGACCCACCACATCTTCGACTTCCACCCCTGCCAACTGCTGTGGCGCACCCTCTATCAGGGCTCGGCCGGCCTCATCACCCCCCAGAGCAACCGAGCCTTTCACCTGTTTGACAACGCCCCCCTGCGCCGTCTGCTGGATCAGCTCATCGACTATCACCGCATCGATGACAACATTCTCTACGGCAGCCTGGAGGCCATCGCCATCACGGCCTCTGACTATGATGACGGCCTCTCCACCACCTTCTTCCAGGGGCGGGCCGAACATCAGCCCTGGGAGCGCGCCAGACGACGTGGCCTGCGTACCCTGCTCACCTCGGATCATCTGCTGGCCTCGTCGGCGCTGCCCTTTGTCTTTCCCGCCACCCCCATCGGCGATCGCGTCTACGGGGATGGCTCCATCCACCAGCTGAGCCCGCTCAGCCCCGCCATCCATCTGGGGGCGGAGCGGATCCTGCTGGTGACCCTGGACTCCCCTCACAGGGAGAACCCGACTCCCCGCCAGGGGCACCTGACCAGCTCCAACATCGCGAGCCATCTGCTCAACACCGTCTTCTCCGACACCCTCAATTCGGATCTGGAGCGGCTCGGGCGCATCAACCAGACCCTTTCCCTTATTCCGGCACGGGAGCGCAGTCGACTGAAACTGCGCCAGGTGGAGACCTGCGTGATCCGCCCCAGCCAGGATCTCGACCTCATCGCCCTCGAATACCTCCCACGGTTGCCGACCCAGCTGCGCCGTCTGCTGCGAGTGCTCGGGGTCAACGGCGAAGAGAGCAGCAGCCTGGCCAGCTTCCTGATGTTTGACCCCGGCTATTGCCAGCGGCTCATCAAGCTGGGATACCAGGACGCGCTGGATCACCGCCAGCGCATCGAGGCCTTCCTCGACCTGCCGGGCAGCGGGAGGCAGCAGCAGTTTCGCGAAGAGGCCTGAGGGGCCTTATCCCATGGCAAGGAGATCCTAGCGTCCCTCCAGCAGGCGCTGCTCGGCCTGTTCCATGGCCACGGCCGTGCCGAAAAGCACCAGGGTATCTCCCGCCGCCAGCACCAGCTCGCGCCTGGGATCCAGGCTGCGCTCCCCGCGATGAATCGCCTTGATGCGCACCTCTCCCAGGGCGAGATCCCGTACCCTGTGTCCCACCGCCCAGGCCTGGTCGTGCAGCAGCACGGGATGCAGCCGCTCGAGCAGTTGATCCGTCTCCAGATTGCCCGCACTCTTGCCGCCCCAGTAGAAACCGTGCAGAAAGCGATACTGGCTGCTGCGCTCGTGCTCCATGCGCCGGATCACCCGGCCGATGGGAATGTCGCAGTTGAGCAGCAGGTGGGAGACCAGCATCAGGGCTCCCTCCTGGGATTCGGGGATCACCTCGAAGGCGCCGGCCTGCTTGTAGTGTTCAAGGAAACTGTCATCCCGGGTACGCACCAGCACCTTGATCTCCCCCGCCAGCTCCCGGATCAGCGTCAGCATGGCATCGACCCGCTTTTGATCGTCGAAGGTGATGATCACCAGCCGCGCCCGCAACAGACCGGCCGCCAGCAGGATGTCGCGCCGGCTGGCATCGCCGAACGCCACCTGCTCCCCCGCGAGCTTCGCCTCACTCACCCGCTCGGGATCGAGATCCAGGGCCAGGAAAGGTATCTCTTCGAGCTTGAGAAAGCGGGCACAGGTTTGGCCGGTGCGTCCGAACCCGGCGATGATGACGTGCTGGTGTTTGCTCAGGCCCGACTGGGCCACCTCGGCGCGAGAGAGCAGGGCACTGTCGGTGAGGGAGTGGGCAAGCCCCAGCGCCCGCAACACCAGCCAGGGGGTGAGGGCGATGGAGATGACACCGATGCCGATGAGCAGAGAGACCAGCTGGTGATCCAGCAAGCCGTGATGACTCGCCAGCGCCAGCAGCACAAAACCGAACTCCCCGACCTGGCTCAACATGATGCCAGCGGCCATGGCGTCGCGCTTGCGCTCCCCCATCAGGCGGCCCGCCAGCAATATGAGCAGCGACTTGCACAGGATTAGCCCCGTCACACAGGCCAGCACCTGCCACCAGGCGCCCGCCACCAGCGCCCAGTCCATGGTCATGCCGATGGTAATGAAGAAGAGCCCCATCAACACGTCGCGAAACGGCTTGATGTCCACTTCGAGCTGATGACGATAGTGGGACTCCCCCAGCATCATGCCCGCCAGAAAGGCACCGAGCGCCATGGAGAGCCCCATCCACTGGGTCAGGGAGGCCGCCAGCAATGCCACCAGCAGGGCACTCAGTACGAAGAGTTCGTCTGAACGTGCGCGCGCCACCTCGAAAAACAGCATGGGCAGCAGCCACTTCCCCACCGCCAGCAGCACGGATAGCGCAAACAACCCCTTGAGGGAGGCCCAGGCGACCTCCGCCAGCAGGGCGCTGCCCTGCACCTCGGGCTGGGCCAGGATGGGGATCATCACCAGCAGGGGCACCACGGCGAGATCCTGGAACAGCAGCACGCTCACCCCGAGCTGGGCTCGCCGGGTATGGAGCTGCTTGAGCTCGCCGAGCTGCTTGATCACCACGGCGGTGGAGGAGAGCGCCAGGGTGCCTGATACCACCAGCGCCTGGGCCAGGCTCAGCCCCCACCACCAGCCGAGCCCGAAAAACAGCAGTGAGGTAAGCAGCACCTGCAGGCTGCCGACCCCCAGCACCAGCTTGCGCATGGCGAGCAGACGCGGCAGGGAGAACTCGAGCCCGAGGGAGAACATCAGGAACACGATGCCAAGCTCCCCTATGGTCTGCATCATGGCCTGACCCGTGACGATGGCCACGCCGTGGGGGCCGAGCAGCATGCCGGCAAACAGATAGGCAAGGATCACCGGCTGGCCGAGGCGCCGGAAAATGGCCACCAGCACAACGGCGAAGATCAGCAGGATCAACACATCGGCGTACACCCATCCCTCTCCTTCATCTGCCCGGCGCCCTCTTCCCTGACACAGCAAGCACAGCGCCCGCTCCCCATATGGCACGGCACTCGCTCAGCGGCAGGGATTTCCCCTCCCGTTTCATCCCGTTAAGCCTAGCCAGCCCCCTTGTTTTTCATCGGACATATTTTAGGCACAGGGCTTGCAAGAGCCTGCGCAATGAATGGAGAGGTGTAAGGGCTGTAACGTGGAAAACACATCATCATTGAACGGCTTCGGACATGGCATAGAGCAGTGGGTACAGCAGATGGAGCGGCTTGCGCCGTTGACCGGGCAGGACCGCTATCAGCAGATAGAGCAGTTGCTGGGGCAACGGGATCTTGACGCCCTGCTGGCAATCTTTGCCGAGCGGGTGGCAAACATTGTCCGGATCCACTCGCTCCAGTTCGACTGTGGCCAGCCCCATCCCCTCATCTCGCACCCGCCCCAGGCCAGGCTGACCCTGCATGCCTATCGCTTCGAGCTGCGGGGACGACACGAGCAGTTGCTCGGCCAGTTGCACTACGAGCTGGAGCACCCCCTGAGCGACGGCCAGAGGCGGTTGCTTGAGCAATATCATCAGCTGTTCAGTCTCACCCTGCCCCTCTATCTGCGGCTGGATCGGCTGGAGCAGCAGGTGCGGCTCGACCACCTGACCGGGCTTGGCAATCGCGCCTACTTCGACGAGGCCATCGGCCGGGCGGTGGAGCAACACAGCCGGGAACCCCACGGCCTGGTGCTGGTGCTGCTGGATCTCGACAGATTCAAGCAGGTCAATGACACCTGGGGCCACCCGGTGGGCGACCTGGTGCTAAGCCGCTTCGCCCAGTTGCTGCAGGGGTGCATTCGCGGGACGGATCAGGCGTTTCGCCTCGGCGGGGACGAGTTTGCCCTGCTGCTGCAACCAGCGGACCCCGAGGCCTGGCGCCCGGTCTGGCTGCGGTTGCAACATGTGCTCCACAGCCACAAGGAGCTCAGCGCCTTCTCGGTGGGGTGCAGCCTGGGAGCCGCCAGCTGGCAGTCTGGCATGGATGTGCAGCGCCTCTACGAGACGGCCGATACCCATCTCTACGCCCGCAAGAAAGCCGGGGGCTCCGGCCTGCCCGAATAGGGCATCCCCCTTCCCCTCCCGGCCCCCTGTCACTCTGCGATGTCAATCCGCATCCTGGGGGACGGGGGGCCGCCACTCCCACGCCACCCCCTCTTCTGGCGCCAGAAATCCGTCGCAGACAAAGAGCCCGGCCACCAGTGCCACCTGTTCACCGTAGTAGAGGATGGGAATGCGCCCCCGCTGCCAGGAGGGCACTCCGTACTCTTGCAGCAGCTTCTTGAGCCGCCGGCTGCCCACCCGCCCCACCGGTTTCAGCATGACGCCGGGGGCGACCTGAAAACGCACCGAGAGCGGCTCGTCCCCCCTCGGTGTCCGCAACCCTTCGCCATCCGTTCTCCAGAGCCTGAACTGCCCGAGCCCGTCCGGCAGGGTGAGCGTCTCTTCCATCCCGATGGGCAGCACCTCCTCACGGGGGGCGAGATCCGGCGCCACCAGGTAGAGGCGCCCCTGATAGCGGCGACACGCCAACCCTTGCAGGCTCAGCCTGGGGTTGGCGTCATCGCGCGCCAGCGCCACCTCCTGCCACAGCAGGCCCAGCAGCTCGCGGGAGGGCATCTCTCCCCCCTGACGGCGGATCCAGTGGCGCAGCAGGTTGTTGCGCCGCACGGGGGAGAGGGAGAGGAGTCCGTCAATGCGCAGCCCTTCTCCCTCACCCACCGCCTGCCAGTCCGCCTCGGCCAGCTCGCCGATGAGCGCCTCCTGCTCGGCGCACAAGGCCATGGTGCGCGCCGTCGTCCGGGCCATGGCGGGCCAGCGGTCCTTGAGCAGGGGGATGATCTGCTGGCGCAGGAAGTTGCGGTCATAGCTCGGGTCCTCGTTGCTCTCATCCTCAACCCAGCCATAAGGAAGTGACTGCGCGGCTTGCGCCAGCTCGGCCCGGCTCATGTCGAGCAAGGGGCGCAACAGATGGCCTGCGGCAAAAGGCTGGCTCGCCACCATGCCCGCCAGCCCGCGCA
Organism: Aeromonas sp. MaB10011B; assembly: GCF_017939325.1. Taxonomy (NCBI): domain Bacteria; kingdom Pseudomonadati; phylum Pseudomonadota; class Gammaproteobacteria; order Aeromonadales; family Aeromonadaceae; genus Aeromonas; species Aeromonas sp. MaB10011B. Next base: position 195,315 of record NZ_JAGKRK010000075.1, on the reverse strand, counting down.
GACCGGCACCCCGCTTGAGCGCCAGCAGCAGGGTCTCCAGCTGATCGTCCTGATGGTGAGCGGTGAGCAGCCACTCCCCTTCCCCCAGGTGGGCGGCGAGTCGCTCATAACGCGCCGCCCGCGCCTGGGCCTCCAGGCTCTCCCCGTTGCCCCGGCAGAGCTGCACCCGCTCCACGATGAGGGGCACCGCCAGTTGCCGGCACACCCCTTCGCAGTGAGCCACCCAGTAGTCGGCATGTGGGCTCAGGCCGTGATGAACGTGCAGGGCGTTCAGGGCGAGGCCGTGGGCGCGTGCAAAACGGGCAGCCAGCACCAGCAAGACGGTGGAGTCGAGCCCGCCGCTGAAAGCCACCAGCAGACCGCGGGAACCTTCCGGCGCGGGCAGGGTCTGACAAAAACGAGAATAAATACGAGAAATCATAGGCTTCCCCAATACGACCAGGCCGATCTTAGCAGAGTCGGGCTTATCAAGCGCTAACCCGGCTGCTAGAGTGAATCGCTCCCTGCGTGGGCAAGGAAGCCATATAACCCGAATTGGAATAAAACCATAATGAACAACAAGAAACACATCCTGGCCACCCTCGTCGGGCTGGCCCTGCTGGCCAGTTGCAGTCAGGCTCCGAGCCAACCGGACAAACACTCCGGCCTTGCGCTGGCCAACATGGACACCAGCGTCAAGCCTGGTGACGACTTCTTCCGCTACGTGAACGGCCACTGGCTCGCCACGGCCAAGATCCCCGATGACAGGCCCGCCGACGGCGCCTTCTACCTGCTGCGGGACAAATCCCTGGCGGACGTGCGGGTGCTGGTGGAGGGGCTGGATGGCAAAGCCGCCGCCGGTACCCCGGCCCAGCAGATCCACGACCTCTACCAGAGCTATCTGGATCAGGCCGCCCGCAACGCCAAGGGCACCACGCCCCTGCTGCCAATGCTGAGCGAGATAGAGCAGATCAGCACGCCGCAGGATCTCGCCCGGGCCTTCGCCCAGAGCGCCCGCACCGGTGGCGGCTCCCCCTTCGGTTTCTGGATTGACGCCGACGCCAAGGCCCCTGACAGCTATGCCGTCTACCTCTACCAGGCCGGCCTCGGCCTGCCGGATCGGGACTACTACCTCAAGCGCGACCCCAACAGCCAGGCGCTGCTGCACAAGTACGAGCAACACATCGCCGCCATGCTGACCCGCTTCGGTGAGACGGATGCCCAGGGCAAGGCGAAACGCATCCTGGCCCTCGAGACCAGGCTCGCCCAGATCCAGTGGGACAACGTGGCCCTGCGAGACAGAGAGAAGAACTACAACAAGGGACCGGTGAGCGAGCTGGGGCGCCTCGCCCCCGCCATCGACTGGGACGCCTACCTGGCCCAGGCCGGCCTTGCGGGGCAGCAGAGCCTGGTCATCGGCCAGCCGAGCTACCTCTCGGCCCTGAACGAGGTGATGCAGCAGACCCCGATCGGCGACTGGCAGGCCTACCTCAAGTGGCAGCTCATCACCGATTACGCCCCCTACCTCGACAGCCAGACCGATGCCCAGAATTTTGCCTTCTTCGGCACCGCTCTTAGCGGCACGCCCAAGCAGCGCGCCCCCTGGGAGCGGGCCCTTGGGGTGCTGGACAGCAATCTTGGGGAGGCGGTGGGCAAGCTCTATGTCGAGCGCTACTTCCCGCCAGCGGCCAAGGCCCGTATGGAGCAGCTGGTGGAGAACCTGCGCACCGCCTACGGCCAGAGCATCCAGGAGCTGGACTGGATGTCCCCGGCCACCAAGACACAGGCCCTCGAGAAGCTCGCCAAGTTCAGACCCAAGATAGGCTACCCGGACAAGTGGAAGGACTACAGCGCCATCACCATTAGCCCCGACGATCTGGTGGGCAACCTGCAGCGGGCCCGCGCCTTCGAATACGCCGACAACCTGGCGCGCCTCGGCAAGCCGGTCGATCGGGACGAGTGGCACATGTCACCCCAGACGGTGAACGCCTACTACAACCCGAGCAACAACGAGATCGTCTTCCCGGCCGCCATTTTGCAGCCCCCCTTCTTCGACATGACGGCGGACGATGCGGTCAACTACGGCGCCATCGGCGGGGTGATCGGCCACGAGATGGGCCACGGTTTTGATGATCAGGGGGCCAAATCCGACGGTGACGGCGTGATGCGCGACTGGTGGACGCCGGCGGATCTCAAGGAGTTTCGCTTCCGCACCAGCCGGCTGGTGGCCCAGTACAACCGCTTCGAGCCCATCAAGGGCCAGTACGTCAACGGCCAGTTTACCCTGGGGGAGAACATCGGCGATCTCGGCGGCCTCACCATCGCCCACAAGGCCTACCTGCTCTCCCTGGATGGCAAGGAGGCCCCGGTGCTGGACGGTTTTACCGGCGAGCAGCGCTTCTTCCTCGGCTGGGCCCAGGTGTGGAAGGGCATGTATCGCCCCGAACTGATGCAGATGCTGCTCGCCTCGGATCCCCACTCGCCGCCGGAATACCGGGTCAACGGCGTGGTACCGAACATCCCCGCCTTCTACGAGGCATTCAAGATCCAGCCCGGCGACAAGCTCTATCTGGACCCGGCCAAACGGGTCAAGATATGGTGATGACAACCCGGGCAGGGGGCGGCCGACCAGCGGCCCCCTGCCCGCTTCCGACGTGGCAGGGAAGCGTCCCCTGCCCGTCACAGACACACAAGCAGCAACAAGGGTCCTCTCCATGAAAGCCTTATTCCTTACTCTCGGCCTGCTCACCCTGCCCCTCGCCAGCCAGGCGGCGGACGGCTTCTTCAAGCAGCTGACGCTCCCCTCCGGCCAGGTGGTGACCGTCAGCGAAGGGCGCGGCGAGCCCGCCTCCACCGGCAGCTACGACGTGCGCCTCTACTCCGGTGCCAACCCGCAGTTTCCGCTGGATCAGTTCATCGACGGCAAGGTGCTGCCGCGCGATGGCAGTATCAAGGAGATTAAGCTGCTGGATCTCAACGGCGACAAGCAGCCTGAAGTCATCGTCGTGGTGGAGAGCGCCGGCAGCGGCAGCTACCTGAGCGCCGACGCCCTCACCATCAATCCCCAGGAGGGGCTGGAGAGCTTCAACCACGTGGAGGGGCTGGCCCCCAGTGACGATGTGATTGAGGCCCTCAAGACCCCCCGCGACTGACCCCCCACGCCCCGTATCACGGGGCGTTTTTTTACCCCGCGCCTCCCGATGCGGTGCCCACGGCCCCCCACAGGGCGGATGGACGACTGTTTTTTTCTGTGCCTATAATCGCCGCACCGTGCCATAACGAAACACAAGGAGGTAAAAAATGGTTATCCAAGCGTGTCCGATGTTCTCGGCTCGCCTGTTCGGCACATTCAAGTGCTCTTGCCTGCATACCATCGCGCTGCGATAGCGGGTTCGAGCAAAGCCGACTCCCTTCCATACCGAGACCTTTCTCGACTCTGCCGTTGTCGCCAGCGCTCCTGATGACAGGGATATCCTATCCCGCGATTTAAGAGAGCAAGAGCATGACAACCCTGATGAGTACCCATTCCCTGCAGATGAGTGCGGGGCACCTTCCCTTATTTGACCATCTCGAACTCGGCATTCGCGCAGGCGACCGACTCGGCCTGATTGGCGCCAACGGCTGCGGCAAGAGCACATTGCTCGCGCTGCTGGCGGGCGAGCGCACGCCCCAGGCCGGCCGGATCGTGCAGGCCGCCGCCTGCCGCTGCGAGTTCGTGGCCCAGCAACTGCCCGCCGGGCTTTCCACCCTCAGCACCCGCGCCGTGCTGCTGGATGCCCTGGGCAACGACCCCGCCGCCGAATGGCAGGTGGACAAGCTGCTGGCCGAACTGCAGCTGGAGGCCCAGGCCACGTTGCCGGTCAGTGCACTGAGCGGTGGCCAGCACAGCCGGCTGCAGATAGGGCGCGCCCTGCTGCGCCAACCCAACCTGCTGCTGCTCGATGAGCCCAGCAACCACCTGGACTTGCCCGCCCTGCTCTGGCTCGAGCAGTTTCTGCTGGGCTGGCGCGGCGCCTTCGTGCTGGTCTCCCACGACGCTCGCCTGCTGGACCGCGTCACGGATCAGACCCTGATCCTGCGAGATGGCCAGTTGCACCGCTTCGCCCTGCCCTGCAGCCAGGCCAGGGCGGCGCTGGCTGCCGAGGATGAGCAGGCCCGCCTGCGCCGGGCGGATGAGCAAAAGGAGATAGACCGCCTGAGCGCCAGCAGCAAGCGCCTCGCCATCTGGGGGCGGGAGCATGACAACGAGAAGCTGGTGCGCCAGGCCAAGTCCATGGAAAAGCGCATCGCCCGCCTGCAGGAGGAGCAGAGCCAGGTGGCGGCGCTGGCCCCCTGGCGGCTCGAGCTGCGCGGAGTGAGCCTGCCTGCCGACACCCTGCTGCGACTGGAGGCCCTCGACGTATCGCCGGCATCGGCACTGCCGCCGCTGCTGCGTGCCGAGGGGCTCTGGCTGCGAGCGGAGGACAGGGTTGCCCTGCTCGGTGCCAACGGCACCGGCAAGTCCTCCCTGCTGCGCCAGTGCTGGCGCGAACTGACTGACCTGAGTCCGCAGGCGGGCTGGTACTGCCACCCCGGCGCCAGCATCGCCTATTACGATCAGTCCCTGCAGCAGCTGGCTGACGACGCCACCCTGAGCGACGCGCTGTACCCCCTGGCCCCTCTGCCTGAGGTGACGCGGCGACAGGCGCTGATCCGGGCGGGCTTCCCCTATGCCCGCCACGGCCAGCAGGTGCACACCCTGAGCGGGGGCGAGCGGGCACGGCTGCTGTTTCTCGCCCTGTCCCTCGGCAGCCACCACATGCTCTGGCTCGACGAACCCACCAACCACCTGGATCTGGCGGGCAAGGAGGAGCTGGCCGAGGCGATTGCCGCCTTCCCGGGGGGCGTGCTGCTGGTCTCCCACGACCGGGAGCTGATCGAGCGCAGTTGCAACCGCTTCTGGCTGATACAGGACGGGCGCATCCAGGAGGCTCACAGTGCCGAGCGGGCCTATGCCGAGCTGCTGGGCGATGCCCCCTTGCCGCAGGCGGGCAGCCCGGCTCGATCAGGTGACCCGCAGACCGCGGCCGCCACGGGGGATGACGAAGAGGCGCTGCTGGCGCGCTGGTATGAGCTCGATGCCCTGCTCGCCGCCGATCTGGCCCGCAAGCCCAGGCACCAGACCCCGCGCCTGCAGCAGCAGTGGCGTGACGAGCTGGCGCGCCTTGCCGAGCGCCTCGGCTTTGCCTGACGCCAGCCCGGATCATCCATCTCTTGTTACGCAACACACGCGGCCAGCCACGGCTGGCCGCAAGGAGTCATCATGACATCAGCACCACCCCACATCAGGCTGGATCCCGTCACCGACACCGACCTGCCTCACATCTATCGCGGCCTCTCCGATCCCCGGGTCGTCGCCTACTACGGCGTCAGCTACGACAGCCTGGCGGCATGCCGGGCACAGATGGATTGGTATGCCGAGCTGACCCGCACCGGCCGTGGCGCCTGGCACCTCATTCGCGACCGGCACACGGGCGAACCGCTGGGGGCCATCGGCTACAACGATGCCGACCCGACTCACCAGCGGGCCGAGCTGGGCTACTGGCTCTATCCCGAACACTGGGGCAAGGGGGTGATGAGCGCGGCGCTGCAACTCTGGCTCCCGCTCACTTACCGCACCACCGACCTGCACCGGCTGCTGGCAGTGGTGGAGGAGCCCAACCGCCCCTCCGCCCGCCTGCTGGAGCGGGCCGGTTTTCACTACGAGGGCACGGCGCGGGAGTGCGAGCGCAAGGGGGATGGCTTCATCTCCCTGCGCCACTACGCCATCTTGCGCAGCGACCTGCCCGCCAGCCTGTGACCCGCAACAACAAGCCCCGCACTGCGGGGCTTTTTTTCGGGAGTTACTTGATGGCGCAGACACCCTCATCGGACGCCGAGCGGCGGCGTCTGCGCCGCCACAGGGAGAAGCCGCCATACCCCAGGCTCAGCACGACGGCATAGAGCACCTGGGTAGCGAGGGCCAGCAGCACCAGGGTGCAGAGCAGCACGCTGAGGCCCGCCAGCCCCTTGCCGGTCCCCGACAACAAGCGCCAGCCCGCCGCCATGCAGAGCAGATAGACCAGCACGAAGTTGCCATTGGCGTAGCGGATCAGCGCATCGAGGGGCAGGCGCAGCCAGAGAATCAGGGTGATGGAGACGAAACAGATGGCGAGCACCCAGGCAAGGGCATGCAGGGGAGCGCCCCGGGCCGAGAGGCGAGAGAGGGAGACCGGCAGTTTGCCCTCCCGCGCCATGCTCCAGATAAGGCGCGCAAAACCTTGCAGGTAGATGTTGATGCTGGCGAAGCAGGAGAGATAGCCCAGCACCGCCACCAGCCACTTGGCGGTGGGGCCGAACAGCAGGGAGAGCAGGGCCGGAATGGCGGTGGCATTGGTCGCCTCGTCCCCGTAGAGGTCATATTTGAGCACCACCAGGGAGTGCACCCAGTAGATGAGCCCCGCCAGAAGCACGCCCCCCAACAGGGCAAGGGGGTAGTCCCGCTCTGGCCGCTTGAACTCCTCCCCCATGTGGGCGAAGGCCTCGAGCCCCACGAAACACCAGAACATCACCGCCAGCGCCGAGCCCATGGCGGGCCACTCGCTCGCCGTTGGCAGAGGCTGGGCGGCATCGCGCCAGCTGAGATCCCCCTTGAACCAGATGAGCAGGGTGAGCCCCAGGATAGCCAGGGCAATGAGCAGTTGCAGATTGCCGGAGGAGCGCGCCCCCCGCAGCCCCAGCAGAAAGACCCCGAGCAGGGTGAGCAGCTGGATGCCCCAGAGGGTCCACTCCCCCATGTCGAACAGGGCGTGCCAGAAACCGGCGGCGATGGTGAGGGCGGCAGGCAGGCCCACCGGCAGCACCGCCAGAAACAGGAAAGCGGAGAAGCGCTCAGCGCCGTTGCCAAAGGCGAGGCCAATCAGATGGGGCGCGCCACCCGCGTGGGGATAACGCCGCCCGAGGCGGGCGAAGGTAAAGGCGATGGGCAGCACCAGGGCAATCAGCAGCAACCAGGCCCACAGCGACGCCCCTCCCGCCAGCGAGGCGGCGGTGGCCGGTACCACGAAGATCCCGGTACCGAGCAGGGAGGTGGCGAGCAGCCCCATCCCCTGCCAGAGCCCGAGATCCTTTTTCAACCCAGACATATCCTGTTGTCCCGTCTAGAAAAACATCCCGCCATGTTAGGCCGCCACCACCGCTTTGTTAAGCATTTGTGCCCATAAAAAAACCGCCCCGGGGGGCGGCTTTCTCACAGGGATGAACGCTGTCATCAGGCAATCAGCTTGTAGATGATGCCGGACATGGCGATGAGGCCGATGAGGGTGACGAAGCCGTTGCTGAGGTTGCCGGCATATTTGCGCATGGCCGGCACCTTGGCGATGGCGTACATCGGCATCAGGAAGAGCAGCATGGCGATGATGGGGCCGCCCAGATCTTCAATCATGCCGAGGATGCTCGGGTTGATGGTGGCCACGGCCCAGGTGGTCAGGATCATGAAGACCGCGGTCACCTTGTTCAGCTGCTTGACGTCGACGTTCTTGCCCTTCTCGCGCAGGGACTTGGCCATCAGGCCGTTCATGCCCTCTTGCGCACCCAGGTAGTGACCCAGGAAGGACTTGCTGATGGCAACCATGGCGATGAGCGGTGCCACGGTGGCGATCACCGGGTTGTCGAAGTGGTTGGCCAGGTAGGAGAGGATGGAGATGTTCTGCTCCTTGGCCGCCGCCAGGTCAGCCGGGGAGAGGCTCAGCACGCAGCTGAACACGAAGAACATCACTGTCATCACCATCATGACGTGGGCGCCCAGCAGGATGTTGCTGCACTTCTTCTCGGCGTTGGCGCCGTAGCGGCCTTTGTTGTCCACCGCGAAGGAGGAGATGATCGGGGAGTGGTTGAAGGAGAACACCATCACCGGGATGGCCAGCCACAGGGTCTTGATGAAGTCACCATTGAAGGCCTCACCCAGCGCCGGGGCTTCGGTGATGATGGCACCGTTCCAGTGCGGGATCAGGTAGACCGCCAGGCCCATCAGGGTGACCACGAACGGGAAGACCAGCACGCTCATCGCCTTGACGATGACCTGGCCGCCCAGGCGAACGATCGCCATCAGACCCAGGATCAGCACCAGGGAGAGGATGGCACGGGGAGGTGCCGTCATGCCCAGCTGGTGCACCATCAGGCTCTCGACGGTGTTGGTGATGGCCACGGAGTACATCAGCAGGATGGGGTAGATGGCGAAGAAGTAGAGCAGGGTGATGAACTTGCCTGCGGTCTTGCCGAAGTGCTCTTCCACCACCTCGGTGATGTCGCCGTCACGGGTGGAGCCGGACAGCACGAAGCGGGTCAGGCCACGGTGGGCGAAGAAGGTCAGCGGCAGGGCCAGGATCAGCATGGCGACCAGCGGCCACAGGCCCCCGACACCGGCATTGATCGGCAGGAAGAGGACACCGGCGCCGATGGCGGTACCGTACAGACCCAGCATCCAGACCACGTCGGCCTTGTTGATGCCACGGGAGGAGGCTTTGCTCAAGCTGCCTTCAACTGCAATGTTCATGTCAGACATAGGGGTGTTCCTGTCATCAAGGAAAGTGGGATCTTAACTTGTCAGTGGGCCTGGGCCCGGTTCCTTTCCCTGGAACTCCAGCTATTCGTCCTGTTTGTTCCTCCGCCCCGGCCATCCGGCCGCCACTCCCTGTGGCAACCTGATTGCAACAAACACGGGCGGGGAGTCGTAATACAGAGGGGATCGTGCTCGCTCGTTAACAACGGGATAACGCTCACCTCATCCGATGAGATGACTCTAGTTAAAAGGCCCTATTAATCACAGCGTTTTTTTGAATTAATCAACCAAAGTTTGACTGGAATCGCCTTTCCGTCGCTTCAGATCACACTTGAATCGCCATGTTGCGATTTTTTTTTAACATATAAACTTTTTGGTGTGATCCACCTCACCCTTGAAACGCGCAACAATTTTATCACAACCCCCTCATTGCCCCCCGATTGTCTCCCGTCGCCCCATGGCGTACCCTTTGTGTCCGCCCCTTTTCTGCGTACCGACCATGATCCTCTCCCGCACCGATCTCGCCGAGCTGGCCGTGTTTGCCGCCGTCGCCCGTCACCGCAGTTTCAGCAAGGCCGCCCTCGAGCTCGGGGTCTCCGCCTCGGCCCTGAGTCATGCCCTCAAAGGGCTGGAGAGTCGCCTGGCCGTCAGGCTGCTCAATCGCAGCACCCGGGCCGTGGTGCCGACCGAAGCGGGCGAACGGCTGCTGGCCCAGGTGCTGCCAACCCTGGGGCAGCTGGAGGCGGCGCTGGCGGAACTGACGCGCCACGCGGGCGAACCCGTGGGCAGGCTCAGGCTCTGTGCCCCCCGAGCAGCCATCCAGGAGGTGCTGGCCCCGGTACTCATCGACTATCTGGTGCGCTACCCGCGCATGCAGGTGGAGGTGGAGGAACTGGAGCTGATGCCCCGCCTCATCGAGGATGGCTACGACGCCGCCCTCTTTTACGGCGACCTGCTGCCCCAGGAGATGATCTCGGTTCCCCTGGGCCCGCAGCAGCGCTATCTGGTGGTGGGCTCCCCCGACTATCTGGCACGGCGTGGCACCCCTCGCCACCCCTCGGATCTGCGCCAGCACGACTGCATCGGTTATCGGCTCACGCCCCATCACCACTATCGCTGGGCCTTTGCCGCCGAGGGGGAACTGCTTGAGATCGAAGTGACGGGCCCGCTCACCACCAGCACGCCCGCGCTCTACCTGGGGGCGGCCGAGGCGGGGCTCGGGCTCGCCTACTGCCATGAAGGGGAGGTGTTCGACGCCCTGGCATCGGGGCGGCTGGTAAGCGTGCTGGATGACTGGAGCCCCAGCTTTGCCGGGTTCAACCTCTTCTATCCGGGCCGGCACCAGCTGGGGCAAGGGCTGCGAGCCCTGATCGACATGCTGAAGGAGTATCACAGGATCCGTTGATTGATGAGCTGCATTCAGCAATGCATCAAATGAAAGCCTGATTATAAATTAAACCATAAGAAACTAGACTGTCTGCTCGATTCCGGCCCTTTTCCCGAGTACAGATATGTCCGCCTACTTCCGTCTGCGTCAACGGGCCATGGCCCGCCGTTTCTGGGGTTATGCCCTCCCCTCCGTCATGGCCATGCTGGTCTCCGGCGCCTACTACCTGGTGGACGGCATCTTCGTCGGCCACTACGTGGGGGCCGCCGGCCTTGCCGGCATCAACCTGGTCTATCCGGTCATCATGGTGCTCATCGGCCTCGCCGCCATGATCGCCATGGGGGCCGCCACCGCCATCTCCTTCCAGCAGGGCGCCAGGAACCTCGCTCTGGCCCGCCAGGCTCTGGTCAGCGCCCTCTGGCTGCTGCTGATCCTGGGCACGGTAGCGCCGCTGCTGCTGCACCACTGGCACACCGATATCCTGCAGGCCCTGGGAATGGCCCCCGGCACCGACACCTGGCAGCAGGCCAGCGACTACCTCACCTGGATTGGCGGTGGCACCCTGCTGCTCGCCAGCAACCTGGCGGTGCCCTACCTGCTTCGCAACGACGGCCGCCCTCGCCTCGCCATGGTACTGGTGAGCGGCGGCGCCCTCCTCAACATCCTGCTCAACTACATCATGGTGGGCCGGCTCGGGCTCGGCCTCACCGGCACGGCCCAGGCCACCCTCCTCTCGGAGGCCATGGTCAGCCTGCTCGGCCTGGGGTACTTCTTCACCCGCCACGCCCGGTTGCGGCTGACCTGGCGCCAGCTGGTGCCCCGCTTCCCGGCCATGCCCGGCCTGCTCTTCACCGGGCTGCCGAGCCTCATCGCCCAGTTCAATCTGGGGCTGCTGTTGCTGCTGCACAACAGCCAGCTGATGGTGCACGGCACGGTCAAGGATCTGGCGGGCTTCACCGTGGCGGGGTACACGGAGGCGGTCTTCATCGTCATCCTGCAGGGACTGGCGTTTGGCATCCAGCCCCTGGTGAGCCAGGCAGCCGGGGCCGGGCGCCATCGCGACCTCCAGTTCCTGATGGCGATGGGGCTCAAGATCACCCTGGTCTATGGCCTGGGGGTCTGGCTGATTGTCCAGCTGCTGCCGCAGCCGGTCGCCATGCTCTACACCGGGGATCAGGACGCAGAGCTGCTCGCCGCCGCCATCAGCAGCCTGACCCTCAACCTCGCTGCCCTGCCCCTGGAGGGGATCGTCATGTTCGGCATCGTGCTGTTGCAGGCCATGGCCCGCACCCGCCAGGCCCTCGTCATCTCCGTGGCCAAGACGGTGCTGCTGCTGCCCCTCATCTTCCTGCTGCCCCTCTGGTGGGGGCGCGACGGGGTCTTGATGGCCCAGCCCGCCACCGTGCTGCTGCTGACGCCCCCCCTGTGCTGGCTGCTGTGGCGGGAGTGGCGGGCCCTGAGCCCTGCCGGAGGGCGTGCTTCCATCCCCATGCAACGGGCGCTGACCGCCCCCTGAGGCCCGCCCCGGCGTCCCCCCACAAACGTCGCCCATAAAAAAAGTCCCCGCATGCGGGGACTTTTTTATTGGAAGCGGCAGATCAGCAGTAGCCGTAACCCAGCAGGCGCTGGTAGCGCTGCTCCAGCAGTTGCTCGCTGTCGAGGGGGCGCAGGGCATCCAGATCCTGCTTGATGCGCGCTTTCAGGAGCTTGGCCATCTTCTCCACGTCGCGGTGGGCACCGCCGAGGGGCTCCTCGACGATGTTGTCGATGAGCTTCAGCTCCTTCAGGCGCTGGGCGGTGATGCCCATGGCATCCGCCGCCACCGAGGCCTTCTCGGCGCTCTTCCAGAGGATGGAGGCGCACCCTTCCGGGGAGATGACGGAGTAGGTGGAGTACTGCAGCATGTTGACCCGATCGCCTACACCGATGGCGAGAGCGCCGCCGGAGCCACCTTCACCGATCACGGTGCAGACCACCGGCACGGTCAGGCCGGCCATGACTTTCAGGTTGCGGGCGATGGCTTCGGACTGGCCACGCTCCTCGGCACCCACGCCGGGGTAGGCACCCGGGGTGTCGATGAAGGTGATGATCGGCATCTTGAAGCGCTCGGCCATCTCCATCAGGCGCAGGGCCTTGCGGTACCCTTCCGGGCGCGGCATGCCGAAGTTGCGCTTGATCTTCTCCTTGGTCTCGCGACCCTTCTGGTGACCGATGATCATCACGGGCTCGCCGTCGAGACGGGCGATGCCGCCGACGATGGCCTTGTCATCGGCATAGGCGCGATCCCCGGCCAGCTCGTCGAAATCGGTGAAGATCTGCTCGATGTAGTCGAGGGTGTAGGGGCGCTGGGGATGACGTGCCATCTGGGATACCTGCCAGGCACCCAGATCGCCGAAGATCTTCTTGGTCAGCTCTTCGTTTTTCTTCTCCAGCCGGCGAATGTCTTCGCTGAGATCCACGGCACTGTTGTGCTCGCTCACATGGCGCAGTTCATCGATCTGTGCCTGCAACTCGGCGATCGGCTGTTCAAAATCCAGAAAAAGACTCATAGGGACAATAGATCCTCTAATCAAAAACCAATTCAACCCGCTCTCGTCCAAGCAGGACTCGCAAGTCATCTATCAGTTGATCGGTGGGCGTCACCCGCCACTCGGTACCGAGCGTCAATCGCACCCGGGAACCGGGGCGACGATAGTTTACCTGAACCGGACAGACTCCGGCACGGGCGGGCTCCAAAATCTCGCACAAACGCGGGAAAAAGCGCTCGTCAATGCGTTGTTCATCGAGGGAGATGCGGATTGCCCTGGCAAAACGCTCCCTCGCATCGTTGATATCCAGCAACTCGCGGGCCGACATTTTAAGGCCACCGGAGAAGTCATCAAAGCTGACCTGTCCAGAAACCACTAAAATACGGTCTTTTTGCATCAATTCTTCGTATTTTTCCAGCGCTTCACTGAAAAGGGTCACATCCAGACGGCCGGATCTGTCGTCCAGGGTGAAGATCCCCATCTTGTTGCCACGCTTGGTCACCATGCTGCGCGCCGCGATCACCAACCCCGCCGCCGTGGTCACCGTATCCCGGGAGGTGGGATGCAGATCGCACAGTCGGCCCGAGGTGTAGCGCCGCAACTCGCTGCTGTACTGGTTGATGGGGTGACCGGTGAGGTAGAGCCCGAGGGTCTCGCGCTCCCCTTCCAGCCACACCTTGTCGGGCCAGTGCGGCACGTTGGCGAACGCCTTCTTGACGTCGTCGATCTCCTCCGTGAGCACGCCGAACATGTCGACCTGCCCCACCGCCTGGGCCTTGGCGTGCTGCTCGGCGGCGCGCATCGCCTCCTCCAGGGTCGCCATCAGGGCGGCGCGGTGGGGGCCGAGCCTGTCCATGGCGCCGGAGAGGATGAGCTTCTCCATCACCCGCTTGTTGAGCTTCTTGATGTCCACCCGGTTGCAGAAATCGAACAGGTCGCGGAACGGACCGTCCCGATCCCGCGCGTCCAGGATCGCCTCGATGGGCCCTTCCCCTACCCCCTTCACCGCGCCGATGCCGTAGACGATGTGGCCGTCCTCGTTGACGCTGAAGCGGTAGCGACCGGTGTTGACGTCCGGCGGGATCACGGTCAGCCCCATGCGCTGACACTCGTCCACCAGGGTCACTATCTTGTCGGTGTTGTCCATGTCCGCGGTCATCACCGCCGCCATGAACTCCGCCGGGAAATGGGTCTTGAGCCAGAGGGTCTGGTAAGAGACCAGCGCATAGGCAGCGGAGTGGGACTTGTTGAAGCCGTAGCCCGCAAACTTCTCCACCAGATCGAAGATCTTCATCGCCAGTTCGCCGTCGACGCCGTTCTTGACCGCCCCCTCCTCGAAGCCCGCCCGCTGCTTGGCCATCTCTTCGGGTTTTTTCTTGCCCATGGCCCGGCGCAGCATGTCCGCGCCACCCAGGGTATACCCCGCCAGGGTCTGGGCGATCTGCATCACCTGCTCCTGATAGAGGATGATGCCGTAGGTGGGCTCGAGTATGGGTTTGAGGCTCTCGTGCTGCCACTTCTCGTCCGGGTAGGAGATGGCCTCCTTGCCGTGCTTGCGCTCGATGAAGTTGTCCACCATGCCCGACTGGAGCGGGCCCGGGCGGAACAGGGCCACCAGCGCGATCATGTCTTCGAAGCAGTCGGGCTGCAGCCGCTTGATGAGGTCCTTCATGCCGCGGGATTCGAGCTGGAACACCGCCGTGGTCTCGAAGCGCTGCAAGAGGGCGAACGACTTCTTGTCATCGATGGGGATGGCGGCGATGTCCACCGGCGGCTTGCCCTCTTTGGCAAGACGGGGGTTTATCATGCCAAGGGCCCAATCGATGATGGTGAGCGTTCGCAGCCCCAGGAAGTCGAACTTCACCAGCCCGGCGTACTCCACGTCGTTCTTGTCGAACTGGGTGACCGGGTGATGCCCCTCGTCGTCGCAATAGAGCGGCGCGAAGTCGGTGATCTTGGTAGGCGCGATCACCACGCCACCGGCGTGCTTGCCGGCGTTGCGCACCACCCCTTCCAGGCGGCGGGCCATGTCGATGAGGTCCTTGACCTCCTCGTCCTGCTCGTAGAGCTCGGGCAGCTTGGGTTCGGCCTCGAACGCCTTGGCGAGGGTCATGCCGGGGTCGGGCGGGATCAGCTTGGAGATGCGATCGACAAAGCCGTAGGCATGGCCCAGTACCCGGCCGACGTCCCGCACCACCGCCTTGGCCGCCATGCTGCCGAAGGTGATGATCTGGGATACCGCCTCCCGGCCGTACATCTCGGAGACGTGATCGATCACCTCGTCGCGCCTGTCCATGCAGAAGTCGACGTCGAAGTCGGGCATGGAGACCCGCTCGGGGTTCAGGAAACGTTCGAACAGCAGGTCAAATTCCAGCGGATCCAGGTCGGTGATCTTGAGGGCGTAGGCCACCAGCGACCCCGCCCCCGAGCCCCGGCCCGGACCGACCGGGATGCCGTTGTCCTTGGACCACTGGATAAACTCCATCACGATGAGGAAGTAACCCGGGAAGCCCATCTGGTTGATCACTTTGAGCTCGATGTCGAGACGCTCGTCATACTCGGGACGACGCTCGGCCCGCACCGCCGGATCCGGGAACAGGAAGGCCAGCCGCTCCTCCAGCCCTTCCTTCGACTTCATGACCAGGAAGTCCTCGGTGGTCATGTCGCCGGTGGGGAAGTTGGGCAGGAAATACTCGCCAAGGCGCACCGTCACGTTGCAGCGCTTGGCGATCTCCACCGTGTTTTCCAGGGCTTCCGGGATGTCGGCAAACAGCTCCGCCATCTCCTCCTGACTGCGCAGGTACTGCTGGGGGCTGTAGCGGCGCGGTCGGCGCTTGTCCATCAGGGTGTAGCCGTCGTGGATGGCGACCCGGATCTCGTGGGCATCGAAGTCATCGGCTGTGAGGAACACCACCTCGTTGGTGGCCACCACCGGCAGTTCGAACTCGGTGGCAATGGCCACCGCCATGTGCAGGTAGACCTCCTCGTCCGGGCGGCCGGTACGCAGCAGCTCCAGGTAGTAGGCATCCGGGAAGTGGGTCTGGTAGAAGGCGAGGCAATGCTCCACCATCTGGCGGTTGCCCTTGAGCAGGAACTTGCCCACATCCCCCTCGCGCCCGCCGGAGAGGACGATCACCCCCTTGGCATGTTCGCCAAGCCAGGCCTTGTCGATGACGGGGCGCCCCTGCACATGACCGCGCTGATAGCCGCGGGAGATGAGCAGGGTGATGTTCTGGTAGCCGTCGTTGTCCATGGCGAGCAGGGTGAGGCGAAACTGCTCGTCCCCAAGCTCGTCGCTCTGCACCCAGAAATCCGCCCCGACCAGGGGCTTGATCCCCTTGCCGTGGGCAGAGCCGTAGAAGCGCACCAGGCCGCACATGTTCATCTGGTCGGTCAGGGCCAGGGCCGGCATGTTGTTGGCGGCGGCAGCGGAGACGATGGGACCGATCTTCTGCAGGCCGTCGACCATGGAGAAGTCGGAGTGCACCCTCAGGTGGATGAAACGGGGATCAGCCATGGTCACGCCCTCTCATTGCGCAAGCAGAAATCGTTCAGACAGATCGGCATCGGTTATTCGATCCCCAGGGCGCGGCGCACCGGCTTGAAGCTCTGACGGTATTCGGGCAGCGGACCCCGTTCGGCCAGAATGGCGAGGTGCTCCGCCGTCGGGTAGCCCTTGTGGCGGGCGAAACCGTACTCGGGATGGCGGCTGTCCAGCTCGGTCATCTCGGCGTCCCGGGTCACCTTGGCGAGGATGGAGGCGGCGCTGATGGCGGCCACCAGGCTGTCACCCTTGACCACGGCGCGGGCCTCCATCGGCAATCTGGGGCAGCGGTTGCCGTCGATGAAGACCAGCTCGGGCGTCACCTTGAGCCCCGCCACGGCGCGCTGCATCGCCAGCATGGTGGCGTGCAGGATGTTGAGCTCGTCGATTTCCGCCGGGCTGGCGCGGCCGATGGCATAGGCCAGCGCCTTCTCCCGGATCTCGCCAAACAGGGCGAGCCGCTTCTTCTCGGAGAGCTTCTTGGAATCGGCGAGGCCAAGGATGGGATTGGCAGGATCCAGGATCACCGCGGCGGTGACCACGTCACCCACCAGGGGGCCGCGACCCACCTCGTCCACCCCGGCAATCAGCTTGTCTTCGGGAATATCGATCGTCATCTCATAGCCTTGAATCAAAACCGGCCCCGCAGGGCCAGTATCAGCACAACATCACGCCTGACACACAGGCAGAGCCCACTAGCGTTCCAGCAGCGCGGCAACCGCTTCCGCTGCCTGCACATCCGCATTGCAGCGGATCTTCTCGTGCAACCGGGTGAAGGTGGTGATGAGCTCGCTGTTGTCATGGTCCAGCAGCTTGCTCACCTCTTCCACCAGGTTGGCCGGGGTGCACTCGTGCTGGATGAGCTCGGGCACAAGCATCTTGTCCGCCAGCAGGTTCGGCAGGGAGACATAATCCGTCTTCACCAGCCACTGGGCCAGCAAATAGCTGAAGGGTTTGAGCTTGTAACCGACCACCATGGGCTTTTTCACCAGCATGGCCTCGAGGGCTGCGGTGCCGGAGGCGAGCATCACCACGTCGGCGGCAATCATGGCCTCGCGGCCCTGGCCGTCCAGCAGCACCATGTCGAGCTCCGGGGCCACCTCGGCCTTGATGGCGAGGAACTGCTCGCGCCGTTTCTGGTTGACCAGAGGCACGATGAAACCGAGATCCGGGTTGTGCACCGTCAGGTGCTTGCACGCCTCGAGGAAGACCGGCGCCATGAAGCCCACTTCCGCCGTGCGACTCCCCGGCAGTACCGCCAGCCAGCGACGGGCGGGATCGATGCCGAGGGCCTCGCGCACCGCCCCTTGATCCGGCACCAGCGGAATGTCGTCCGCCATGGTATGGCCGACGAAACGACAGGGGGCATCGAAACGGTCGTAGAAGGCTTTCTCGAACGGCAGGAAGGCGAGCACCATGTCGGTGGCCGCCTTGATCTTGTGAATGCGGCCCTGACGCCAGGCCCAGACGGAGGGACTGACATAGTGGACCGTCTTGATACCGGCGCGGCGCAGTTTCAGCTCCACCCCGATATTGAAATCCGGTGCATCCACACCGACGAAGATGTCGGGGGGATTGGCGATGAAGTGGCGCAGCAGTTCGCGGCGCACCTGGAGGATGCGGGGCAGACGGCCCAGCACCTCGGTGATGCCCATGACGGAGAGCTCCTCCATCTCGAACAGCGCCTTCACGCCGAGAGCCTGCATCCGCGGCCCGGCGATCCCTTCGAACTGCGCATCCGGGTAGCGGGCTTGCAGTTCGCGCACCAGCCCTGCGGCCAGGATGTCGCCGGAGGTCTCTCCGGCGACGATGCCGATGCGAATGGGATCAGGCACGGATGATCCCGCGCTCGTTGTCCTTGAGGAAATCCACATAGAGCTGGATGGCAGGTTCGCTCTGGGCCATCTCGCTCAGCACGGGCAACACCTCTTCAATGGTCTTGCCGGAGCGGAAGATCTCCTTGTAGGCGCGCTTGACGGCAGAGATCGCCTCGGCGCTGAAGCCACGACGACGCAGGCCTTCGGAGTTGACCCCGAACGGCTTGGCGTAGTTGCCGGCAGCCATCACGTAGGGCGGCACGTCCTTGTTCAGGGCAGCGCAGCCGCCGACGAAGGCGTGGGAGCCGACGCGGCCGAACTGGTGAATGGCAGACAGACCGCCGAAGATCACGAAGTCACCGATGTGCACATGGCCCGCCAGGGTGGCGTTGTTGGCGAAGATGCAGTTGTCACCGATGATGCAGTCGTGGGCCACGTGAACGTTGACCATGAACAGGTTGCCGCTACCCACCTTGGTCAGGCTCTGGTCCTGGGTGGTACCGCGGTGCACGGTGCAGTTCTCGCGAAACACGTTGTTGTCGCCGATCTCGAGGAAGGTGCGCTCGCCGGCGTACTTCTTGTCTTGGCAATCCTCACCGATGGAGGTGTGCTGGAAGATCTTGTTGCCGCGACCGATCTTGGTCGGGCCCTTGATCACCACGTGGGAGCTCACCCAGGTGTTGTCACCGATTTCCACCTCGGCGCCGATGACGGTGAAGGGGCCGATTTCAACCCCTTTGCCGATGACGGCAGACTCATGGACGATGGCGGTGTCGTGGATGATGGCAGTCTGATCGATCACGGTTATACCTCGCGCTTGGCGCACATCAGTTCGGCAGTACAGACCACTTCACCGTCGACGGTGGCGACACCGGTGAACTTGGCGATGCCGCGACGCTCCTTCAGGAACTCCACATCCAACACCAGCTGATCGCCGGGGCCCACCGGGCGCTTGAAGCGGGCATTGTCGATGGAGGCAAAGTAGTAGAGCTCGTTGGGTGACGGCTTGCCCACCATGGTGAAGGCCAGGATACCGGTGGCCTGGGCCATGGCTTCCAGGATCAGCACGCCGGGGAAGACCGGCTTGGCCGGGAAGTGGCCCTGGAAGATCGGCTCGTTGAACGAAACGTTCTTGATGGCGCGCAGGGTCTTGCGCTCATCGCTGATCTCGTAGTTTTCCACCTTGTCCACCATCAGGAACGGATAACGGTGGGGCAGCAGATCCATGATTTCCTGGATGCCCAGGCTCTTCTTTTCAGTAGTCAAAACAGTACCCTATACCAATCGTGATTATTCTTGATCCAGCTTTTTCTCAAGCTTGCTCAACCGCTTGTGCATCTCTTCGATACGCATCACCCGGGCGGCGGTCTTGCGCCACTCTTTATTGGTTTGCAGGGGGATGCCGGAAGAGTAGATACCGGGCTCGGTGATGGGACGCATCACCATGGCCATGCCGGTGACGGTGGCCTGGTCGCAGATCTCCATGTGCCCGTTAAAGACGGAGGCACCACCAATGATACAGTATTTGCCGACCTTGAGACTACCGGCCATCACGGTGGAGCCCGCCACGGCAGTGCCGTAGCCGATCTCGACGTTGTGGGCGATCTGGCACTGGTTGTCGATGATGACGTTGTCAGCGATGCGGGTATCTTCCAGCGCACCGCGGTCGATGGTGGTGCAGGCACCGATCTCGACCCGGTTGCCGATGGTCACGCCGCCGAGCTGGGGGATCTTGATCCACTCGCCGCGCTCGTTGGCATAACCGAAACCATCTGCCCCGATCACGGTGCCGGCCTGTACCAGACAGTCCGTGCCCAGGGTCACGTTATGATAGAGGGTGACGTTGGCCCACAACCGGGAGCGCGCTCCCAGTCGGGTATCCTTGCCAACGAAACAGCCCGGGCCGATACGCACATCGTCACCCAGCACGACGCCGGATTCGATCACCGCATTGGCCCCGATGGCCACTCTCTCGCCCAGTTGCACGTCCGCCGCGATGACGGCGCTCGGATGGATATCCATGGCCGGCTGCGGGGTGGTGTCCAGCAGTTGGGCAACCCGTGCAAAGCCCACGTAGGGGTCCTTGAGCACCAGGGCGTTGGTGGGGCAAAACGGCAGGTCTGCCTCGGTAATGAGCACGGCAGTGGCCTTGCTCTGCTCCAGAAAATGCCGGTATTTCTTGTTGGACAGGAAGGCTATCTCCCCCTCCCCGGCTTTTTCCAGTGTCGCGACCTTGCGAATTTCCCGGGTCCCATCCCCATGGACCTCGGCCCCCAGTTGCTGGGCCAGCTGTGCGAGAGTGAATGCCATCAATTAGTTGCTCTTGCTAACCTGAGAAATAACCTGGCCGGAGATGTCCAGCTTGCTGGCTGCATAAGGGGCGGCGTTGCGCTCCAGCACCAGATCGTAGCCATTGCTCTTGGCGATGGCGTCGATGGCAGCCTGCACCTTGGTCAGGATCTTGTTGCGCTCTTCGGACTGACGGCGACCGTTGTCCTGTTCAAACGCCTGACGCTTCTGGTTGAATTCCATCTGCAGCTTGGCCAGCTTCTCCTGGCTCTGCTTCTTCTGCTCGGCGCTCATGAAGGCTTCGTCCTTCTTGAACTTCTCGACCAGTGCCTGACCGTCGGACTCCAGCTTCTGCAGTTCACGCATGCGCGGCTCGAACTCGCCCTTCAGCTTCTTGGCAACGGCTTCACGCTGGGGCAGCTTTTGGAAGACTTCGCCCATGTCGACCACGGCGATCTTGGTCTCAGCGAAGGCAGAACCCATGCCGGCAGCCATCAGTGCAAAGCTCAAACCAGCTACTTTCAACGCTTTATTCACACTTACTCCTTGGTCCCTCGGTCGAGGGCTACCTGATTTACCTGATTGTGCAAGCGATCCACGAGATCGTCTTGTTACCTGGTGAGGCACGCAAACGCGCGACCCATCATGCTTCCCCCCGCCATGGCGGGGGGGCGTCCGCTCCCCTTAGAAGGTACGGCCGATGTTGAAGGAGAAGACTTCGGTGTCGTCCCCTTCGTATTTCTTGATTGGTCTTGCCAGCACGAACACCAGCGGGCCCATGGGAGAGAGCCACTGCAGCGACAGGCCGGTCGACATCCGGATGTTGCTCGGATCGGAGTAGTCCATCAGATAGTTGCAACCACTGAAGCAACGGTTCTGATACTGGCTGTAGTCGAAGTGGGTATCCCACACGGAACCGGCATCGATGAAGAAGCTGGTCCGCAGCTGGGGCTGATAGGTCTCGGAGGCAAAGGGCGTCGGCACGATCATTTCCAGCGAGGCCACCGCCAGGGCGTTGCCCCCGACCGAGCTGTCGGTGCCCTGGATGACGTCGTTGCCGCCCAGGTTATAGTAGTAGAGCGCCTTCGGACCCACGGTGTTGCTCTTGAAGCCACGCAGGGTGTCGAAGCCGCCGGCGTAGTAGTTCTCGAAGAACGGCAGGACGTGCTCGTAGTCGCCATTGCTGCCGTAGCCGTCGCCGTAGGAGGCGCGGGCCTTGGCCAGCATGACCCACTTGTGGTCGGCATCAAACGGGAAGTAGTGAGCATCTTCGGCGTTGAGCTTGAAGTACTGCAGATCCATGCCGGGCACCGTCACCTTGGCGTTCACCCGCTGGCGATCACCGGAGGTCGGGAACTGACCCTTGTTGAGGGTGGAGCGGGTCCAGCCGGCGGTGACGTCCACGGTGTTGAACACCATGCGGTTGTCGCCATCCAGATTGCCGTTGTAGACCTTCCAGAACTCGTCCACCTGTACATAGGGGTTGGGCTGGGAGAGCTTGTTGTTCTCGTAGCCCAGGCTGAAGTCGAGACGGTTGTTCTCGTTGACCGGGAAGCCGCTGGAGAGACGGAAACCGACGGTGGTGTTCTCGTAGTCCACGATGTTGGCGTCGGCCGCACTGAACTTGTTGTAGTAGAGACGGCCGCCCAGGCTCACCCCGTCCACGGTGAAGTAGGGGTCGTTATAGCTCAGGTCGACGCTCTTGGAGTAGTCGTTGGTGCTGGCGTTGATGCCAATCTTCTTGCCGGTCCCCATGAAGTTGTCCTGCTGCAGACCTGCCTGCAGGCTCAGACCCGACTCGGTGCCGTAGCCGATACCGGCGTTGATGGACCCCGCCGGCTGCTCCTTGACCTTGAAGTCCAGATCGACCTGGTCATCGCTGCCCGGCACCCGCTTGGTGTCCACTTCCGCGGTCTCGAAGAAGCCGAGGCGGTTGAGACGGGTCTTGGACTGCTCGACGTTGTCGGAGGAGAGCCAGGTGCCCTCCATCTGGCGCATCTCGCGACGCAGCACTTCGTCCTTGGTGGTGACGTTGCCGCTGAAGTTGATGTTGCGCACATAGACCCGGGGACCCGGCTCCACGTTGACGATGAGCTCCACTTCCTTGGTCTGGTCGTTGATCTGGGGGAAGGTGACCACTTTCGGATAGGCGTAGCCGTAACGGCCGAGGAACTTGGAGAGCACCTCTTCGGTATGGGTTACCTGGCTGGCGGAGTAGACGCTGCCCGCCTCGATGGGGATGAGGCCCTTCATCTCGCCGCCGCGGTCGATGAGGTCGCCCTTGAGCTGGATGCCGGAAACCTTGTACTGCTCCCCTTCCTTGACGTTGAGGGTGACATAGACCCCCTTCTTGTCCGGGGTCATGGAGACCTGGGTGGACTCCTGGGTGAAGCGGATGTAGCCGCGGTCCATGTAGTAGGAGCGCAGTACTTCGATGTCACCGGCCAGCTTCTGCTTCTGGTAGCGCTGATCGCCGGTGAAGTTCCACCAGGGCACGTCGTCCTTGAGGGAGAGCTGGGCCAGCAGCTTCTCTTCCGGGAAGACGTTGTTGCCGACGATGTTGATCTGCTGGATCTTGGCCGCTTCCCCTTCCACGAAGGTGAACTTGAGGTCGACCCGGTTGCGCGGCAGCGGGGTGACGATGGCCTTGACCTTGGCGGAGTACTTGCCGACACCGTAGTAGAAATCTTCCAGCCCTTTCTCGAGGGAGCTCAGCACGGTGCGATCAAGCGGATCACCCACGCGGATCCCGGAGGATTCCAGGCTCTGGGTCAGTTGCTCTTCCTTGATGTCCTTGTTGCCGGAGAACTCGATGCTGGAGATGGTCGGGCGCTCCTTGACCACCACTTGCAGCACCTGACCGTCGCGATAGACCTTGACGTCCTCGAAGTTGCCGGAGGCATAGAGCTTCTTGATAGCGTTCGCCAGGGATACGGAGTCGACGGAATCACCGACCCGCACCGGCAGATTCAACAGGGCGGCACCCAGGGTCACCCGCTGCAGGCCCTCGACCTGAATGTCTTGCACCACAAAAGAGGCCGGGGCAGCCTGAGCCAGGAAGCTGGCCCCCAGCAGGCAACTCAACACCAATGCTTTTTTAACAGCCATTTTGTTCTTATGTGTCCTTGTTGATGCTCTGGCCTCAGAGGCGAGCGAAATCATTAAACAGCGCAATGCCCATCAGTAACATCAGAATGGCGGCGCCTATCCTGAACCCAACTTCCTGAATTTTTTCCGATACCGGCTTGCCGGTGATCGCCTCGATGAGGAAATAGACCAGATGGCCACCATCGAGCACCGGCAGGGGGAACAGGTTGATGATCCCCAGGTTGACGCTGATGAGCGCCAGGAATCCGAGGAAATAGACCAACCCGTAATCGGCGCTGCTGCCGGCCCCCTTGGCGATGGAGATGGGGCCGCTCAGGTTGTCCAAAGAGACGATGCCACCGATCAGCTTGCCTATCATGTCGAAGGTCAGGGTGATCAGGCTCCAGGTCTTCTGGACCCCATGCCACAGGGCTTGCAAAGGCCCATACTGTAACAGAGTTCGATACTCATCCGGTAATGGAACCAGTTGCGGCGACAAGCCCACAAAACCGACCAGCTGGCCCTTCACTTTCTTCCCGTCCGGGGTCAGGGTCAGGGTCATCTCGCTGCCCCCGCGCTCCACCGTCACCTGCAGCGGCTGCGCCGGTGACTGCTGGACACGCTCGACAAACTGGGCCCATTCGGTGATGGCCTCTCCATCGACCCCCTTGATGCGATCCCCTATCTGAAGGCCGGCCTTCTCACTGGCGCTCGACGGCACCACGGCCTCCACCACGGGCAGCACCTTGCCACCGAGGGGCACTATCCCGAGGCTCCCGATGGGAGACTCCTTGTCGGGGTCAAACTTCCAGCCTGCCAGCTGCAGGGTCTTGTCCACTGCATAGCTGGTGTTGGCCGCCTTGAGCTTGAGCTGGACCGAGTCATCACCAAGGTGGCTGATGAGGGCGTAGGTGACGCTCTCCCAGTCACCGGTCTCCTCGCCGCCGACGCCGACGATCTCCATGCCGGGCAGGATGCCGGCCTCTGCCACGATGGAGGCGGGACGCACCTCGCCCACCACGGGTTTGACGCTCGGCACCCCTATCATGAACATCAGCCAGAAGGCGAACAGGGCGAACACGAAGTTCGCCATGGGGCCGGCCGCGACGATGGCCATCCGGGCCCAGACGCTCTTGTGGTTGAAGGCCTGCGCCTCCTCCCCCGGCTTGAGTTCGTCGACCCGGCCATCCAGCATCTTGACGTAACCGCCAAGGGGGATCAGGGCCAGCACGTATTCGGTGCCATCCTTGCCAAGGCGACGCCAGATGGCCTTGCCAAAGCCGATGGAGAAGCGCTCCACCTTGACGCCGCAACGACGAGCCACCCAGAAGTGGCCAAATTCATGCACCGCCACCAGCAGCCCGAGGGCCACGATGAAGGCGCCGATATTCCACAGAAGCCCGCCCATCAGCCGCGTACCTCGCGGTCATGTCCAGTCCTGCGCTCGAGAGCATGGAGAGGGGCTGGCTGCCACCACAGTCCGTTCATACGGCAAGCTCCTTTATCAGTTGCTGGGCACGGGCTCGGGCCGTACCGTCCAGGGCGATGAGATCCGCCAGAGAGCCGGCGGCACTGCTGCCCAGCTCGGCCATGACGGATTCGTTGACTCTGGCAATATCCATAAATCCGATCCGCTCTGCAAGAAAAGCCGCGACGGCCTCCTCGTTGGCGGCATTGAGGGAGGTGGTCGCCCCCTGCCCCTGCTGGCACGCGCTCATGGCCAGCGCCAGACAGGGATAGCGCTCATAGTCGGGCCGGATAAAGCTGAACTCTCCGACACTGAAGAAATCCAAAGGTTCCACACCGGACTCGATCCGTTCCGGATAAGCCAGAGCGTGGGCAATGGGGGTGCACATGTCCGGGTTGCCGAGCTGGGCCAGTACGGAGCCATCCTTGTACTGCACCATGGAGTGAATGACGGACTGGGGGTGGATCACCACCTGGATCTGCTCGGGGGCCGCATTGAACAGCCAGCGCGCCTCGATGTACTCCAGCCCCTTGTTCATCATGGTGGCGGAGTCCACCGAGATCTTGGCCCCCATGGACCAGTTGGGATGGGCAATGGCTTGCGCCGGGGTGACATGGTGCAGTTCACCCACATCGGCATAGCGGAAAGGTCCACCGGAGCCGGTCAGCAGGATCTTGCTGATCCCCGCCCCGGCCAGATCGCAGAAACCGGGCTGGCGCTGCACGTCGACCGGCAGGCACTGGAAGATGGCGTTGTGTTCGCTGTCGATGGGTAGCAGCTCGGCGCCGTGCTCGCGCACCGCCTCCATGAAGAAGGCGCCTGACATCACCAGCGCCTCCTTGTTGGCCAGCAGAATGCGCTTGCCGGCGCGCACGGCAGCCATGGTGGGTGCCAGACCCGCCGCACCGACAATGGCCGCCATCACGCTGTGGGCATCGGGGTGAGCAGCCACGTCGCACAGGGCTGCCTGACCGGACAACACCCGGGTGGTGCTGCCGTGAGCCTTGAGCCGACCCGCCAGATCGCTGGCGGCGCCTTCGTCCATCATGACGGCGAACCGGGGGGAGAATTCGAGACAGTCGCGCAGCATGGCATCCACGCTGCGGGCAGCGGTCAGCGCCAGCACCTGCCAGCGCCCGGGGTTGTGGCGCAGTACCTTGAGGGTGCTCTGACCGATGGAGCCTGACGCTCCCAGGATCACCAGGTTTTGCATCAAGACTCCTGATTGGGTAACAGACTGATGGAGCGGGACGCTCCCGGGATCATCAGTGCGCGAAACATCAAAACTCCGGACCGAGCAACAGGTAGCTGAGCAGGAAGACGGGCAGCGCCGCCGTCAGGCTGTCGATGCGATCGAGAATGCCCCCATGGCCCGGCAACAGGGTGCCGGAATCCTTGATGCCGGCTTCCCGCTTGAACATGCTCTCGGCCAGATCGCCGAGCACGGAGGCCAGCACCGCCAGCAGGGAACAGAGCAGCACGGTGCCCATCTTGGCAGGCACGAAGCCCATGAACCAGGTCACGCCGATGGCCAGCAGGCTGGCGGTAAACAGCCCACCCAGCATGCCTTCGATGGTTTTACCCGGGCTCACGGCCGGTGCCAGCTTGTGTTTGCCGAACGCCTTGCCGAAAAAATACGCGCCTGAATCTGCCGCCCAGACCAGTCCCATCACGAACAGCAGGATCCAGGCCCCCATCATGGGGTCGTGGTAGAAGTTGTAACCGCGAATGGCCACCAGGGACCAGAAGAAGGGAACCAGGGTCACCAGACCGAACAGGGACTTGAGCCAGATGGATTCACGCCACAGCCTGGCGCTTTGCGGGTAGCGCAGCACCAGCAGCAGCCCCAGCAGCCACCAGCTGACGGCGGTCCAGAGCACGCCCATCACCAGCGGATGCAGTTGGGGGATCCAGAGTTGCTCCACGGGCACCCAGAACAGGCTGGCCCCCAGCAGCAGACAGAACACCAGCGGCAACCACTGTTGCGGCTGGGCAGTGACGAAGGCACTCCACTCACGGCTGGCCAGCAGAAAGACCAGGGCGGCGAGCAGGGCAAAGAATTTCAACGGCAGAAAAAACAGCGCCCCCAACACCAGGGGTACTAACAGTAATGCGGTAATAATTCGTTGTTTTAGCAAAAGAAACCTCTCTCTTGGGAGCGGGGTTTAGCCGGTCTGTTGCGCGGCGATCAATTCCCGGATCTGTTCACCCGTACACCCGAAGCGACGCTCGCGAGCAACGAAGGAGGCAACTGCCCCACTGAACTCGGCCTCGTCAAAATCGGGCCACAGGACCGGGGTAAAATAGAGTTCGGCATAGGCGAGCTGCCAAAGGACAAAGTTGCTGATGCGATGATCCCCGCCGGTGCGGATCAGCAGATCCACGGGGGGCAGATCAGCCATGCAGACATGACGACCCAATGCCGCCTCGTCGACCGCCTCGGCATCCAGTTCACCCGCCGCCACGGCGCGTGCCAGGGTCCGGGCCGCCTGGGCGATGTCCCACTGACCGCCATAGTTGGCGGCGATATTGAGGGTCAATCCCTGATTGTTGGCGGTCAGGGCCTCGGCCTTGGCGATCTTGGCCTGCAGCCGCTCGCTGAAGCGGGCAGTGTCGCCAATCACCCGAAGGCGAATGCCGTTGCTGTGCAACTTGCTCACCTCGCGACCCAGCACCGTCATGAACAACTCCATCAGGGCGTTGACTTCCCCTTCCGGACGGCGCCAGTTCTCGCTGGAAAACGCAAACAGGGTCAGCGCCTCCATCTTGGCACGGGCGGCAAAGGCCACGGCCTCACGCACGGATTTCACGCCCGCCTTGTGCCCGGAAACCCGCATCTTGCCGCGGTTCTGGGCCCAGCGACCATTGCCATCCATGATGATGGCGACGTGACGGGGCAAGGACGAGCTGGCGCTATCGCCTAGCGCTGCCAAAAGCGACATTCATTTCTCCCACAAAGACAAAAGCGCCGTGCAGGGGCACTACACGGCGCTCGTAATATACCTGTCGGAGGCTTAGATTTCCATTAGCTCCTTTTCCTTCACAACCAGGGCGTCATCCACCAGCTTGATGAAGGTATCGGTCAGCTTCTGGATCTCTTCCTGGGCGCGACGGTCGTCGTCTTCGGAGATCTCTTTCTCTTTCAGCAGGGCTTTCAGGTCGGCGTTGGCATCGCGACGGATGTTGCGAATGGCAACCCGGGCACCTTCGGCTTCGGCACGGACGATCTTGGTCAGATCACGGCGACGCTCTTCGGTCAGCGGCGGCAGCGGCACGCGCAGAGTCTGGCCGTTGCTGGACGGGTTCAGGCCCAGATCGGAGGTCAGGATGGCTTTTTCCACCGCCTGGATCATGGAGCGATCGAAGATGGATATGGAGAGAGTACGGGCATCTTCTGCCACCACGTTGGCCAACTGCTTCAGAGGAGTGGCAGCACCGTAATACTCCACCTGGATGCCGTCGAGCAGGCTCGGGTGAGCACGGCCGGTACGGATCTTGGACATCTGGGTCTTGAGCGACTCGACACTCTTGCCCATGCGGTCCTTGGCGTCGTTTTTAATCTCGTTGATCACAGTGGTTTTCCTTTTGGCGAACGAGCCGACAGGCGGCTCGTATCTATCTTGTTGACTGGCGTAATGGACAAGCGAGCCTGGGGCTCACACTTGCCTTACTTGCTGGCCTGGTGGATCAGGGTACCTTCCGGCTCACCCATGATCACGCGGCGCAGCGCGCCCGGTTTGTTCATGTTGAACACCCGGATCGGCAGATCGTGGTCGCGGGCCAGGGTAAAAGCAGCAAGATCCATCACTTTGAGTTCTTTTTCAAGAACTTCATCATAACTCAGTTCCTGATAGAGCACGGCATCCGGGTTCTTGACCGGGTCATCGGTGAACACGCCATCGACCTTGGTGGCTTTCAGCACGACGTCGGCTTCGATCTCGATACCGCGCAGGCAGGCTGCCGAGTCGGTGGTAAAGAAGGGGTTGCCGGTACCGGCAGAGAAGATCACCACCTTGCCGGCGCGCAGCTGGCTGATGGCTTCGGCCCAGCTGTAGGAGTCGCAGACCCCTTGCAGGGAGATGGCCGACATCAGGCGGGCATTCACATAAGCACGATGCAGGGCATCACGCATGGCCAGGCCGTTCATGACGGTCGCCAGCATGCCCATGTGGTCACCCACCACGCGATTCATGCCTGCCTTGGCAAGGCCGGCACCACGGAACAGGTTGCCGCCACCGATGACCAGACCGACCTGAACACCCAGCTCAACCAGCTCTTTGATCTCTTGGGCCATCCGTTCCAGCACCGCCGGATCAATGCCGAAACCCTCGGATCCTTGCAGGGCTTCACCACTCAACTTCAGAAGAACACGTCTGTATGCAGGCTTGGGATTGGTACTCATGTCACTGATTCCTGGTCATATAAAGACCGCGACATAAGTCGCGGTCTGGGGAAACGGAAAAACCGGTTCGATTAGGCCTTCTGAGCGGCCGCGATCTGGGCTGCTACTTCAGCAGCGAAGTCGGTCTCTTGCTTCTCGATGCCTTCGCCCACTTCGAAACGGGTGAAGGAAACAACGTCAGCGCCTTCTTTCTTCAGCAGCTCGGCAACGGTCATGGAAGGATCTTTCACGAACGGTTGACCAGTCAGGGAAACCTCACCGGTGAACTTCTTCATGCGGCCTTCAACCATCTTCTCGGCGATCTCTTTCGGCTTGCCGGAGTTGATGGCGATGTCGATCTGGATTTCGCGCTCTTTGGCAACGACTTCAGCAGACACGTCTTCCGGTTTGACGAATTGCGGGCTGTTGGCAGCAACGTGCATGGCCAGATCTTTGGCCAGCTCGTCGGTACCGCCAACCAGCTTGGTGATAACACCGATGCGGGAGCCGTGAACGTAGGTGCCCAGGTTGTCACCTTCAACCAGCATCACGCGACGCAGGTTCATGTTCTCACCGATCTTGGCGATCAGGTTGGTGATGGTCAGCTCGACGGACTCGCCGTTGCCGAAGTCGGCGGCTTTCAGCGCGTCAACGTCAGCGATTTTCTGGGTAGCAGCGATCTCGACGATCTTCTGACCCATGGCCAGGAAACCGGCATCCTTGGAAACGAAATCAGTCTCGCAGTTCAGCTCGATCATGACGGCAACGTTGCCTTCGGTACGGGCGAAGATCACACCTTCAGCGGCGATACGGCCAGCTTTCTTGGCGGCCTTGGCCTGACCGGATTTACGCATGTTCTCGATAGCCAGCTCGATATCACCGTTGGCTTCTTCCAGCGCTTTTTTGCAATCCATCATGCCAGCGGCGGTGCGCTCGCGCAGTTCTTTTACCAGGGCGGCAGAAATGTTTGCCATGTCCAGTATCCTCGGTCTTGAATTGACAAGAAACAGGGGCCACAAGGGCCCCTGCTAACCAATTACATCAGCTTGGTTAATAAGGGCTTTTCAGTCCTTATCAATTACTCAGCTTCAACGAAGCCATCTTGTTCGGCTTGAACAACGATGTCCTGCTCGCGGGCTTCCAGAACGGTGTCAGCAGCAGCGTTCAGGTACAGCTGTACGGCACGGATAGCGTCGTCGTTACCCGGGATGACATAGTCAACGCCGTCCGGGTTGGAGTTGGTATCAACGATGGAAACTACCGGGATACCCAGGTTGTTGGCTTCTTTGATAGCGATGTGCTCGTGGTCGGCATCGACAACGAACAGAACGTCAGGCAGGCCGCCCATGTTCTTGATACCACCCAGGCTCTTCTCCAGCTTTTCCATTTCGCGAGTACGCATCAGCGCCTCTTTCTTGGTCAGCTTGTCGAAGGTACCGTCTTCGCTCTGGGTTTCCAGATCTTTCAGGCGCTTGATGGACTGACGAACGGTTTTCCAGTTGGTCAGCATGCCGCCCAGCCAGCGGTGGTTAACATAGAACTGGTCGCAACGCTCAGCGGCTTCTTTGACGGCTTCAGACGCGGCACGCTTGGTACCTACGAACAGTACCTTGCCTTTCTTGGCAGCTACGGAGCTGATGAAGTTCATGGCATCGTCAAACATCGGAACGGTTTTTTCCAGGTTGATGATGTGAACTTTGCTGCGGGCGCCGAAGATGTAGGACTTCATTTTCGGGTTCCAGTAACGAGTCTGGTGACCGAAGTGAACGCCGGCTTGCAGCATGTCGCGCATAGAAACTTTAGCCATTTTATACCTCTGTATTGGGGTTAGGCCTCCACACATCCCATATAACCGACCCGTTAAGGCACCCCGGCATATGTGTCGATGTGTGTGTGTTGTTGAGTAAGGGTGATGGCATGAGGACACGAGTTCCCCATTCCGGCGCGCTTTATACCATAACTTTGGTCATGACACCACCAGCCCGGGTGCTAAAAATGAATCCCGGATCATGGTGCGACCGCCTGATGACGTTGCGATGACGATCACACTGGAAGTAAACGGGGGTTGGGGATAAAATTTCGCCCTGATTGCAAACGCATCTATTTTTCATTACCTGGTTGTTGGGCATCGGCAGGATGCGCAATCAGGCCCCAAGAGAGATCCCATGTCCATTAAAATCAAGACACCGGAAGAGATTGAAAAAATGCGTGTCGCCGGCCAGCTGGCCGCCGACGTGCTGGTCATGATCGCCCCCCACGTCAAGGCGGGCGTCACCACAGACGAACTGAATACCCTCTGCCACGACTACATCGTCGACGTGCAGCAGGCCATCCCCGCGCCGCTCAATTACCACGGCTTCCCCAAGTCCATCTGCACCTCAGTGAACGATGTCATCTGCCATGGCATCCCGAACCACAAAAAGCTGCGGGAAGGGGACATCATCAATCTGGATATCACCGTCATCAAGGATGGCTATCACGGCGATACCTCCGCCATGTTCATCGTGGGCCAGACCACCCCCCTGCGCCGCCAGCTCTGCAAGGTGGCCCAGGATAGCCTCTATGCAGCCATCAAGCGGGTGCGCCCGGGCATGTGCATCACCGAGATCGGCGCCGTCATCCAGCCCATCGTCGAGCAGGCCGGCTTCTCCGTGGTACGCGACTACTGCGGCCATGGCATCGGTGCCGAGTTCCACGAAGAGCCGCAGATCCTCCACTACCGCAACGGCGGCAAGCTGGAGCTGAAAGCAGGCATGTGCTTCACCATCGAGCCCATGGTCAACAGCAAGAAGTACCACTGCAAGGTCAATCCGAAGGATGGCTGGACCGTCACCACCAAGGACGGCGGCGACTCCGCCCAGTGGGAGCACACCCTGCTGGTGACCGAGGATGGCTGCGAGGTCCTGACCCTGCGCCCCGACGACACTATCGAGCGTTTTATCCGCCACGTTTGACATTCAACCCCGGCCGCGCGCCGGGGTTGCTCTTTACCCGGCCCGACCGAGAGTGTGACATGCCATGGATGCCAGCCTGCTTTCTCCCCATCTGCTCCCAGACGATCAGCTCACCCGTGACAACTGCAAGGAGTACCTGAGCCGCTTTCTCGCCTGGCTGCACGAGCGCTTCGACGCCGGTGACAACATCATCGAACTAGTGGCCACCCGCTCCGAATACATGGACGCGCTGCTGACCAGGCTCTGGCACAAGTTCGGCTTCGACAGGACCGAGCTCACCCTGATCGCGGTAGGCGGCTATGGCCGCGGCGAACTCCATCCCCACTCCGATATCGACCTGCTGATCCTCTACGAAGGAGATGAACTGGACGAGGTGCTGGGGCTTCGCATCGGCGAGTTCATCACCCTCTTGTGGGATCTCAAGCTGGAAGTAGGGCAGTCGGTGCGCAACGTGGCCGAGTGCATCGAGCAGGGCCGCAACGACATCACGGTTGCCACCAACCTCATCGAGGCCCGTTACATCACGGGTCGCCTGGCGGGATTCGAGCAGTTGCAGGCGGCCACCCAGCCCCAGCACTTCTGGCCGAGCGAAGCCTTCTTTCGTGCCAAACGCGAAGAGCAGGCCCTGCGCCACCAGCAGTTTCTCGGCACCGCCTACAAGCTGGAGCCGGATCTCAAGAACAATCCCGGGGGGCTTCGCGACATCCAGACCCTGGCCTGGGTCGCCCGCCGCCACTTCGGCGCCACCACCCTGTTCGAGATGACCAGCCACGGTTTTCTCAACCGGGCCGAGTACCGGGAATTGCTCGACTGCCAGAACTTCCTGTGGAAGGTGCGCTTCGCCCTGCACATGGCCATCAACAAGGGGGATAACCGCCTCTTGTTCGACCGCCAGCGTACCGTGGCCCAGATGCTGGGGTTCGAGGGGGAAGGAAACGGCCCGGTCGAGCAGATGATGAAGCGCTTCTACCAGACGGTGCGGCGGGTGGCCGAGCTCAACGAGATGCTGCTGCAACTGTTTGACGAGGCCATTCTCGGCAACACCGCCATGGACGTGCGCCGCATCAGCGACGAATTCCAGCTGCGCGGC
Organism: Aeromonas sp. MaB10011B; assembly: GCF_017939325.1. Classification (NCBI taxonomy): domain Bacteria; kingdom Pseudomonadati; phylum Pseudomonadota; class Gammaproteobacteria; order Aeromonadales; family Aeromonadaceae; genus Aeromonas; species Aeromonas sp. MaB10011B. The sequence continues at coordinate 162,213 of NZ_JAGKRK010000075.1, read as the reverse complement.
CACCTCATCGATGCGGTGGACTCCGAGCTGTTCGGCCGGGATCCTGCCGCCATCCTGCGACTCTTCTACCAGATAGCCCAGCACCCGGAGATCGCCGGCATCCACTCCGCCACCTTGCGCCAGTTGCGCGAGGCCAGACGCACCCTCAACTGCTGGCTGCAAGATCTACCCGAGTGCCGCCGTCTCTTCATGGCGCTCCTGCGCCACCCCAACGGCATCGGCCAGCCGCTCACCCTGATGCACAAGTACGGGATCCTCGCGGCCTACCTGCCCCAGTGGAACCTCATCGTCGGCCAGATGCAGTTCGACATGTTCCACGCCTACACGGTGGACGAGCACACCCATCGGCTGCTGCAGAACATCCATCGCTTCCCGAATCCAGCCAGCCGCCAGACTCACCCGCTCTGCCACGAGGTGTTCACCCAGTTGCGCAAGCCCGAGCTGCTCAGCATCGCCGCCCTCTTCCACGACATCGCCAAGGGCAGGCGTGGCGATCATTCCGAACTCGGGGCCGTGGATGCGCTGGAATTTTGCCAGTTGCACGGGCTGGATCGCTACGAGAGCCGACTGGTCGCCTGGCTGGTGCGCCACCATCTGCTGATGTCGGTCACCGCCCAGCGCCGCGACATCTACGACCCGGACGTGGTCACCGACTTCGCCCAGAAGGTGCGGGATGAATTGCACCTCGACCTGCTCTATTGCCTGACCGTGGCCGACATCTGTGCCACCAACGACAGTCTGTGGAACGACTGGAAGGGCACCCTGCTGCGCGAACTCTACTTCGCCACCCAAAAGGCCCTGCGCCAGGGGTTGGAAAACCCGCCGGACATGCGCCTCAAGATCCGTGAAAACCAGCGCCAGGCCAGGCAGATCCTGACCCAGCGCGAGGTGCCACAGGAGGCGGTCACCGCCCTCTGGAACGACTTCAAGGCCGATTACTTCCTGCGCCACAGCCCGGAGCAGATCGCCTGGCACTGCCGCAAGATCATCGCCCACGGTGACAACCCGGCCCCCCTGGTGCTCATCGGCAAGCATCCCATACGGGGCGGTAGCGAGGTGTTCATCTATTGCCGCGATACCCCCAACCTCTTTGCCACCGTGGCTTCGGCACTGGATCAGAAGAACCTCAGCATCCACGACGCCCAGATCATGAATTCGCGCAACGACTATGTGCTCGACACCTTCATCGTGCTGGAACCGAACGGCGAGCCCATCAGCCCCAACCGTACCGCCACCATCAAGAAGGCGCTGGAGAAAGCCCTTCAGGAGCCGGGCAAGCTGGTCCTGCGCAGCAAGCCCCTGTCTAGACGCCACCGCCAGTTCAGCGTGCCGACCAGGGTGGTCTTCCTGCCCCACAAGGGGGAAAACCGCCACACCCTGCTGGAGCTGACGGCCCTAGACACTCCGGGCCTATTGGCCCGTATCGGTGCCGTGTTCCAGCAGTGCGGCCTCTCCCTCCATGCCGCCAAGATCACCACCATCGGTGAGCGGGTGGAGGACTTCTTCAGCCTCACCACCCTGACCGGAGAGCCGCTGAACCCGGAGGAGCAACAGGCCCTCGAGGAGAGGCTGGTCAATCAGCTCAACCCCCAGGAACCGGTTGGCGAGAGTGCCTGACACGCTCGGATGAAGCCTCGAAAGAGGCTTTTTGACGTATTGATTCCTCAATCAGAACAAATGGTTGGACCACTCAAGTACAATAAATCGCCCTGATTCTGAAGAAATCGGCGAGAGCCCTTAAAAACGATTGGAAAAGTGTGATACAACAAACAGAATTTTATAAAGGAAACCTGTCATGACCCAGTTGCAACAGACCATCGAAGCGGCCTTCGAGCGCCGTGACTCCATCACCCCCGGCTCCGTCGATGCCGCCACCAAGGCCGCCATTCTGGAAGCCATCGACCTGCTGGACTCCGGCAAAGCACGGGTTGCCGAGAAGATTGCCGGCGAGTGGGTCGTCCACCAGTGGCTGAAGAAGGCCGTGCTGCTCTCCTTCCGCATCAACGACAACGGCATCATCAAGGGCGACGATGCCCAGTACTACGACAAGGTTCCCCTGAAGTTCTCCAACTACACCGAAGAGCAGTTCAAGGCTGCCGGTGTACGCGTCGTGCCGCCCGCGACCGCGCGCAAAGGCTCCTTCATCGCCCCGAACACCGTGCTGATGCCCTCCTACGTCAACATCGGCGCCTTCGTCGATGAAGGCACCATGGTCGACACCTGGGCCACCGTGGGCTCCTGCGCCCAGATCGGCAAGAACGTGCACCTCTCCGGCGGCGTCGGCATCGGCGGCGTACTGGAGCCACTGCAGGCCAACCCGACCATCATCGAAGACAACTGCTTCATCGGTGCCCGTTCCGAAGTGGTGGAAGGGGTGATCGTCGAGGAAGGCTCCGTCATCTCCATGGGGGTCTTCATCGGCCAGTCCACCCGCATCTATGACCGCGAAACCGGCGAAATCCACTACGGCCGAGTCCCGGCCGGCTCCGTGGTCGTTTCCGGCTCCCTGCCCTCCAAGTGCGGCAAGTACAGCCTCTACGCCGCCGTCATCGTCAAGAAGGTGGATGCCAAGACCCGCGCCAAGGTCGGCATCAACGCCCTGCTGCGCTCCATCGACGAGTAATCCACGCCGATGTCATCAAGGGCACCTCTGGTGCCCTTTTTCATGCCCGCTCTCATGGGTGGACGCCAACTCTCCTGCCCCACCAGCACTGCACACCCCCATGAGACGATACCGCTTATGGCAGTGCTGACAAGGCGTTCACCCCTCCCCCTTGGCTCGCTGATTAAAAAAGACCTTTTTGACACCAATTTGAATTTGGCGCGCCTGTCACAGGCAAGGCGTCCGGACTCGGGTAAGATAGAGGGGTCAGGATCGTTTCAAACCAAGGAAGCCCGATGTACGAGAATCTCAAGAGCCTGGGGATCCAGGAACCCACCTCGGTGGACAGCTACACCCTGCGCCAGGAAGCCAACCACGACATCCTCAAGATCTATTTCAAGAAGCAGAAGGGTGAATTCTTCGCCAAGAGCGTCAAATTCAAATACCCTCGCCAGCGCAAGACCATGCTGGTCGACTCGGGGACCCATGAGTACAAAGATGTCACCGAGATCAACGCCAACCTCAAATACGTGGTGGATGAGCTGGACAATCTGACCCAGGGCGGCCAGCCTTCCGCCGATCCGGACATCAAGCAGAAAATACTGCGCGACTTGCGTCATCTGGAAAAGGTGGTGCAGAACAAGATCAGCGAGATAGAACGGGATCTCGAAAAGCTTTAAGCCGGTCTGATGCAGCAAAGGCGCCCAGGGGCGCCTTTTTCATTGGGTCACACCATGCTGGCGCCGTCAGGAAAGCCCCCGCACATGTCCCGCCACCAAACGCAACCCAGCAAAAAGGGAGGCTTGCGCCTCCCTTTTCGGAACTCGGATATCGGAGCGACAATCAGTTGCTCTTCATCCAGATGTCCATTTCAGTTTTCAGGTTGTCGGACTTGGTGCCGAAGATGGCTTGTACACCGGAACCAGCCACCACCACACCGGCGGCGCCCAGCTTCTTCAGACCAGCCTGGTCAACCTTGGCCACATCCTTCACACCGACACGCAGACGGGTGATGCAGGCGTCCAGAGAGGCGATGTTCTCTTTGCCACCGAAGGCGGAGACCAGTGCAGCAGACATCTCGTCCTTGCTTTGACCGGCAGAGGACTCTTGGGCAGCTTCGTCTTCACGACCCGGGGTTTTCAGGTTCATGGCACGGATGACCACGGTGAAGACCACGTAGTAGATGACTGCGTAGACCAGACCCAGACCCACCAGCAGCAGCATGTTGTCGGCACGCGGAGATTGCACCACGAAGTCGATGAAGCCGTTGGAGAAGGTGTGACCGTGAACGACACCCAGCATGTTGGTCAGCACGTATGCCAGACCGGCCAGCAGAGCGTGGATGGCGTACAGTACCGGGGCCACGAACAGGAAGGAGAATTCGATAGGCTCGGTGATACCGGTCAGGAAGGAGGTCAGGGCAGCAGAAGCCATGATACCTACGATCTTGGCGCGGTTTTCCGGCTTGGCGGAGTGCGCAATGGCAAACGCGGCAGCAGGCAGACCGAACATCTTGAACAGGTAGCCACCCGCCAGCTGACCGAAGCCGTTGCCGGCAGCACGGGAAGCGTCATCAGCAGTCAGGAAGCAGGTCATGATGCCGTGTACGGTTTCACCGGCGGCGTTGACGCAAGTACCAGCCTGATAGAAGAACGGCACGTTCCAGATGTGGTGCAGACCGAACGGGATCAGGGAGCGCTCAACCACGCCGTAGATGCCGAATGCCAGGACCGGGTTCTGGTTGGCAGCCCAGTCGGAGAAGGCACCGATGGCACCACCAATCGGCGGCCAGATGAAGGAGAGCACGACACCCAGACCGATGGAAACGAAACCGGTGATGATGGGCACGGCGCGCTTGCCGGCGAAGAAGCCAAGGTACTCTGGCAGCTGGATCTTGTAGAAGCGGTTGAACGCCCAGGCAGCCACGCCACCGGCGAGGATACCACCCAGCACACCGGTATCGATCTTCTCGACACCCATCACAGGCGCCATCACAGTCAGGGTGGCGGTCATGATGCCGTAGCCGACGATGGCGGACAGGCCGGACACACCGTCGTTATTGGTGAAGCCAAGGGCGACGCCCACGGCGAACAGCAGAGCCATCTGGCCGAATACGGAACCACCGGCCTGCTCCATCAGTTGGGAGACGATTTCCGGCAACCAGCTGAAGTGGGCAGCCCCCACCCCCAGCAGAATACCTGCAACGGGCAAGACCGATACGGGCAGCATCAGCGCCTTACCGACCTTTTGCAGATTAGAGAAAGCATTTTTTAACATGTGTGCGCTCCTGAATGGATTTTTTTCCGACAACGACTCAGGGCAGTTTATTGATGACGATGTTCTTCATCCGTCACTGCGCCAAGTGAGTTTCCCGGGTTGCTTATTTTGACCAGCAGAATATAACCCAGCGGGGGTGGAAATGCCTCTGTCGGAAACAAGGGAATAATAAATTTGGAGGAGAGATCACAAGATAATAAATAAGCAGAGAGGGGACTATCTTGAATATTATTTCGCATTGTTATAGCTTCGCCGCAAAAAGAAATAAACCACTTCAAAATAAATCACAAAGAAACCAAATAATACTGAACAATACCCACCGTAACAAAATGTAACTTATTGCGGATTTATATTATCCAGTCTACCGATTAAAAAGGCCTCCAACAAGGGAGGCCTCCAATAAATATCGATTTTAATAAACCGAGATATTTAGGGAAAGTGCGAACAAGTATCCCAAGAACAAAAAATGAAAATTTTAGTCATTTAATATCAATGGGTTACCAGTAAATGCTCTCGTGCCATATGACTTATTCGCACCTTCCTTAGTTCTTCTGTGAACGTTTCACTGCATCAATAAAGACCGATTTCGCCTTGGTTGAACCTGCACGCTCGGCTTCATTCACGAGTTGCATCGCCTTGTCGATGTCACCGGCCTTCACCGCTTTCTCGATCTGGGCGTTGTAGAAGCTCTCGGTCTCGCTCAGCATGGCGGGAGCCGGTTTGCTCGGCGCTGCGGCAACGGCTGCCGTGGTGGCCGCCGTCGCAGCCACGGCAGTGGTAGCAGGCTTGGCCTGGCTCATCGCCACCTTGTCGGCGTATTCAGGCTTGAACACGGCTTCCAGGCCTTGTCCCTTGGCCATGTCCGTGACCTTGATCTGTACCAGACCCCAGGGCGAATGGGGGATCACGGGGTCCTTGATATCCGGCTCGACCGTGCCGTTGGCACGGGCAAAGGCTTTGGCGGGGTGCAAGATGGTGGTGCTGCCCGCCGTCTCGTTGGCTGGCGCATAGACCACCATATAGGTTTCAGTGGCGGGATTGCCCGGCATGCTGCGGTCCACAAACACACGCCCCTCAATCCTGTCGTTGTCGAGCAAGTGGGCTGGTTGATAGGCAAAGACCGACTCACCCAGCACGCGAGTCACCTTGAACTGGGCATCCAGCATGATCACCTTGGGAACCAGGACCGTCTTGCTGACCTGGGAGGCCAGGGTGATGGCCAGATTGCCGGTATTGGCCGGCAGACGATAGGCGGCAAAATAGCTCATGCCCTCGTCAAACTGATAACTGGGCTGCTTGCCGTCGATGGCCAGCAGCGTCTCGCCTTCCGGCAGGGAGACATAATTGAATTCGTTGAACCCTGTGCAACAACTGGTTGCCTGGGAGAGCGCCTGCTTGGCCTGATCGGCATTACTCAGAATGGAGGCGTGCTCCTGCACGGGCACCACCATGCTACCGGAACAACCGGCCAGCAGCGCGGTAACCATGGCCGCGATAGACATCTTTACCAGTTTCATTCTTCTTATCTCCATAACCCGGTTGCCACATCATGCGAAACAAAACTGCCCCCATAAGGGGGCAGTGACTAACTTAACTGAAGATATTGCTTACCACCAGGCTTCTGCTTGTACGCCAACCTGATAGGTGTCTTTGGAGGTGTTGCCTTCAAAGGCGTTCTGGTCTTCGGTGTTCTTCAGGTAGGTGGCGAACACGCGGATTTCCGGACGGGCCCAGAAGCTGGAGCCGGCAGACCAGGCCTGAGCCAGGGTCAGCTTGTAAGCGCCATCTTTGTCGGTGGTACCGGAAGTGGACTTGCTCTTGTCCTGGAAGTAGCCGCCTTCGAAGATGGTCTTGTTGAAGTCATCCCACTTGTACATCGGGCGAGCGACGACAGACATGGTTTCGTACTTGTCGTTGCCGTTCCACATCTCGTTGCCTACCCCGTAGACCAGCTGGTGACCCATCTCCCAGGAGTTGCCCATCGGGATGACGCCCCAGTTGATGATACGGTAGCCATCGGCACCGGCTTTGGCTTCGGCACCATACCAGGAACCGTCACCGTAGAAGGCCATGGTCTTGGAGTAGCCTTCGGTACCGTACTGCAGCACGGTCTTGTTGAAGCCACCGAAGATGCCTTGAGTCAGTTCGGCAGTCAGCATGACGCCGTTCTTCATGTTGTCGTTCTTCAGATCTTTCTGGGCGTCGGTCTCATTGACCAGGGCATACATGGCGCCCACTTCCAGAGAGCCGTCCTGCCACAGCGGGATGCCGGCATAACGCACGTCCAGGGTGTTGACGTTCAGATCTTCGTTCTTCTGGTAAACCGGATCACCGTTGCCATCTACACCAGTCTGGGTGTACTGACCGAAGACATCACCCGCGCTGCGGTCGTTTCGGACCCAGGCCAGGGAGAGCTTGCCAGGACCAGCCTGGATGCCTTCGATACCGGCGCCGGCACCGGAGATGTTCCAGTAGTAGAAGTCAGAGATGTGGATGTCGTGACGTTGGTAGAAACGCTTACCGGCCCACAGGGTGGCTTCCGGCGCGAAGCCCAGCAGCCCCTTGGCTTGCACGTTGAACTGACGCAGGGCGAAGTCGGAGTCGCCGTTGCACTGCTTGGCATCGAAGTTACAGACGGTGCCGGTACCTTCCCAGTCGTTGGAGCCGTTGGACGCCATGGCGAACATGGAGTCTACGTAGAAAGTCTTGCCATCTTTGTTGAAGACTTCCTGACCCAGCTGGACTTCGCCGTAGGTATCATTTTCGTTACCCAGACGACCAACCTTGTTGACGTTGTATTTGACCATGTCCCCGTCACCGGAAACACCGACACCGGAACGGAAGTAGCCGTGGAAATCAACGGCGAAGGCGGCTTGGGAAGCCAGGGCTGCGGTTACTGCTGCAGCGATCGGGAGCCACTTTGCTTTCATTTTCATTTTCCTTATTCCCGCTGAGAGGAGTGTGATCCTGATATTCAAGTTCTTATCACCGGAAAAACGTTTTGGTGATAACCGAGGTCGATTATAGGTACCCAAATTCCCTGCAAACATGAGCTGATTCACAAAACGATGACAAATCGCACGCCACCGACAGCCAAAGCCACAAAATGTCAATGAATTTTCATTTTTTGGCACCAACCACCCAAGATAAGCACAAAAAAGAAAAACAATAACTAAAGAAAGCGCTTTCAAATATTAATTTGCAACGAGAGTTAAGTGATAAATCCATGTCGCAGTAGCAAAAACATGACTGAAATCGCTTTCAATGCGGAACTTTTAATTTTTCAATTTGTCGTGGTTGATGATGAATATGGCCAATCGCTTATCATCATTGGCGAGAAAAATAACCGGACGAAAGAGAGGATATATTTGGGGGCTGAGGCGTGACGCCCCAAAAATAAAACACCCCCGATAGCACACTCACGGAGGTGAATTTATTCTCGGGGAGAAGGGTCTGGCTACAGTCTATTTTCCCAGGTTTTCAACCAGGCCAGCGCCGCCACTTCAGGCTCATCTTCTACCGTCGCATCGATTTCCAGGTGCACAACCAGTGGCTCGGCAGCCAGCTCCTGCAACAGGGCATCCAGCGATCGCCCCGCTCCGCAGAAGTGTTCATAGCTGCTGTCTCCCATGGCGATGAGGGCATAGCGCCATCCCTTCATATAAGGAGCACGATCGGCCAGAGCACTGGCAAAGGACTGCAAATTGGGCGGTATATCCCCCTGCCCCGTGGTGGCGGTCACGATGAGCAGAAAGCGGGAGGCATCGATGTCGGTCAGCGCCGCGTCATCGAAGATCTGGCAGACATGGCCATCGGCTTGCAGGTGGTCACAGAGGGTCTCGGCCACCAGCATGGCAGAGCCGTAGACGGTGCCGACCAGGATGTCGATCTCGGCCATCAGCGACTCCTCAGGGACAGACATTGGGCCCGGCAAGACCGGGATGGGTAGGAAGAGCCCCCCTGAACAGGCGGGGGGTACGCGATTGCGCAGGCGATATCTCGTTGAGCCATAAGTCATTCCTCTGACGTACCTAGGTTACAGCATGCCACAGCCCGGTCAGAGGCAACAGATGGAAAGAGGCTCAGGCGCCGTAGTCTTGCTCGCTGGCAGGCCAGCCCAGACGGGCGAACAGACCCAGCACCTCGGGGCCCAGGGGCGCCTGGATCCGCATCGGCACCTTGAGCACCGGATGCTCGAAGCTCAGACGGTGCGCGATCAGCAGCAGGCGGTCGCACCCGTAGTGCTCGCGAAAGAAGCGGTTGTGTCGGCCATCCCCGTGGGTGGTATCACCGACGATGGGGTGGAACAGGTGATCCAGATGGCGGCGCAGCTGGTGCTTGCGCCCCGTCTTGGGAAAGAGGCGGACCAGGCTGTAGCGACTGGTGGGATGCTTCTTGGAGACGGCGAAGGGCAGCTCGACCTGATGCAGACGACGAAACGCGGTCACCGCCTCCTGGGCGGGGCGATCCGGGTCGCTGAAGGCATCGGCAATCTTGTCCAGCTGCTCCTTGAGCGGATAGTCGATGAGCCCCTCTTCGGGGGCCCATCCCCGCACCAGTGCCAGGTACTCCTTGTGGACCTGACGGGCAGCAAAGGCCTCGGTCAGGGTACGGGCCACGGCAGGATCGAGAGCAAACAGCAGCACACCCGAAGTGGGCCTGTCCAGTCGGTGCACGGGGTAGACATGACGACCCCCGATCAGATCCCGGGTCATCTGCATGGCGAAACGGGTCTCGGCCTTGTCGAGCCAACTGCGGTGCACCAGGAGACCGGACGGTTTGTTCACCGCCACCAGCCAGTCATCCTGATAGAGCAGAGTCGGCTGCAAGGCATCCGCTGTCCGGGTCTGCTCGTCCATCATTGTTCGACCACTTTGCCGGAGAGCAGCAGATCGAAACGGGCGATCAGACGAAGCAGGGCCTCGACCTCCGCCAGCTCCTCTTTATAGACCTCACTCGCCATGGGATAAAGGGAGACGCTGGTCGGCAGCGGAGCCTGCTGCACCACTAGCTGCTCCATGCGCGGGATCAGCACGAACTGCAGCCATTGATCGAAACTCAGGGTATCGACACAAAACGGCAGCTCGCTTGCCAGCGCCTCGCTCCCCGGATGGTCGGCTTGCCAGCGTTCCAGACGTTGCAACTCGGCAGTCAGCTCTCCCAGCAGACCGGCAACCAGCAGATATTGATTCATCTCGCTCACTTCCTCATCGCGGGCCCGGTCTGCGACGGGGCCCCACTCAATACGGCCATCAAAAAGGGGCGCTACTATACACCGACCCCGCAATGGCTGCCATGTTACCGTCACCTTCATCCCCTGCATCACCGCCTCTGGCTATCTGGTGCAGCCCCCTTATAATCGCCCGCATTATCTTCAAGCGGGATCTCTTCATGTCTTCCATCAACACCCTGACCGAGTTTCTGACCCAGGCCGATACCCAGTTCCAGCTGTTCGATCTGGGCCGCCAGGTGCGCCCGCTCCCCAGCGACCTCTTCGTGCGCATCGAGCAGCAGCAGGAGCCCTACCCCTGGCCGTTGCAGCAGCACGCCTGGCTCGGCGTGCACTTCTTCCAGCCGACCGAATCCAGGCACTACCTCTGGTTCCTCAAGTTCGCCCTTGATGAACGCGGCCTGCTCATCTCCAGCGGCCCCAAGCATTTCATGGATCAGGTGGTAGAGACTCTGGGCTACAAGCTCACCGGTGAACTGGACGAAGAGAAGGCCCAGCGTCTGGCGGACAACCCCTACACCTTCCGTCCGGCCGAGGCCAAGATGGCCAGTGTGCACGCCAAGCTGGCCCGCCAGCTGGAACAAGCCCCTTCCGCTTACTACGAGGCCCTCTGCCACTATCTGGCGGCGCCGGGGGAAGAGGGGTGGCAGGCCCTGGGACTGCAAGGGTTTGCAGATCTCGCGGAGCAGCTGCAGGTTGAACGCAACCTGGCACTGGTCTGCAAGGCCTTGCCCGTACTGCCGCAGGCCCCCCTCTACGCACTGTGCCAGAGCCTGGAGAACGCCCCCCTGCCTCCTGCCCTGCAAGGCGCATTGCTGGAGCGCATCGGCAAGGAGCAGGAGTGCGCCGAGCCTGACCCCGAAACCCTGGCCTATCTGTGCCGGGCACTGGCCTCCTGCCCGGGCAACGGACTGCGCACCAACAAGCTGCTGACCCTGCTGCAAACCCGGCCAAGCCCCTCCCTGCTCCTCGCCATCGCTGGCCGCCTCTGGCCCGATCTGAAACACCCCGAACTGCTCGGCCTGTTTCTGGAGCAGCTCGCCCTGCAACCCACCCAGTTCTTCAACCAGGTATTTGCCGAGCTCGTCACGCTACCGGCATTGCGCAATGATATGCTGGCAAAACTGCGTGACCCCGAACGCAGCGAGGCCCTGGGTCTGGCCATCGGTCGCCTGTTCGCTGCCACCTAGGCCCGACACAACGGCCCTGTTGCCTGAGGTGAACAGGGCCCCACACACATCACAGAAGGAACCCGCTGATGGGAGAAATGCTTGGGATCTTGCTGCTCGGCCTCGTTGGCTGGGCCTTCTGGCAACAGCGCCGCCAGGCGGAGTTGGCTTGGCAATACATGCGCCGCTACTGCCAGCACCACGACCTGCAACTGCTGTCGCTGGCGCGGACACACCGTGCCCTGGGGCACAAGCCCCTGCGCCTGCTCACCTACTACCAGTTCGAGTTCTCCAGCGACGGAGAGAGCCATTATCAGGGGCAGCTCTGCATGCAGGGGCTGCATGTCGCCGGTGTCGAACTGCCACCCCATCGTCTCCCCTCCTAGATTTGAGAGCACGGGGGCTGGCTATACTCTTCCACAGCCCCCTTCCAAGGAGTACCGACATGGAATTGCTCACCCATGACATGGCCGCCCTGTTTGCCCAGCTGGGGCTGGCCAGTGACGACATCAGCCAGCAGCGTTTTATCCGCGACCATCCCATCGATCGCCATACCCAGTTGCCCGACGCGCCGTTCTGGACGCCTTCCCAGGCAGACTTTCTGCGCGATGCCCTCAGCCACGACGCCGACTGGGCGGAAGCCATCGACCAGCTGGATGTGATGCTGCGCCAGGGGACCTGATCCCCCCACTCCCGGCGGCCAGCGTTGGGTCGACGCGGAGCCGCCAATCCCCTCCCTCTCGCCACCCACGCCCTTCGCTCCGCTTTCCTGATGGACAGGCTTTGATTAAGCTCTGTGCCACTATCCACCCGCAGCAAGACGGCCGTGCAGGAGCCAAGATGTCAGCCCAAGAGATCATCCAGATAGCCAACGAACTCAGTGCCAGGGGAATCACCCCCTCTACCGCCATGGTCAAGGCCCGCCTCAGCCATCCCGTGCCCATGGCCGAGCTGCTCAAGGTGTTGAGCCAGTGGAAACAACAACCCCAGCCCGCGTCGACAGCGCCCGCCCCCGCCAGTGCCCCCGAGGCATCCCCCTTGGCCACGGAACGCGTCACTCTTCAGCAACTGAGCGAACAGCTCGCCCGGCTGGAGCAGAAGGTCGATCGCCTCACCGACCTGCTGCTCAACCAGAAGCCGGATTGACCCATCGCCATGTATATCCTCGAACTCACCTTTGAGTGCTACCGCGATACCTCCCTCGGGGAGGCAGAGCGGGCCATTGTCCACTACCTCGACATGTTGCGCTATCAGGGGCAGATCCTGGGGCGGGAGTTTCCCACCAGCATGCACGAAGGCTATTTCGTCAGTCGGGTGGTCTGCCCGGAGCAGGACAGCCTGCACCCTGACAACCAGAGCGAGCTGGTCGCCCTTGCCGAGCAAGGTCTGCACCAGGCGGGCCTGCTCGCCCCCAAACTCCACCTGCAAGGGGCGGATCTGCTCTCGGACAGCACGGACCCGTGCGCAGAGCAGGGGGAGCGTCCCAGCTGGATGCTGCTCTACACCAGCTTCCTGCACAGTTGCTCTCCCCTGCGCTGTGGCGATCACTTCGCCCCCATCCCGCTCTATCGGCTGCCCGCCGTCGCCAACGGTGACCACAAGCAGATCATCAAGTGGCAGGAAGATTGGGAGGCCTGCGATCAGTTGCAGATGAACGGCTCCATCGCCGAGCACGCCGCCCTGCACGAAATCGGCGAGGTGGGCAGCCGCCTTCATCGCCGGGGCAGCGATCACGCCAGACGGCTGGAGCTCCTGAGCGGCATCCCCACCTATTACTATCTCTACCGGGTAGGTGGCCTGAGCACTACCGAAGAGCTGGCTCGCCCCTGCCCTGGCTGTGGTGGCCCATGGGCGCTGGCCGCCCCCCTGCACGAGATCTTCGACTTCAGGTGCGAGCCTTGCAGGCTGGTCTCCAACCTCTCCTGGGACTTCAAGGAGTAGGTGCCCACCGCGCACAATGGCGCATTAAAAAGAGAGGGCCTTGCCAGGTGGCAAGGCCCTCTCTTTTGGGGCATCACTGGGGCAAGGTTTCCAGTCGCGCCAGAAAGGCCGGCAACGAGGAGGCCAGCGTCAGGCGCCGCCCGGAGTCCAGCCACTCCAGCCACACCTGGCCGCTCTCGTTATCGAGGGAGACCAGCGTCATCTCGTTGCGGGTCGTGGCAATGAAGAGTGAAGGGGATCGCTTCAACTTGCGCAGCATCAGCAGGTGGCCGATGAGGTTCTCCTTGAGCAGATCCAGATCGGCATCGTTCCACGGCAGGATGAGTTCGATGCGCAACCCCTTGAAAGAGCAGGACAGAGGGCGGCTGAACCAGTGGCCAAACAGGGCGATGGCGCTGGGATGCAGGGTCAGCTCCAGGGCGTTCGCCATGGCCGTGAAGTCGGCTGCCTGCTCCCGCTGGAACGGACGCCAGGCGACCCGCCCCTCCCTGGGTTCATCCAGCTCGCAAGGAGAGCGCCAATCGGCCTCCCAGTCGCACAGGGGCAGCCCCCGCCTTCCTTCGCCATCGCGCTGCCAGCGTAAAAAGAACTGCTCCAGGGCAGACAGGACTTGATCCGACATCGATATTCCCCACAATAGCGGCCTCTGATGGCCGCAAGTACCTGATCGAAAAATCGGGCCATTGCACCATCAAACCCCTTATCAGACAAGCGTGAGCAAACCAGCATGAGCAAACAAGAGAGATACGCCGGCGCCAGTGCGCTGCAAGGCCTGAGCCTGGGGCAGCAGTCCGCCTACATCAGCCAGTACACCCCGAGTCTGCTGCAGCCCGTGCCACGCAGCCTGAACCGCGACGATCTTGGCCTGAGAGGTGAACTGCCGTTCCAGGGGTGCGACGTCTGGACCCTGTATGAACTCTCCTGGCTCAATGCCAAAGGCAAGCCCGTGGTTGCCATCGGGGAGGTCTTTGTGCCGGCCACCAGCCCGAATCTCATCGAGTCCAAGTCGTTCAAGCTTTACCTGAACTCCTTCAACCAGACCCGCTGCGACTCCCTGGAGGCAGTGCAAGCGCTGCTGGTTCAGGATCTGAGTGGCTGCGCTGGTGCCCCGGTGAGCGTCACCCTCTTCACCCTCGACCAGGCCCCCCACCAGATAGCCCAGCTGCCCGGTGAGTGCATCGACAACCTGGATATCGAGGTGGATGGCTACGAGTTTGACGAGACCCTGCTGCAAGGGGCCGCCGGTCGCGAGATCGTGGAGGAGACCCTGCACAGCCACCTGCTCAAGTCCAACTGCCTTGTGACCAGCCAGCCGGACTGGGGATCCGTGGTGATCCACTATCGCGGCCCGCGCCTCGACCGGGAGAAGCTGTTGCGCTACCTCATCTCGTTCCGCCAGCACAACGAGTTCCACGAGCAGTGCATCGAGCGCATCTTTACCGATCTCAAACACTTCTGCGCCCCGGAACAACTGACCGTCCATGCCCGTTACACCCGCCGCGGCGGCCTGGACATCAACCCTTTCCGCAGCGACTGGGAGCCGGTTCCGGCGAACCTGCGCCTCATTCGCCAGTAATCACCGGCGCCGCCATCCTGCGGGCTGCGGCCCGCTGCGCATCACCTCAGTAAACTCTGGACGGGCGGGGGTGGGCTTGGATAACATGCCTGCACCTCCGTGCCGTTCTTAATCCAATGAATCAACTGTTTTTTCTGGCAATGATGATGTCCTCCCTGTCGGCTCCTGATCTGGATCTGGCCAAGGAGCAGTTGTCCATCGACCTGCAGCAGGCCCAGACCCTGGTGCTGACCGATCCCGCCAGATGTGCCCAGATTGCCACCTCCTTCCTCGAACGCACGGCCAACAATCCCAAGCAGATCATCAGCAACCGTCAGGAGTACGGCTATCGCGAGCCGATGCTGAACTACGGTACCGCCACCCAGACCACGGGCGCCTATCTGCTCAAGGGGGAGTGTCTGCAGCAGCTAGGGCAGTTCGCCCAGGCACAGGAGTCCTTCGAGCAGGGCATCGCCATGGCCGAGAAAGAGCAGCAGTTCGAGCTGCAGGCCCATGGGCTCTATCTGCTGGTTAGAAGCCGCAACCTGCAACAGCATACCCATGGCGCCGCGGCCCCCCTGCTCGACAAACTCGACAAACTGCTGGCCAATCCCGACCTCAAGGAGAGCCAGTTGCAGGTCTACAGCCGCCTGCTGCGCGTCAACGCCAGCATAGAGGAGCGGCAATTCGATCTCGCCAAGCAGCAGCTGGCCGAGACCCGCAAATGGGCGGATCACGCCAAACACCCTCTGGCCAGGGCCTGGACCAGCGCAGTGGGCGGGGATCTCTATCAGGCTCTGGGTCAGCCCCAGCTTGCACTGGGGGAGTACATCGAAGCACAACAGCAAGCCAAGCCCCTGCAGGATCCCCTCTTCCTCGGCCTGCTTTCGAACCAGATGGTCAGCCTCTATCAGGAAGAGCAGGAGCCACAAAAAGCGCTGCAATACGCCAGCGAGGCGGCCAACTATTTTCATGCCCTCGGCAATTCCTCCATGCTGAGCGACGCCCTGATCGTGCTCGCCCGTCTCAACCGGGATCAGGGCGAGATGAACATGGCGCTGGTCTATTTCTTCAATGCCCTCGACCTGCTGGACGAGAGCAGCAACCGTACCCGCATCGCCCATCTCAAGTTCGAGATAGGCAAGACCTACCTGCAGACCGGCAACCTCAACCTGGCGCGAAACTACCTGAACGCCGCACGCCAGTCCCATGAGCTGGGGGATGACAAGGAGTCGCTCATCGACACCCTGCTGTTGCTGGGAGAGCTGCACCTCAAGCAGCAGGAGGCGGGCATCGCCATCCTGCAGTTGGAGAACGCCCTCACCCTGGCCAACCGGATTGGGGACATCCGGCGCCAGTTCGAGATCTTCCGCCTGCTCTCCGTCGCCTATGAGCAGAAGGGTTACCTCCAGCAGGCCCTGGAGAGCTACAAGAATTACCACCAGCGCAGCGAACTGGTTCGCCAGCAACAGCTGGCGCTGGAGCAGGAGGCGGTGCGCGACAACTACGCCCAGGTGGAGCGGGTGCAACAGGTCAAGGAGCTGGAACAGCAACTCGACGTCAGCCAGCACCAGCAGGAGCGATACCTCTGGACCAGCGTCAGCACCGGGCTGCTGCTGGCACTCTTCATCTATCTGTTCTTCACCCTCTGGCTGAAACTGCGGGTCGCGCGCCTTCATGCCAAACAGCTGGGAGAGGCCCTGCTGGTAGAGCCGCGCAGCGGCCTGGCCAACTGGCAGCGACTGATGAGCCGCTGGCCGCGGGAGATGGCAAAGCGCCAGCAAAAATCCGAGCGCTGGTACCTGAGCGAACGCCCCACCAGCGAATTTGACGACAAGCTGCACTACCTGCTGTTCCGGGTTCCCTTCCTGATCAACAGCCTGGAGCAGCACGGCTATCAGGTCAGCCGCGAGATAGAGCAGGCCTTCGGCCGTTACGTCAACGAACTGACCCCGCAGGATGGCCGCATCTACGACCTGCGCGAAGGTCACCTGCTCTATGTGGTGCCCCAGCGCCACGTGGCCCAGTTGCATCAGCTGGCCCAGACCCTGCTCGACACCCTGGCAGCCTTCCCCTGCGAGCACCCGCTGGACAGGCGCATCAGCCTCGGCATCGTCAGTCATCCCTTCCTGCCCAAGGCGGCCATGGCCCTCGATCACCACGGCCTGTTCGATCTCTGCTACCTGGCCCTCTCGGGAGCCATTCAGCTCAGCGAAAAATACCAGCAGAGCGTCTGGCTTGAGCTGGCCGCCATCGATTGCCAGCAGGCCGCATTTTTTAACGGAGATGTGTGGCAATGCTGCTTGATGGCAATTGACAAGGGACTGGTAAAAGTAAATTCTTCTCATGAAAAGCAATGGGTTAACTGGCTTGCGCTTTCACGGATGAAGGTTGCGGACAATCCTTGACAAAAAGGTACTCAACGGGGTCTTTGATTGGCTTTCTGTTGCTGGACGAAACAAAAACGATAATGACAACAGGGCGACCTGAAGAATGAATGATATGGCTGCCGTAACAGGACAACTGGCAAGACTCAGGGAATCCCTCCAGCAGAAACAGCAGGAGCTTGACGGCATGGCGAGCTTCTCCGATGCCGAACGCACCCGCAGTATCCAGTTCATCGGCAAGTTGATGCAAGCCTGTCGCGGCCACGATCGCGAGCTCGACAACCGGCTCGCCAAGCTCAAGCAGAAACTTGAAGGCAACCCTCCGCTCACCTCCATCGATGCCGATCTGATCGCCATCGAGAAGCTGTTGCAGCAGCACAGCCACACCATGGAAGAGTCCATCAGCCTGACCCGGGCAGCCATCGATCTCGGCAGCAAACAGCTCAAAACCATCAAGGGGTTTCCGGAAGATACCCGCCGCGCCCTCAAGGAGTTTCTCGCCAGCCCGGAGAGTTACGGCATCGGCGATCACCAGAAGAAGGTGATCCGGCTGCTGGAGTTCTACCAGCAGGCGATCAAGATCCAGCTGCTGCCGCGCAAGCCGCTGATCCCCCCTTCGGCGGAGATCCCCACCGAGCTCTCCAGCCCGGCCCCTACCGACTCCTTTGACATCAAGGCACATGCCCAGATTTCAGACGAGTTGCAGCGTCTCATCACCGAGCTCGACTTTGCCGGCGCCGTGGGCGAGAGCCTCGCAGACATCCGCCGCCAGTTGCTCGGGGGCATCACCCCTGCCCTGCTGGCCGAAGTCTGCCTGCAGATCATCGAACTCATCATCGAGGGTACCCGGGAAGAGCGCAAAGCCTCCCAGGCGTTTCTCAGCACCCTGAACGAGAGTCTCTCCTCGGTCCATTACAGCTTTACCGAATCCCTGGATGAAGGGCGGGCGCTGCAAAATGCCGCCCATCTCAGCGGACAGGCGCTGGAGCGGGAACTCGCCGCCATCGATCGCGCCATGGCAGCCCATGACTCGCCACAGATACTCAGGGGCGCCATTTCTGGGCATCTGGACACCATCCGCCGGCTGCAGCAGGAGCGGGAGGAGATGGCCAACCGCGAGCGCCACCTGCTCACCCACCTCTCCAACATGGAAGCCAAGCTCAGGTTGATGAAGGACGAGACCGCCGAGTACAAGAAGCGGCTCAGCATCCAGAAACACAAGCTCTTCCTCGACAGCCTGACCCAGGTACACAACCGGGCGGCCCTGGACGAGCGGCTCGAGCTCGAATACAAACGCTGGCTACGCTATGGCACCCCCCTGTGCCTGGCCATCATCGACATCGACCACTTCAAGCACATCAATGACAATTACGGCCACATGGCCGGCGACAAGGCATTGAAGGTGGTTGCCAAGGCCCTGCAGAACGCCTTGCGCGACACCGACTTCATCGCCCGCTTTGGCGGTGAGGAGTTCGTGGTCCTGCTGCCGAACATCAATCCGGACAAGTACCAGAAGCCGCTGGAGAAGCTGCGTCAGACCATCAAGAGCATCCCGTTCCGCTTTCGCGATGCCAGGGTCGAGATCACCATCTCCATCGGTGCCACCCTGTTTCGGACCGGCGACCATACCACGGATGCGTTCGAGCGCGCCGACAAGGCGCTTTACAGTTCCAAGCACTCCGGCCGGGATCAGGTCAATCTCGCCTGAATCCGCTTTGAGGGGCGGCTAAAAAAGCGGCAAACGCACAGTCCCCCTATTCCCCTGCCCACCCCCTTGCCTCTACTATCGAACCCGAGGGATGCCAAAGCATCCCGTTTTCTCCCCAGGGAAAGCACAACGATAACAAGCGAGTGAAAGGGGAAATTATGATTACACACATCAATCCCGTGGGCAGCATGGACCTGCTGTCCCAGCTCGAGGTGGATCGCCTCAAGCAGACGGCCTCCAGCGATATCTATCAACTGTTTCGCAACTGCTCGCTGGCGGTCCTCAACTCCGGCAGCCATACCGACAGTTCCAAAGAGATACTGGAACGTTTCAAATCCTTCGATATTCACGTGATCCGGCGCGAGCGCGGGGTCAAGCTCGAGCTGTTCAACGCCCCCGAGCACGCCTTCGTCGACGGCGAGATCATCCGCGGCATCCAGGAGCACCTGTTCTCCGTGCTGCGGGACATTCTCTATGTGTCGACCCAGCTCGAGTCCAATCGTCTGGTCAACCTGACCAGCTCCACCCATATCTCCAACGTGGTGTTCGCCATCCTGCGCAACGCCAAGGCGATTCTGCCCGGCGCCGATCCCAACCTGGTGGTCTGCTGGGGCGGCCACTCCATCAACGAGGTGGAATACCAGTACACCCGGGCAGTGGGTAGCGAGCTGGGTCTGCGCGAGCTCAACATCTGTACCGGCTGCGGTCCGGGTGCCATGGAGGGCCCCATGAAGGGGGCCGCCGTCGGCCACGCCAAGCAGCGGGTGCGCAACGGCCGTTACATCGGTCTCACCGAGCCTTCCATCATCGCCGCCGAACCGCCGAACCCCATCGTCAACGAGCTGGTGATCCTGCCGGACATCGAGAAGCGGCTGGAAGCCTTCGTGCGTCTGGGTCACGGCATCATCATCTTCCCGGGCGGGGTCGGCACTGCCGAGGAGCTGCTCTACCTGCTCGGCATCATGATGCACCCGGCCAACGATCGCCAACCCATCCCCATCGTGCTGACCGGCCCGAAAGAGAGCGCCGACTACTTCCGCGCCATCGACGACTTCGTCAAGGCGACCCTGGGGGAAGCCGCCACCAGTCTCTACCGGATCATCATCGGCGATGCGCCCGAGGTGGCCCGCGTGATGAAGGAGGCGATGCCGAAGATCCGCGAATACCGCAAGTCGGTGGGAGATGCCTACTCCTTCAACTGGTCCCTGCGGATCGAGCCCGAGTTCCAGCTGCCGTTCGAGCCGGATCACGCCAGCATGGCCAGCCTGGATCTGCATCGCAACCAGCCACCCCAGCTGCTGGCAGCCAACCTGCGCCGCGCCTTCTCAGGCATCGTCGCAGGCAACGTCAAGGAAGGGGGCATCAGGGCCATCGAGAAGAAGGGTCCCTTCAAGCTGCACGGCGACAAGGAGCTGATGCACCTGATGGACAGGTTGCTGGAAAGCTTCGTCAAGCAGCAGCGCATGAAGCTGCCGGGCAGCCAGTACGTTCCCTGCTACGAGATAGTCAAATAGCCGGGACACCACAATGCACCGGAGGGGCCCATGGGCCCCTCTTTCATTGACTGGTCTTCTACGGGGTTAGCAGGAGACGCCACCATTGTTACAATGGCACTCCCCGACGCCCGGAGTGCCCCATGCCACACCTGCTCATCATCGATGCCCTCAACCTCATCCGCCGACTGCACGCGGTGCAGAGCCAGCAGGGACTGACCCCGGCCCAGGCCCTGCTCGCCACCCGAGCCAACCTCATCAACACCTGCAAGAAGCTCCTGGCAGCCAGCGAGCCGACCCACGCCATCGCGGTCTTTGACGGTGAGGTCCACAGCTGGCGCAAGACGCTCTATCCCCCCTACAAGGAGGGCCGCACCCCCATGCCGGATGAGCTGAGGGAAGGGCTTGCCGACCTGCAGGACGCCTTCTGGGAGTGCGGTGTGGATGCCCTGCTCTCCCAGACCGACGAGGCGGACGATCTCATCGCCACCCTGGCAAGCGGCATTGCCCAGCACGGCGCCAGCGCCACCATCATCTCCACCGACAAGGGGTTCTGCCAGCTCATCTGCCCGCAGATCCGGGTGCGGGATTACTTCAACAAACGCTGGCTGGATGCCGCCTTCGTCCAGCAGCAGTACGGCGTTACACCGACCCAGCTTGTGGACTTCTGGGCCCTGACCGGTATCGGCGGCTCCAACATCAAGGGGGTGCCCGGCATCGGCCCCAAGACCGCCACCCAGTTGCTGCAGCAATACGGGGACCTGGCTGCCATGCTGGAGGCCTGCGAGCGGGAGGAGGCCACCAGACCCCTGCTCAAGCTGCGCCAGCACCGGGAAGAGGCCCTGCTGGCCCAACGCCTGGTCCGGCTGCAGCACGATATCCCGCTCGGGTTCAACCTGCGGGAGATCCGCTACCCTCCCGTCCCTGATGCCGGGGCGTGATCCCCAGCACACCATTTCCCAAGACAGGCCGTACCTGTTGACATAAATGGGTAAAATGTAAAGAAACATGGAGGATGTGGTGCAAAAATGGTATAAAGCCGACGAATCCTCCCCCTCTGTTCCCTAGAAGTGGATACGCCTCATGTCAAAAAGAAAGATTACCGTCATCCCGGGCGACGGCATCGGCCCCAGCATCATCGAATCCGCCATCCAGATCCTGACCCACGCGGGTTGTGACTTCGACTACGAATACGCAGACGCCGGTCTGGTAGCCCTGGAAAAACATGGCGAGCTGCTGCCCCAGGCCACCCTCGACCTGATCGAGAAGAACAAAGTCAGTCTGAAAGGCCCGCTCACCACTCCGGTCGGCGGCGGCTTCACCTCCATCAACGTCTCCCTGCGCAAGAAGTTCAATCTCTACGCCAACGTGCGCCCCGTCCTCTCCTTCAAGGGCACCAAGAGCCGTTACGACAACATCGACATCATCACGGTGCGCGAGAACACCGAAGGCATGTACTCCGGTGCCGGCCAGAAGCGCAGCGATGACAACCAGAGCGCCGAGGCGATGAGCATCATCACCCGGGAAGGGGCCGAGCGCATCGTCACCTTCGCCTTCGAGCTGGCGCGCCAGGAAGGACGCAAGAAGGTCACCATCATCCACAAGGCCAACATCCTCAAGTCCACCTCCGGCCTGTTCCTGGAAGTGGCCCGTCAGGTCGCGACCCGCTACCCGGACATCCAGAACGAGGAGATGATCGTCGACGCCGCCTGCATGAACCTGGTGATGTACCCGGAGCGCTTCGATGTGATGGTCACCACCAACCTGTTCGGCGACATTCTCTCGGATCTCTGTGCCGGTCTGGTGGGGGGGCTGGGCATGGCGCCGGGCGCCAACATCGGTGAAGGGGCCGCCATCTTCGAAGCGGTACACGGCTCTGCGCCGGACATCGCCGGCAAGAACATCGCCAACCCCACCTCGGTGATCCTCGCCTCCATCCAGATGCTGGAATATCTCGGCATGCAGGACAAGGCGGAGCGCATTCGCGAGGCCGTGCGGGCGACCATCGAGTCCGGTGATCGGGTGACCCGTGACCTGGGGGGCACTGCGTCCACCAGCGAATTCACCCAGGCCATCATCGACCGTCTATAAATAGAGTCCAACCATATGATTTTAAAAGGGAGCTTCGGCTCCCTTTGTTTTATGCCAACGCCTCCCTACCTCCCTCGCCAGATGAATACTATGTTGATATGAGGGATAAGGAGATCCACCATGCGTGCTACTTTCATCTTGCTGATCGTCAGCAGCAGTGCCACGGCATTAGACAGGCCAGTCGACAATGCCTGGTTGACGCCGCCTCCCCAGCACGAGGCGCCAGCCAAGCAGACCTGGCAATCCACCCTGGATACCAACGATCTGCTCAAACAGCCCAAGCCGCTCTCTCTGGGGGTGGATATCACCACCGACAGCAACGGCAATCGGCAGATCACCCCCTATCAGAAGCTGAACCTCACGGCAGAGAAGAGCGTCAGCCTCTCCTTCGAAAAGCAAAAGCCCAGGATCAAGTTCAACGCTGGCGGCATCAACACCTCGGTCAAGCTTCGCGGGGATGGCGTCAAGATGCAGTTCAACCCCAGTGACAAGACCATTCCCCTGCAAATTGAGCTGAAGATCACCGACGACGAGTCCATGATGCGTCTGGACTACCGATTCTGATGACCCAGACACAACAAAACCGGACGTCGCCGTCCGGTTTTTTCATGCCCTGTTCCCGATGCTGCTTCAGGACTTGGGTGCCAGCTTGGAGACCCAGAACTTGTTGTAGACGTGCACCGTGATCTCTTCGCGATCGTGATAGAGCTGCTTGGCCTGAATGATGAAGCCGCTGTCGATCTCCGCCAGCAGTCCGCGCAGCACCTCGATGTTGTGCACCGCCTCGGCATAGCGCTTCTTCATCGGCAGCTTGAGGTTGAACATGGCTTCCTGACAGTCGTTCTCCCTGAACCAGTCGGCCACCATGTGGGTCACTCGCGCAGGCTTGTCCACCATGTCGCACACCAGCCAGTAGGTATTCTTCTTGCTCGGCCGCCACACGAAACCATCGTCACGGATGTGCTTCACCTGACCTGTGTCCATCAGGGATTGGGCCATCATGCCGTTGTCCACCGCCGTCACCATCATGCCGCGACGCACCAGCTGATAGGTCCAGCCACCCGGGCAGGCGCCGAGATCCACAGCCTTCAGGCCGGAGCACAGGCGCAAGTCCCACTCTTCCTTCGGCACGAAGACGTAGAACGCCTCTTCCAGCTTGAGGCTGGAGCGGCTCGGGGCATCGGCCGGGAAGCGCAGGCGCGGGATCCCCATGTGGAAGGCAGAGTTGTTGAAGGAGTAGGAGTACCCCAGCATCAGGTGGTCATTGGCCAGGAAGAAGGCGTGGAACACGGGACGGTTCGGGGTCTCCTTCTTGGTCAGGATCTCGTTGCTGCGCAGCGCCTGGCGAAGCGGCACGGTGAACTTGCGGCAAAAGGCGGAGAGCTCCTTCGCCTCGTTGGTATCGGCCGTCTCCACCCGCAGATCACCGCAAATGGCGTAACCGCTCGCCGCCTCCAAGATGGGAGAGACCCGATCGCTTATCTCCAGATCTTTCAGCTCGTGGGTCACCACCAGCATCTGGCGAATGAAGATGAGCTCGCGGAACGGCAGCTTGCGCGCCAGCAGATCGGCCTGCTCCTCGTCATACAACTCGAAGATCACATAGCCGCTGTCGTCCTTGACCCGGGCAAAGCCGTAGCACTGCATGTTGCCGGCACGCTCGGTGATCTCTGCCGCCGCCTCTTTCTCAAAACCCGGGCGGCAATAAAGCAGCAGATTATTCATTCTTTCCTCCAAGACGACAGCCGGCCCACATCAGAGCCGCCCATCCCAACATAAAACAGAGGCCACCGGCCGGGGTGATGAGCCCCAACCCCTTGCTGCCAAGCAGCACCATGGCGTAAATACTGCCGGAGAATCCCAGGATCCCCAGCACAAAGACGGCGCCCGCGAAGGTGATCACCTTGCCGCGCACGCCGCACAACCCCAGCACCAGCAGGGCCAGGGCGTGGAAAAACTGGTATTGCACGGCGGTGTTGAACGCCGCCAGCAACGAAGGAGCAATGCCGGTCGCCGCCAGCCCATGAGCGCCGTAGGCCCCGAGCATGGTGGCCGTCAGGCCGAAGAAGCCCGCCAGCACCAGCCAATGTCGTTGGATCTGCATCTTCTCTCCTTGCACGCTTCTTCTCTCGACCCGCTCGAGATGGTCAGGAGCGGCCCACCGCCGCGATAAAACCCTTGATCCGCTCCGCGGCCAGGCGCAGGTTCTCCTGCTCGCTCATGCCGCTCGCCTTTCTCGGTTTGAAACCATGATCCCCGTCGGTCAGCCAGTGGACCGATACGGCGGGTGAGAAGGGGAAATCGGCCAGCTCGGCGCGGGAACCGAAGGTATCGCGCTCCCCCTGCAGCAGCAGCGTGGGCGTCGTGATCTGCTTGAGCACCTCGCCCCGCCATGCGTCGGGCTTGGCCGGGGGGTGGAAAGGATACCCGAGAACGATCAATCCTGCAGCATCCATCTCGTCGCCCCCCTCGCAAAACAGCTCGGCCGCCATCCTTCCCCCCATGGACTTGCCCGCCAGAAACAGCCGGGGATGGGCAAACTGGCGCACCATCTCGCGCCAGTGAGCCAGCAGCACGGGTTGTCTGTCCGGCGGCCTGCGTTTGCCGTCCTGAGCCCGTTTGGTCATGTAGGGGAAGTTGAAGCGCACCACCTCGATCTCCGGCCCCGCCAGCAGTCGCGACAACTCGGCCAGGAAGCTGTGCTCCATGCCCGCCCCCGCGCCGTGGGCCAGCAGAATGCGAACGGGGGCGTCACTCGCCCCCTCTCTTGTCAGGTCAGTCACCAGGTCAACTCCTCAGGCATCGGCAAGGCGGGCACGCCTGCGGGCCTCTTCCTGCTCCACCAGTTCCAGCATCCAGTCACGGAAGGCCACTATCTTGCCCTGATCGGACTGCTGCTCCTGACACACCAGATAGAAAGCGTTCTTGCTCACCAGCACCTGCTCGAACGGGCAGATGAGACGACCCGCCTCGATCTCCGGCTGGGCCAGCACGCTGTGGCCGAGCGCCACCCCCTGACCGTGGATCGCCGCCTGGATCACCATGGTGGAGTGGCTGAAGATGGGCCCCTGATTGACATTGGGGGCATCGATGTCGAGCTGGCGGAACCAGGCCTTCCAGTCGCGCCGGGAGGTGTCGTGCAGCAGGGTGTGACGGATCAGATCGTCCGGGGTGCGCAGGGGCTTGGGGCCGGTCAGCAACAGGGGCGAGCAGACCGGGATCAGGTACTCGGTGTGCAGCTTGTCCGAACGAAGACCCGGCCAGTTGCCGCGGCCGTAGTAGATGGCCACGTCCACGTCGTCGGTCAGCGACCCCTCGTCCATGTCCACCGCCTTGATCCGCACATCGATGTCCGGGTGGCGTTCGCTGAACTTGACCAGGCGGGGCACCAGCCACTGGATGGCGAAGCTCGGCTGCAGGGAGACGGTGAGCGCCCCCTTGGCGCTGCGGGCCAGCAGCTTGTCGGTCGCCTCGGAGATGGAGGCGAAGATGTCCTTGATGTCGAGGAAGTAGCTCTGCCCCTCCTCGGTCAGTAGCAGGGAGCGATTCTTGCGGCGAAACAGCTTGATGCCGAGATACTCCTCCAGCGCCTTGATCTGGTGGCTGATGGCTGCCTGGGTCACGAACAGCTCTTCTGCTGCGCGGGTAAAGCTCAAGTGACGAGCCGCTGCTTCAAACGCTTTCAGTGCATTGAGCGGAGGTAAACGACGAGACATGGAATCGGCCGACGATGAATTTTTCTAATGGGGCGCATTATAAATTGTCGGTTGCGGGTCGACCAGTGAATAAACATAATTCGCCACGCAATTCGTTGTCATATGGCTCACACCTTCTCTTCCATGTTGGTTTACATGTGGTTTTTGTGAGTGAGTCGACAGTGATTGTGGTGTTGTGTTTCTTCCTCTGCGGGAAGAAGGGCTAAATCAGGTCGATTTAACCCAGTCTGTCATCTGAATGTGTTTGGCGCCTCCGGTTGGATGGCGCCTTTTTTCTTATCCTCCCCTACACCCGGAACTGGCCCACCAGTTGCTGCTGCTTGTCCGCCAGTTGCGACAGCTCGCGCCCGTTGTCAGCGGAGGTCGCCGCTTCCGCCCGAATGGTATGGCTCACATCGCGAATGTTGCTGACGTTGCGATTGATCTCGTCCGCCACTCCGCTCTGCTCCTGCGCGGCCCTCGCGATCTGCTCGTTCATCTGGTGGATGGTGCCGACAGCCTGGATGATCTGCTCCAGCACGCTGACCGACTGCTCCACCTTGGTGAGGGTCAGATCCGCCTGGTGATGACCGGTCAGGATCGCCTTCACCACCGCCTCCGTCCCCGACTGCAACTGGCCGATGAGGTTCTGGATCTCGACGATGGCGTTCTGGGTTCGGCCCGCCAGGTTGCGCACCTCGTCGGCGACCACCGCAAAACCGCGCCCCTGCTCACCGGCTCGGGCCGCCTCGATGGCCGCGTTCAGGGCAAGCAGGTTGGTCTGCTCGGCAATCCCCTGGATCACCACCAGGATGTCGTTGATGTTGTCGCTGTTGGCGGAGAGGTGTTCCACCACTGGTTTGGCGTCGCTTATCACCGTCATCAGTCTGGACATGGCCTCCTGGGTCTGCGCCACCACGGACTTGCCCTCCTGAGCCGCCGTGTCGGCCTCATCGGCCGCCGCCACCGCCGCATTGGCATTGCCGGCGACCTGCAGGGCGGTAGCGCTCAACTCTTCAAACGCGGTCGCCACCAGATCCACCTCCTGATACTGGGACTGCATGCCGGCGCTGGTACGGGCTGCCCCTTGCGCCGCCAGGGCCGCACTGGCCCGAGTGCCCGCAACGGTGTCGATCACCTGGCTGATGGTGGATTGCAGTTTGTCCAGGAAGTTGTTGAACCACTTGGCCAGCTCGCCTATCTCGTCATCCCTGCGCAGATCGATGCGCTGGGTGAGATCCCCCTCCCCGCTGGCGATGTCCTTGAGGCGTGCCACCACGGCACGGATGGGCGCCACGATGCGCTGGGCCATCAGCCAGATGCAGAGCAGGGCGAGCGCCGAAATCCCGCCACCTATCGTGAGCTGGGTGGCCACGATGCGCTGGGCCTGATCCTCAAGCTCCCCTTGCAGTTGCAGGGCCGAGGCGAGCACCACGGCGCGGGGCAGCTCGATATAGGTGCCCCACTTGCGATCCGTACCGCGCATGCTGACCGGCACGAAGGTCTGCAACAGTGCGCCATCCGGGCTCCAGCGCGTCACCACATCTCCCTTGGTCAGCCACCCCTTGAGATCCTGCGCCAGCCCTTGCTGCTCCAGCAGATTGCCAAGGGCGACGGGGAACCCTTCCACGCCGGCCACCCGCCCTTCACTGCTGAGCAGAAGCACCTTGCCCTGCCCCTTGTAGAGGGTCCGGCCCATCTCTTCCACCAGGCTCTGCAGGGTCCCCAGGGAGATGTCGACCCCCACCATGCCAAGCAGGGAGCCCTGGTCCAGCAGCGGCACGGTTACCGAGGTCATCAACACCTGCTGGGTCCCCACCTCGTCCACATAGGGTTCGAGCAGACAGAGCGCCTTGCTGCGGATGCTGCAACTGTACCAGTCGTTCTCAAGGCCGCCGTGTCCGGAGGGCTTGTCGTTGGCCAGTATCGCCTCGTCCATCACCTCCAGGGTCACCTTGCCATCGACCCTGGCCCAATAGCTGGAGAAACGCCCCTTGTCGTTGGCCCCGAGCGCCGTCGACCCCTGATAGTTGTCATCCTCCCCGTCGAGCTGGTTGGGTTCGAATACCGCATAGACACCGAGCAGGTTCGCTGACGACTCCGCCGCATCCTGCAACTGCTGGTTGACGGCATTGCGCAGCGCCTCGGAGTGAACGAAGTTGTCGGCCGCGTTCTTGCGCTGGAACAAGATACCCTCGGCAAGCAGGGTCGCCCTGAAGTAAGCCTCATCGAGGTAGCTGGTCACCCGGGCTGCCTGGGTCGCTCCCATGGCCTGCATCCAGTTTTCTGCCGCGTGCTGCCCCTCCAGGGTGGTGGAGGTGAGCACCTGCTCCTGCATGCGGGCCGCGTTGAAAAGAGAAGAAGCCACCAGCGCGACGGCACTGGCCAGCAGACAGCAACCGGCGATCAGGGTGATCCGTCCCTGAACAGAAAGAGAACTCATGCCACTATTTCCTAACGTCTACAGATGTGAACACTGTATCGGTTTTGGATACAAAAACTTAACTAAATCAGCAGAAATCCAGGCTTAATTGATTGATTTCACCCGCTCCGGGCAAACCAACGACCAGACCGAGCAGGCGAATGGGCTTTCCTTGAGCCCGTTGCAGTCCCTCGTGCAGCAGATCGTGGAAGCGGGCCGCCTGATAACTCCCCTTGCGATAAACGGTGGTCTGGTGAAAATCGGCAAACTTCAGCTTGATCCCCTGCCCCATCAGCATCTCCGCAGGGCAGGCCTTGGCAAAACGCTGCTCCAGCTCGGGAATGAGCCGGCTAAGCACCTGCCAGCAGGCGTCCTCGTCCAGCACGTCGCTGGCGAGCGTCGTCTCCACACCGATGCTCTTGCGCACCCGCCTGGCCTGCACCGGCTGATCGTCATGCCCCCAGATGCGGCCGGCCAGCATCTCCCCGAGCTTGCCGAAACGGGCGATCAGCTCCTCGTTGCCGAGCTGGCGGGCATCTTCGCACGAATACAGCCCGAGGGACTCCAGCCGCTCTGCCGTCTTGCGGCCGATGCCGGGCAACTTGCCAAGAGGGAGCTGACGCACGAACTCGTCCACCTCCTGGGGGCGGATGACGAACAGGCCGTCAGGCTTGCGCTGCTCCGAGGCGAGCTTGGCCAGAAACTTGTTCGGCGCCACACCGGCCGAGGCAGTCAACCCAAGCTCGGCGCTGATGGCGGCGCGGATCTCCGCCGCCATCATGGTGGCGCTGCCACCGCAGCGGGGACTCTGGGTCACGTCGAGATAGGCTTCATCGAGGGAGAGCGGCTCCACCTGCTCGGTGTAGCGCAGGAAGATGGCGCGCA
This sequence comes from Aeromonas sp. MaB10011B, assembly GCF_017939325.1. Classification (NCBI taxonomy): domain Bacteria; kingdom Pseudomonadati; phylum Pseudomonadota; class Gammaproteobacteria; order Aeromonadales; family Aeromonadaceae; genus Aeromonas; species Aeromonas sp. MaB10011B. The sequence goes on along the minus strand of NZ_JAGKRK010000075.1, from coordinate 132,758 downwards.
ACTGGCGCGAAGTTTCTTTGTAGACGGCCATCCGCCCGGGGATCAGCACCAATGGCGGACAAAGCTTTCTGGCCAGGGCGCTCGGCATGGCGGAGCGCACCCCGAAGCGGCGCGCCACGTAGTTGCAGGTGGAGATGACCCCGCGTCGGTCGGCGGCGCCACCAATGGCGAGCGGCACCTCCCTGAGGGCCGGGTTGTCCCGCATCTCCACCGCGGCGAAGAAGCAGTCCATGTCGATGTGAATGATCTTGCGCATGGCCGTGTCTGTTGCTGTGTCGACAGCCTCCCGAACAGATCATAGGGATAGACCCTGGGCATCCGGCGAGGAGGCGTGTCGAACGACAAAAATACTGTATGAATAACCAGTTGAACGTTCCATGCTACCCCAAGCCTGTCATTTCTGCCAGTCTGCGCGCGGGCGCGGCGGCATAGACTCTCAAGGCCACATCCACACGAGACTCAAGGAGGAGAAGCATGAGCATCATCCGGGCGGGGCTCTGCCTGCTGCTGTTGCCGCTAGCGACCATGGCCAAGGATCACCCGACAGCCGAATGCAGCTGGCTGTACAAGCGCATCGAGATACTGGAAACCGCCATCAGGCAGGGGGATGAACTGGGCACTAGGGAAGAGCTGGCAAAGCGAAAGAAAGAGTTCAAGGCAAAGGCATGCAGCCAATATGACTACTGACCCCATGCCACATATAAAAACGAGCCGACCCAGGGGTCGGCTCGTTTCGTTGCAAGGCTGCCTTCAGAGCGATATCCGCCGTTAGATGATGCGGTTGTCCACCAGCATCTTGCGACGGGCCTCTTCCTTGGCCATCTTCTTCTTGCGGTTGTCACAAGGCTCGGGGCAGTCGCACTCCTTCTCGATCCCGATGGAACCCAGGCCGCCACAGGAGCCGGAGATGGACTTGCGCTGGAAAATGTAGCCGATGGCCATGGCCACCACGACCATCAGAAACACCCCGAAGGTGATCAGAAAGATCTGCATGTAGTTACCCCTTACTTCTTGACCAGATATGGTTTGAAGGCATCCGAATAGGCCTCTTCGAACCCGTCATCCGTCTTGGTGATGGTGAAGATGGCCAGCCCCCGTTCCTTGGCATAGGCCAGGCTCTTCTCCGGCCCCATGACCATGAACACGGTCGCCAACCCGTCTGCAGTCATGCAGGAGGGGTGGATGACGGTCACCGACACCAGGCGGTGCTGGATGGGCTTGCCCGTCAGCGGATCCATGGTGTGGGAGAAGCGCTTGCCGTCCAGCTCGTAATAGTTGCGGTACTCGCCCGAGGTGGCCACCCCGTTGTCACCGGGAAGGATCACCTCCTGTACGGAACCGGCATTGACGGTCGGCTTCTCGATGGCGACACGCCAGGGATGCCCCTTGCCGTTGACGCCGTTGATGCGCAGCTCGCCGCCGATCTCCACCAGATAGTTGCGCGCCCCCTGGGACTCCAGGTACTCGGCCACCTTGTCCACGCCAAACCCCTTGGCAATGGCGGAGAGATCCACGTAGAGGTCCGGGATGTCCTTTTGCAGAGTATCGGCATCGGCAGAGGTTATCACATGCAGATTGCCAAGGCCCGTCTTCTGCCGGGTCTGGGCGATCAGCTCGTCGGACGGCACCTTGGTCGGTCTGGCATCCGGCCCAAAGCCCCACAGATTGACCAGCGGACCGACGGTGACATCCAGCGCCCCACGGCTCTCGCGGCCAATGTGAATGGCCTCGGTCACCACCCGCGCGGTATCGCGGGAAACCACCACAGGAGTATTGCTCTTGTGCTGGTTGAAGCGTGACAGCTCGGAATCCGGGCGATAGGTCGACATCTGATCGTTGACCCGCTCCAGCAAGACGTCGACCTCGGCTTGCAGCCTGGCGGCATCCTGAACGGCGCTATCTGCCACCTTAATGGAGTAGTAGGTACCCATGGTGCTGCCGGTGATGTGGATCTCCGGCTTCGATTGGACCGTTTCCTGACCGCACCCAGTCAAGAAAAAGGCTAGCCCGAAGGCTAGCCAGGTCTTTACAACGCTGTGCATGGATTAACCACCGAAGTCATCCAGCAGGATGTTCTCGTCTTCAACACCGAGGTTCTTCAGCATGTTGATGACGGCGGCGTTCATCACGGGAGGCCCGCACATGTAGAACTCGCAATCCTCAGGCGCCTCGTGGTTCTTGAGGTAGTTCTCGAACAACACGTTGTGGATGAAGCCGGTGTAGCCATCCCAGTTGTCTTCCGGTTGCGGATCGGACAGGGCGACGTGCCACTGGAAGTTGTCGTTCTCGGCCTGCAGCATGTCGAAGTCTTCGACATAGAACATCTCGCGCTTGGAACGGGCACCGTACCAGAAGCTCATCTTGCGCTTGGTCTTCAGACGGCGCAGCTGGTCGAAGATGTGGGAGCGCATCGGCGCCATACCCGCACCACCACCGACGAACACCATTTCGGCGTCGGTGTCCTTGGCAAAGAACTCGCCGAACGGACCGGAGATGGTCACCTTGTCACCAGCCTTCAGGCTGAAGATGTAGGAAGACATCTGGCCGGGAGGGGCAGTCCAGTTGCTGGGCGGCGGAGTCGCGATCCGCACGTTCAGCATGATGATGCCGAACTCTTCCGGATAGTTCGCCATGGAGTAGGCACGGATGATCGGCTCGTTGACCTTGGACTCCAGCTCGAAGATCTTGAAGCGATCCCAGTCGCCACGATACTCCTCGGGAATATCAAAGTTCTTGTACTGCACGTGGTGGGCAGGCGCTTCGATCTGGATATAACCACCGGCACGGAACGGCACGCTCTCGCCATCGGGGATCTGCAGCTTGAGCTCCTTGATGAAGGTGGCCTTGTTGTCATTGGAGATGACGGTACAGTCCCACTTCTTCACGCCGAAGATCTCTTCCGGCAGCTCGATGTCCATGTCGGAACGCACGGTGACCTGGCAGGCCAGACGCTCCCCATGACGGGCTTCGCCCTTGCTGATGTGATCCAGCTCGGTCGGCAGGATGTCGCCGCCGCCGGATTTCACACGCACCTTGCACTGACCACAGGAGCCGCCGCCGCCACAGGCGGAGGAGACGAAGATACCACTGCCGGCGAGCACGCCAAGCAGCTTGCCACCCGCCGGGCTGGTCACAGCCTTGGCCGGGTCGCCGTTGATGCTGATTGTCACGTCACCGGCGGTCACCAGCTTGGACTTGGCGAACAGAATGACTGCCACCAAGGCCAGCAGGATCACGGTGAACATGACCACACCCAGAATAATTTCCATCTATATTTCCTTTCCGATTACAGGGAAATACCAGAGAAGGACATGAAGCCCAGCGCCATCAGACCCGCGGTGATGAAGGTGATGCCGAGGCCGCGCAGGCCTTCCGGAACATCGGAATATTTCATCTTCTCGCGGATCCCTGCCATCGCGACGATAGCCAGCATCCAGCCTGCACCCGAACCCACGCCATAGACCACGGACTCAACGAAGTTGTAGTCACGCTGCACCATGAAGGAGACGCCGCCGAAGATGGCGCAGTTCACGGTGATGAGCGGCAGGAAGATACCGAGGGCGTTGTAGAGGGCCGGGAAGTACTTGTCCAGCGCCATCTCCAGGATCTGCACCAGGGCCGCGATCACCCCGATGAAGGTGATGAAGCTCAGGAAGCTCAGATCCAGACCGGATACCAGGGCACCGTCTTTGAGCACGTAGTTGTAGATCAGGTTGTTGGCCGGGACGGCAACGGTCTGAACCACGATAACGGCAATCCCCAGACCCATGGCGGTCTTGACCTTCTTGGACACCGCCAGGAAGGTACACATCCCCAGGAAGAAGGAGAGCGCCAGGTTCTCGATGAAGATCGAGCGAATCAACAGACTGATATAGTGTTCCATACCTTAATCCTTCGCCTCCACCTGCTTGGGATCCTTGGTGCGCACGCCCCAGATGATCAGACCAATGATGAAGAAAGCACTCGGCGGCAGCAGCAGCAGGCCGTTGGGCACATACCAGCCACCATTGTTCACCAGCGGCAGCAGCTCGATGCCGAACCAGGTGCCGGAACCCAGGATCTCGCGCACGGTGGCCACGGTCAGCAGCACGGCGCCATAACCCAGACCGTTGCCGATACCGTCCAGGAAGGAGGGCAGCGGGGCACTCTTCATGGCGTAGGCTTCGGCACGACCCATCACGATACAGTTGGTGATGATGAGGCCGACGAACACCGACAGTTGCTTGGAGATGTCATAGGCATACGCCTTGAGCACCTGGTCAACCACGATAACCAGCGAGGCAATCACCGCCATCTGGGCGATGATCCGCACGCTGTTCGGGATCTGGTTGCGGATCAGGGAGATGAACAGGTTGGAGAAGGCGGTGACCGCAGTAACGGCCAGCGTCATCACGAACGCCGTCTTCATCTGGCTGGTAACGGCCAGCGCGGAACAGACACCCAGCACCTGCAGTGCGATGGGGTTGTTGCCGAGCACAGGCGTCAACAGCAACTTTTTCATTTCGCTCTTGTCAGCCATTGTTGATTTCTCCTGCACGTACTTTGGCCAGGAAGGGACCGAAGCCCTTGGGGCCCATCCAGAAGTCGAAGGTGTGCTGTACACCATTACCGGTCAGGGTTGCACCAGACAGGCCGTCGACTTCATGCTCGGAACCAGCCGGAGCATGGCCCTTGATCACCCGCAGCGCAGGCTGGCCGTTCTGGTCGAACAGCTTCTTGCCGACGAACAGCTCGCGCCAGGCCGGATTCTCGATCTCGCCACCCAGACCCGGGGTTTCACCGTGGTCATAGTAGGTGATGCCCTTGATGGTCTGGCCATCGGCCGCGACTGCTACGAAGGCGTACATGGTGGACCACAGACCCTGGCCGTAGATCGGCAGGATGATGTTGTCGACCTTGCCTTCGGCATCTTTGGCGAAGAACACCGGGATCAGTTTGGAGATTTGACGCAGGCCGGCCTTGTCGTCGGCCGGGGCCAGACGGATGCTCTTGGCCGGGTCCTTGGCGGCAACCTTGGTGTCGAAGTTGTCGGCATCGCCGTCAACGAACTCACCAGTGGTCAGATCCACCAGACGCGCTTCAATCTTGTCGCCATAGAGCTGGGCCAGGTCACGCTTGGCCACAGCGCTGATGTCGACGCCGGCGACGGACAGGATGTTGCTTTGCTTGTCCAGCGCCTTGTTTTCCAGCTGGGCCGGACGCAGACCCACGGCGGCCACGGAGACCACGATGGAGCAGACCAGACACAGACCGGTCACTACGGCGAGAGTGCCGGTAGTAGAGTCTTTATTAAACGCCACGTGCGATCCTCCGCTTGATGTTCGCCTGTGCCACGAAATGGTCAAACAAGGGGGCAAACAGGTTGGCGAACAGAATGGCCAGCATCATGCCTTCCGGGAATGCAGGGTTCACTACCCGGATCAGCACCACCATCACGCCGATCAGGGCGCCATACCACCACTTGCCCTTGTTGGTGAAGGCAGCGGAAACGGGGTCGGTCGCCATGAAGGCCATGCCGAACGCGAAGCCACCTAACACCAGGTGCCAGTGCCACGGCATGCTGAACATGGGGTTGGTATCGGAACCGATGACGTTGAACAGCAGGGAGGTCGCGACCATGCCGACCATGACGCCGGCGATGATGCGCCAGGAGGCGATGCGCATGTAGACGATCATGGCTGCGCCGATGAGGATCATCAGGGTGGAAACTTCACCGATGGAACCGGGCAGGTTGCCAAGGAAGGCATCCATCCAGCTGATGGCTTCACCGGTGGCACCGTTGATCAGCGCCATCTGGCCGCCCTGGGCCCACTGGCTCAGTGCGGTTGCGCCGGAGAAGCCGTCAACGGCAACCCAGACCGCATCACCGGAGATTTGACCCGGGTAGGCGAAGAACAGGAAGGCACGACCCGCCAACGCCGGGTTCAGGAAGTTTTTGCCGGTACCACCGAACACTTCCTTGGCCAGCACCACACCGAAGGTGATACCCAGGGCAGCTTGCCACAGGGGCAGCTCGGGCGGCACGATCAGGGCGAACAGGATGGAGGTCACGAAGAAGCCTTCGTTGATCTCGTGCTTGCGCACCATGGCGAACAACACTTCCCAGAAACCACCGACGATGAAGACGGTGATGTAGATCGGGAAGAAGTGCGCCGCACCGATCAGCATCTTGCTGCCGATGCCGGCGACGGCCGGATCCAGCGAGGCACCGAACAGGGTGGCCAGGGCGTATTGCCAGGAATCGGCACCGGCCGCGCTGCCCATGTGGGCGATAGCGGCGATAGACTGGTTGCCGACGTTGTACATGCCCCAGAACATGGCCGGGAACACAGCCAGCCACACCATGATCATCATGCGCTTCAGATCGATCGCATCACGGACATGGGCGGCATTGCGGGTCACGGAACCCGGGGTATAAAACAGGGTGTACGCCGCTTCGAACAAGGCATAGTACTTTGCGTACTTGCCACCCGGCTCGAAGTGATGTTCCATATTTTCAAGAAGTTGCTTGAAACTCATCGCTTAACCTTCCAGTTCGATCTTGGTCAGGCACTCACGCAAGACGGGGCCGTACTCTGTCTTGCCGGGGCAGACGAAGGTACAGAGCGCCAAATCTTCCTCATCCAGCTCCAGGCAGCCGAGCGCCTGCGCGCTGTCGGTATCACCGGAGATCAGATCCCGCAGCAGCAGGGTCGGCAGGATGTCGAGCGGCATCACACGCTCATAGTTGCCGATAGGCACCATGGAGCGATCACTACCGTTGGTGGTGGTAGTGAAGTTGATGAGTTTGCCCTTCATCAGGTGAGAGAGGGTGGTACGGGTGATGGAGAACTTGTTGGCACTGGGTTTGACCCAGCCCATGAACTCTTTCTCACGGCCTTCGCCCAGCACGCTCACCTGGTTGTGGAAGCGACCCAGGTAGTCATGGACCCCTTCGGCCTTGGCACCGCTCAGCAGGGAACCGGAGATGATGCGGTTTTCGTCCGCACGCAGCTCGTTGTTGGTCAGCTGGCTGAGGCTGGCACCCAGACGGGTACGCAGCAGACGCGGCTTGATGACGTTCGGGCCAGCCAGGGAGATCACCTTGTCGGTAAAGATCTGGCCGGTGGTGAACAGCTTGCCGTAAGCGATCACGTCCTGATAGTTGATGTGCCACTGCACCTTGTTGGCACCGACCGGATCCAGGAAGTGGATGTGGGTGCCCGGCAGACCGGCGGGATGCGGACCGACGAACACGGCTTCCTTGACCTGGGCCAGGGAGGAGTGCGGCAGGCTGGCTTCGCCCTTGCAGACGTGGACGGTACCATCGGTCAGGCGGGTCAGCACGGCCAGACCGTCGAGGAAGGCCTGGGCCTGTTCCTTGATGATCAGCTCCGCACTGGCGGCCAGCGGGTTGGTGTCCATGGCGGTGACGAAGATGGCGCGCGGGGTGGAGCCCACGGCCGGCACCTTGCTGAACGGGCGGGTACGCAGCGCGGTCCATTGGCCTGATGCGACCAGGATCTCCTGCACCTTGCTGCGCTCGAGCTGTGCCAGCTCGGCGGAGGCAAAATGCTCAAAGGTCACCTGCTCGTCGGACCCATCGATGTCGATGACGACGGACTGGAGAACACGCTTGGCACCACGGTTGATCTCAGAAACCACACCGGTGGCAGGGGCCGTGAATTTAACGCCGGGATTCTTCTTATCTTCGAAGAGCTCCTGACCTTTAATGACGCGATCACCTACTTTGACAAACATAGTAGGACGCATCCCCACGAACTCTTCGCCGAGTGTAGCAACACGGGTGATGGCCGGGCCATCGTAGATTACTTGCTCCGGAGCACCCAGCACGGGGATGTCCAGTCCTCTTTTAATTGTAATCATACTCACTTGCACTACCGTTAAGGGAAGACAGGTTGGTTAGCGCCGAGAAATACATCACGACGAGTTGTTGAATGAGCCCGTCAACATCGCGGAAAGCTGTCGAAGAAATAAACAAATCAGCAACATACAGGATCATTCAAAAGCGCCTGAGTTTACCACCTTAGGCGAGTTAGCCGCCACGCCAAATGGGGAAAATCCCCGCCCTATCACAAAATTAACCTTCACTGAATATTTCGCGCACGTCCTTGCAAACCGTGGTTTTAAAGGACTTTTCGCAAAACCAACCATATAGAGGTATTTTTCAGGCGTAAGGAAAAGGATTAGAAAAAATAATGCTACACCCCTCATCCCTGGCGGCACACCATTCGTGATAGCGCTGTTAATGGCCCGAGGAAGGCGCCATCAGAAGGTCCAACGGCTCACGCAAAGGGGGATTTGCTGACGCAACCCGGCGTCTTTGGCGCCTGCTCCCTGGCCTGCCACTCGGATTCGGTATAGGTATGCAGCGCCAATGCATGAATGGCTCCCGCCAGCTCGTCGGCCAGCACCCCGTTCACCTGACGATGGCGACCCAGCAAACGCTGTCCCTCAAACGCCTGGCTCACCACGACTACCTTGAAGTGGCTTTCGGAGCCCGGTGCCACCCTGTGCATGTAGCTCTCATTGATCACTTCCAGGTGGCTCGGGGAGAGCGCGGCGGCCAGCTTGGCCTCTATCTGTTGTTGCATGCTCACGGTAAGGACTCCTCGTTGAATATCCGGCCATTGTAGCCAGGGTTGTGCGCCCGATGCATCAGGTACGAAGGATCCGCTCGCTCTCGCCGCACCGGACTGGTGAATTTCTCCGCCGCCGCTAGAATAGCGCCACTTTCACCGCTGCCGGGCAACACGGGGCAGACGGTCGCCATTCATCAATCACACGTTGGACTCTTGCCTATGCAAACCCTGCTCGACACGGCCCACTGCCGCCTGACCCTGTATCGTTACCCACGGCAGAGCCAGGACCCCCTGCAGGCCTGGGATGCGGCGGACGAGTACCTGATAAGCCACCTTGCCGAATCGCAGCAGGCACCTGACGGCCCCGTCATCATCATGAACGACGGCTTCGGTGCCCTGGCAGGCTACCTGCATGCCCACGCCCCCGTCTGCGTGACCGACTCCCACATCAGCGAGCGGGCCACCCTGGCCAACCTGGCGGAAAACGGGCTGGATCCCCACTCCATCACCCTGCAGGATGCCCTGGCCCCCCTGCCCGATGCCCCCGCCCTGGTGGTGATCAAGGTCTCCAAGTATCAGGCGCTGCTGGAGCAGCAACTGCTTGCCCTGCGCGGGGTCGTGACCCCTGCGACCCGCATCATTGCTGCCGGCAAGGCCAAGGACATCCACACCTCCACCCTCAAGCTGTTCGAAAAGTATCTGGGGGAGACCCGCACCTCGCTCGCCTGGAAGAAGGCGCGCCTCATTCATTGCACCCCGGCCGCCGAGCGCCCGTCCCTGACCAGTCCCTTCCCGACCGTCTGGCCGCTGGAAGGCACCGACATGCTCATCCACAACCATGCCAACGTGTTCTCGCGCACCAGCCTGGATATCGGCGCCCGCTTCATGCTGGACAACCTGCCCATCCACAGTGCCCGCAGGGTGATCGATCTGGGCTGTGGCAACGGCGTGCTCGGGCTCTCCCTGCTCGCGCGGGACAGCGAGGTGGAGGTGACCTTCATCGACGAATCCCGGATGGCGGTGGCGTCCGCACGGCTCAACGTCGAGCACAACCTGCCCGATGCCCTGCCCCGTGCCCACTTCATGGTCAACAACTGTCTCGATGACGTTCCCGTCGGGGCAGCGGACAGGATCCTCTGCAATCCCCCCTTCCATCAGTTGCAGGCGATCACCGATCACATCGCCTGGCAGATGTTCAGCGACGCCCACCGGGTGTTGCCTCAGGGGGGCGAACTCTGGATAGTAGGCAACCGTCATCTGGACTATCACAACAAACTCAAGCGCCTGTTTGGCAACGCACAAGTCGTTGCGTCGAACAGCAAATTCGTTATTTTGAAAGCCATCAAACGCTAAAGATAAAGCTAAAGGAAACCCATGATGAAAAAGTCACTCTTGCTGCTGGCCGCTCTGGTATTGGGCGGTTGTGCTACTCACTGGCCCGAGAGCGCCCTGCTCAACCCGCAAGTCATCCCCTCCAACCAGCAGTACTACTCCGGCAACCGCATCACCATGGAAGGGGTGGACAAGCGTGAAGCCGCCTATGTCTTCTCCATCAAGAAGAAAGAGAAGGCCCCTGTGCTGGTGAACAGCAGTCAGCCTCTCAACAGCCTGCTGGCTGAAAAACTCGCGGAAGGGCTGCGCAGCCAGGGCCTGGAAGTGGGCAACAGCGGCACCACCAACCTGACGCTGGCCATCTCCACTGCCGCCGTCACCGTGGAAGAGAAGACCTTCACCTATGTCACCAAGTCCCGCGTCAGCCTGCAGGTGATTGCCGACTTCCAGGGCAGCAAGCTGACCAAGCAGTTCAACATGTCCTCCAGCAAAGAGAGCCCGGGCGAGCCGAGCATGGCCGATCTGGAATCCACTCTGAACCAGCAGCTGGGCAGCGTGCTGCAGCAGATCATGGCCGACGAGGCACTGCGCGGTTATCTCAAGGGCCAGCCGAGCTGAGCGAGGACATATAAATGAAGAAACTCTGGTTACTGGTCACCCTGATCGCCCCCCTGGCTTTTGCCGGTCAAAAAGTCCAGATGGAGACCAACCATGGCACCATCGTCGTGGAGCTGGCCCCCAAACAGGCGCCCCAGACCGTGAAGAACTTCCTGCGCTACGTGGCAGACGGCAGCTATGACGGTAGCCTGTTCCACCGGGTGATCCAGAACTTCGTGGTGCAGGGTGGGGGCTACAACCAGCAGTTCCAGCCCCTGCCGACCTTCGATCCCGTGGTCAACGAGTCCAGAGGCGGCCTGCCCAACAAGCGCGGCACCATCGCCATGGCCCGCACCCAGGCGGTCGACAGCGCCACTCGCCAGTTCTATTTCAATCTGGTGGACAACGACAACCTCAACGCCAATGCCGGCGCCGGTTACACCGTGTTCGGCCAGGTCGTGAAGGGGATGGAGGTGCTGGACAAACTGGCCCAGGTCCAGACCGGCTACAGCTCCATCCTGCGTGCCAACGACGTCCCCACCAGCCCCATCATCCTGAAGAAAGTGGTGCTGCTCGCGGACAAATAACGCGGCCCGGATCACATTCCACCGCGTCCCTGAACGGGTCACCAATCTCTTTTTCTATACTCTGCTCCCCGATGTGTGCCACGCATCGGGGAGCAGAACCAGAAGGAGGAACCGGTGACCTGTCATGATTACATAGCCCAACACGCCGGCCCGCTAGCCCAGGCGGTTCGCCATTTTCTGGCACGCAAGATTCCCTACCAGCAGCTGGAGGACTTGAGCTGGCAGCTCCTCTCCCATTGGCAGGCGCTCTGCGTGATCCCCATGGACAAGGCTCCCGCCAACGCACAGGAAGGGGTGTTCTGGCATCTGCTTCACAGCCTGCACCTGTGGGATGAGCAGCGCCTCCTTTGTGATGACGCGCTGCGCCTGCAACTCATGGCCTGCGCCAATTTTCTCGCCGACGAGGGCCCCTGCCCGCACCACTGCATCGGCTCGCGCCCCTGAAACCTGCCGCCCGCCACTCGGCTTGCCTTGGCTACGCCTGCCGAACCTGACAAAATGACCCCCTTTTCCCCGAGGAGTCAGGCAGTTGAACAATCTCCGCCCGCCCAGCCACACACCGGGCCGCGCCACCCGCTGGCGAGATGCCCTCGCCGTCTATCTGGAAGCGCGGGTACTCATCCTGTTTGCCATGGGATTCTCCTCCGGCCTGCCCTTGCTGCTGGTCTTTGGCACCCTCTCGTTCTGGCTGCGCGAAGCGGATGTCAGCCTGACCGACATTGGCTACATGAGCTGGGTAGCCCTGGCCTACGGTTTCAAGTGGCTGTGGTCGCCCCTGGTGGATCGGCTGCCCCTGCCCCTGCTGTCACGGCTGCTTGGGCGGCGACGCAGCTGGATGCTGTTCTCCCAGGTGCTGATCGCCCTCTCCCTGGTGGGGATGGCCTATTGCGATCCCAAGACCCAGCTCGCCCAGCTGGCCCTCTTCGCCCTGCTGGTGGCCTTCTCCTCTGCCACCCAGGACATCGTCATCGACGCCTATCGCATCGAATCCGCTCCCGAGCGGCTGCAGGCGGCCATGGCCGCGTCCTATATGACGGGGTATCGACTCGCCATGATCATGGCGGGAGCGGGGGCGCTTGCGCTGGCGGCCTGGCTCGGCAGCAACAGCGGCTATGACTATCGCGGCTGGCAGCTCACCTATCTGCTGATGGGAGGGCTGATGTCTCTTGGCATCCTCACCACCCTGATGAGTCACGAGCCGCAGATCGATCTCAAGAGTCAGGACGAGCAGCAGATGGCGCGCAAGGCCACCCTGCTGGCACGGGGTTGGTCACCCATGCTGGCCGGGCTGGGGGCCTGGACCTACGAGGCCATCTGGTGTCCCTTCGCCGACTTCTTCCGTCGCTACGGCTCCTCGGCCCTGCTGATCCTCGGGCTTATCGCCTGCTATCGCATCTCGGACGTGGTGATGGGGGTGATGTCCAACAGTTTCTATGTGGATCTGCAGTTCAGCAAGACGGAAGTGGCCACCATCACCAAGGTCTATGGCGTCATCATGACGCTGGTGGGGGCCGCGCTCGGGGGCGTGCTGGTGATGCGCTTTGGCACCCTGCGCATCCTGTTCCTCGGCGCCGTGCTGACCGCCAGCACCAACCTGCTGTTCGCTCTCCTCAACGAAGTGGGCCACAACCTGGAGCTGCTGACTCTGATCATCTCGCTGGACAACCTCAGCGCCGGCATAGCGACGGCTGCGTTTGTAACCTATCTATCGAGCCTCACCAACGTCGCCTTCTCCGCCACCCAGTACGCCCTGTTCAGCTCCATCATGCTGTTGCTGCCCAAGTTGCTGGCGGGGTTTTCTGGTCGCGTGGTGGAGCAGATCGGCTACAGCCACTTCTTCATCGGCACCAGTCTGCTCGGCATTCCGGTGATGATCCTGATCATCATGGTTGCCAAACGAGGCAGCACCTTGTCACTACAAACGCACAAATAGCAAGCGTTTGCGCATTTTAGGGGGTGATTAGATTCACAAATCCTGACAAAGTTCCCTGGTGCTTGTTTATCCGTTGAATTTATTTGGCTAGAATCCCTCCCGCTCCTTGTGGGCAGGCTACGGAAAACCTCAACTAACGCACAAGAGACCAATAAAATGGCCAAATTTACCAAGACTCTGATCGCTGCCGGTCTGCTGGCTGCCTCCGCCACTCCGGCCTTCGCTGCCGACTACAGCGGCGACATCCACAAGAACGACTACAAGTGGTTCCAGTTCAACGTGATGCACACCATCGACCAGCTGCCCTACGCTGAGTCCGAAGGTGGTTACAACGATACCTACTTCGAAATGGAGTTTGGTGGCCGTTCCGGTATCTTCGATCTGTACGGTTACGTCGACGTATTCGACATCTTCCAGAACCGTCACGACGACAAGCACAACCAGGACAACCTGTTCATCAAATTTGCACCGCGCATCTCCATCGATGCCATGACCGGCAAAGATCTCTCCTTCGGCCCGGTGCAGGAAGTCTACATCGCCAACCTGATCAACGTAGGTGGTCCGGATGGTCTGTTTGAAGCCATGACCGGTTTGGGTGCAGACGTCATGGTGCCTTGGTTCGGCAAAATGGGCATGAACCTGTATGCCCGTCACGTCAATGAAGGCGGTGGCGAGCAGGGCTGGAACGGCTATCAGTTCTCCATGAACTGGTTCAAGCCTTTCTACACCTTCTCCAACGGCAGCTTCGTAGCCTATCAGGGTTACCTGGATCACCTGTTTGATGCCAAGGACACTTCCACCGACGGTACCGCCATGTTCAACGGCCTGTACTGGCACTCCGACCGCTACGCCGTCGGTTACGGTCTGAAGTACTTCAACGACATCTACGGCATCCAGAACGGTTCCTACGGTCTGAAGACCACTGGTTTCGGCCACTACTTCTCCGTGACCTACAAGTTCTAATCGAACTCATCACACGGACACAAAAAACCGGAGCAGCTGCTCCGGTTTTTTTATGCCCTCATGCTGGCAGTGGGGGAGAGCCGCGCCCTCCCCGTTCGCCATCAATCGCGGAAGTTCTGGAACTGCATCGGCTGGCCCAGTTCGGCGCCACGCACCAGAGCCATGGTCTCTTGCAGATCGTCGCGCTTCTTGCCGGTGACCCGCACCTCGTCGCCCTGGATGGCGGCCTGCACCTTGATCTTGGAATCCTTGATGAGCTTCACCAGCTTCTTGGCCACTTCCTTGTCGATCCCCTGCTTGAACTTCACGGTCAGGTGGAAACGCTTGCCGGAGTGGACGCTGTCACCCACGTCCATGGAACTGTTCTCGATCTGGCGCTTGAGCAGAGCACCGCGCAGGATCTCGACCATCTGCTTGAGCTGGAAATCGGCATCGGCTTCCAGCTTCACTTCTTCCTTGTTCAATTCGAAGCTGGCTTCCACACCACGAAAATCGAAACGGGTCGCCAGTTCACGGTTGGCGTTATCAACGGCGTTCAACACCTCGTTCATTTTGACTTCAGAGACAATATCGAATGACGGCATAGCCGGGCTCCTCATGCTGTACTTCAGGTTGTGCTGACAGGTGGGCAAATCTACCAGAAAACGGGCAAATTTGCTGATTTCGATGGGATTGCTCTGCTAGAATCCCCTGCGCACAGGAATGGTGAGACCCGTTAGAACCCGTTCAGGAGCAGTCGCGAGAGGTCCGACACTCGGTGAAGTGCAGCCCAGGCACCCGTATGGTCATGCATACATGAGGCTCCCTGGCTGCGCATGAGCCTTGAGCACGACCCGGCAGTCAGCTCATGCATCGGTTCCAGGTATTCACCAAGCGACATCTTCCCTTATCCCGGGTTGGCGGTTGACAGGATGGCAGCCCTTCCCATGATCGAGCCTCTTCATGCCAAGCGGATTACGCGACAACAACCTGAAAACACGCCGTCACCCTGTCTCTCCCGAGTGGACCTTGCTGGGCTGCGGCGCCCTGGGCGGCGTCTTCGCCTCCCTGTTGACCCAAAGCGGCCAAGCAACCCGCCTCCTGCTGCGCGAGCACCATCGTGCCACCTTGCACCCCGGCGTCGACTTTACCTCCCTTGAGGGGCATACCCAGCTCCTGGCCATCAAACGCGCCTTCATCGACAAGCCGGGCAGCATCAAACGCCTGCTGGTCATGACCAAGGCGGGGCAGGTGATATCGGCCCTCACTCCCCTGGTCGGGCAACTGGCGGCAGGGGTGCCCATCGTGCTGCTGCACAACGGCATGGGGATCGCCGATCAGGTGGTCGCACTCTTCCCAGACAACCCGGTGATCGCCGGCGTCACCAGCCATGGCGCCATGCAGAGCGGCCACTTCGTGTTCCGCCACACCGGCAAGGGGGAGACCTGGCTGGGCCCTGTCAACGAAGCGGCCCGTGCCCATGCCCACCTCGCCGACGAGCTGGCCAGCGCTCTGGGTCAGGCCGGCTGGGATGAGCAGATCCTGACACGCCAGTGGCAGAAACTCGCCGTCAACTGCGCCATCAATCCCCTCACCGCGCTCTACAAGCTCAAGAACGGCGAATTGGCCGGCCTGCGTTTTGCCGATGTCCTGCAGCAAATCTGCGTGGAAGTGGCTGACGTCATGCGGGCCGAAGGTCAGCCTACCGGCAGCGAAGAGCTGCTACGCCGTGTCATGATGGTGGTGGAGCTCACCGCCGACAATTACTCTTCCATGTATCAGGACATGGAACAGGGCCGCGAGACCGAGATCGAAGCCATCACCGGCTTCCTGTTGAACAAGGCCGCCCTTCACGGTATCGCGGTGCCGGTCAATCAGGGCCTCTATCAGGCCGTCAAAGAGAAGCGCTGAGCAGAGCAGCTGGCAAGCAAGGAGTGCAAGATGAACGTACTGGTACTGGTGGCCCCCGGGTCGGAAGAGATAGAGACGGTTGCCATCGTCGATACCCTGGTTCGGGGTGGCATCGATGTGGTGCTGGCCTCCTGCTGCCCCACTGGAGCGCGCCAGATCCGAGCCTCTCGCGGGGTGCAACTGGTGGCGGATTGCCATCTCGACGAGCTGACCACCCGTGACTTCGATGCCATGGTCGTGCCGGGCGGTCTGCCCGGCAGCGAAGTGATCCGCGACACCCCCCTCGCCATCGACCTGCTACGGGAGCAGGCAGACCTCGGCCGCTGGCGCGCCGCCATCTGCGCCGCACCCGCCGTGGTACTGCACCATCACGGCTTGCTGGGGGATGCGAGCATCACCTGCCACCCGGGCTTTCAGGCCCGTCTGCCCGCGACACAATTGAGCACGGCAAGGGTAGTGACCGATGAAGCCCATCGCCTGATCACCAGCCAGGGCCCGGGTACCGCTATCGAGTTCGCCCTCGAGATAGTACGGGTACTGCGCGGTGACGAGGCCGCCCGTACGGTGGCCGGTCCCATGGTGTTGCCCCCCTCGCTATCGCCATAACCACATCGGGCACTCCGATGAAAGCGACAGAGCCCCCTTGCTTGGTCTATGTTGGCTGCTCTTGTGCTAGATAAAACAATCCGGGCTTCCCCGGCCTGGCACCGACTGTTAACATGCGCCCCTTATGCCTGTTATGTGCTCTGGGGTGGCCGTCACGCCGCCCTGACCCTGCCCTGTGCGGCCTCTGCCGCCTGACTCCGGTTATGCCGACCGGCCGGTTTACCCGACCATCAACAGCCAATCCAACCCTGTGATCCCCGCCATTCCCCCTGATTTGCGGGCCTGTGGCCATGGATCCTCAACGAGCGAGAAAATCCCCATGCTGGAACGTGCAAGACAAGAGTGGTTCTCCAACATACGGGGCGATCTGCTGTCGGGCATCGTCGTCGCCCTGGCGCTGATCCCGGAGGCCATCGCCTTCTCCATCATTGCGGGCGTCGACCCCAAGGTCGGCCTCTATGCCTCCTTCTGCATCGCCGTGGTCATCGCCTTCGTCGGCGGTCGTCCCGGCATGATTTCTGCCGCCACCGGCGCCATGGCGCTCCTGATGGTGACCCTGGTCAGGGAACATGGCCTGCAGTATCTGCTGGCAGCCACCCTGCTCACCGGCCTCTTCCAGATAGCGGCGGGCTACCTCAGGCTCGGCAGCCTGATGCGATTCGTCTCCCGCTCCGTGGTGACCGGCTTCGTCAACGCCCTGGCCATCCTTATCTTCATGGCCCAGCTGCCCGAGCTCACCAACGTCACCTGGCAGGTCTACGCCATGACCGCAGCCGGGCTTGGCATCATCTATCTGTTCCCGCTCGTTCCCGTGGTGGGCAAACTGCTCCCCTCCCCCCTGCTGTGCATCGTCATCCTGACGGCGGTGGCCATCACCCTGGGCATCGACATCCGTACCGTGGGCGACATGGGCGAGCTGCCCGATACCCTGCCGGTCTTCCTCTGGCCCGACGTCCCCCTCAATCTGGAGACCCTGGCCATCATCTTCCCCTATTCAGCGGGGCTGGCGGTGGTGGGACTGCTCGAGTCCATGATGACGGCAGCCATCGTCGACGAGATGACCGACACCCCAAGCGATCGCAACCGCGAGTGCAAGGGTCAGGGGATCGCCAACATCGGCGCCGGTCTGCTGGGAGGCATGGCGGGGTGCGCCATGATTGGCCAGTCCGTCATCAACATCAAATCCGGTGGCCGCGGCCGCCTCTCCACCTTCGTGGCGGGGACCCTGCTCATCCTGATGGTGGTCTTCATGGATGAGTGGATCCGTCAGATCCCCATGGCAGCCCTGGTGGCCGTGATGATCATGGTCTCCATCGGCACGTTTTCCTGGGAGTCGGTACGCAACCTGAAGAGCCACCCCCTCTCCACCAACCTGGTGATGGTAACCACCGTCGCCGTGGTGGTCGCGACCCACAACCTGGCACTCGGGGTCTTCGTGGGGGTGCTGCTCGCCTCCCTCTTCTTCGCCCACAAGGTTGCCCGCGTCATGCTGGTCAAGAGCGACAGCGAGCGCAGCGGCGCCGTGCGTACCTATCTGGTGCGGGGCCAGGTCTTCTTTGCCAGCGCCGAGCAGTTCCTGGCCAGTTTCGATTTCAGGGAGGAAGTGGAGAAGGTGGTCATCGACCTGACGCACGCCCACTTCTGGGACATCACCGCCATCACGGCCCTCGACAAGGTGGTCATCAAGTTCCGCCGCGAGGGGAAAG
Source organism: Aeromonas sp. MaB10011B (assembly GCF_017939325.1). Taxonomy (NCBI): domain Bacteria; kingdom Pseudomonadati; phylum Pseudomonadota; class Gammaproteobacteria; order Aeromonadales; family Aeromonadaceae; genus Aeromonas; species Aeromonas sp. MaB10011B. The sequence continues at coordinate 114,562 of NZ_JAGKRK010000075.1, read as the reverse complement.
AGGTGGCGGTCATCGGCCTGAACGACGCCAGTGCCACCCTGGTCGATCGCTTTGCCATCCACGACAAACGCCAGGAGGGAGAGCCCCTGCTGGCCGAGCATTGATCCCGGCGCCCCCATGAGGGCGCTGCCTGCAAGCCATAAAAAAAGCCCGTCTCTCACCATGAGATGGGCTTTTTTTGGGCTGTTGGATCACAGTCAACACACGCGCCTCGGCGCGCCCATCCCGAGCCGATGCGGCAACGCGGGGTCATGACCTGCCGTCAGGGTGCAAGAGGGGCCATGAAAGCAGGAACAGGGTGCCGCCCCGCCCGCCGGGTTGGCAAACCGCGCTGCCGCCGTGGGCCTCGGCAATCGCCTTGACCACCGCCAGCCCGAGCCCGCTGCCGCCACTCTTGCGCGAGCGTGACGGATCCCCTCGGCGAAACGCCTCGAAGATATGGGCGGCGACCTCCTCGCTGATACCAGGCCCCTCATCCTCCACGCTCAGGATGCACTGGGGGCCCGAACGATGCAGGCGCACGGTCAGCATGCCCGGCACCGCGTGCTTCTGGGCATTTTCCAGCAGCGCCATCAGGGCCTGACGGATGCGAAGAGCATCACAACAGACCCAGAGCTCGGCATCGAGCTCCCGCTTGAGGGTGAAACCGCTCGCGGCCAGAGGGGTGGCAAACGCCTCAAGCACCACGGCAAGCTCGTCGACCAGCCTGATCTCCTCTCGTTGCAGCTCCAGGTGGCCGCTGTCGTTGAGACTGAGTACCCGCAAGTCTTCGATCAGGTGGGTCAATCCCTCCACCTGGCGCAACAAGCCTTCAAAGAGCGCACGCTCTGGCGGAAATACCCCTTCGGCCAGCCCCTGCAAGCGGCCACGCAAGATGGTCACCGGGGTGCGCAATTCGTGGGCGATGGCGGCATTCCAGAACTCCCGCTCGCGGGTCATGCTTTGCAGTCGCTCGGCCATGGTGTTGAAGTCCCGCACCAGTTGCGCCGTCTCCCCGATCGCCTGTTCATCCAGCGGCACGCGCGCATCGAGTTTGCCCTCTGCCACCTCGCGCAGGCTGTTCGCCACCGAATTGAGCGGGGTCAGGATGCGCCGAGAGAGGCGCACCGCCACGTACAGCGCCATCCCCAATGCAATGAGAATGGTCGAGCCGATCCAGATCATCTCGACCCTGGAGGGCATCCAGCTCTCGGAAATGCTGTCAGGCACATAGGTCACGGCAATGGCGTAGAACACATAGGTGCCGATCACCGCGAGGCAGATGATGCCGAGCGCCATCAGCCCCAGGGAGCGGATGATCTGCCTGCGCAGGCCGGGTGCCGATGTCACGCATCGCCCCCGAAGCGATAGCCGACGCCCCAGACACTGGCGGGCACCCCCTGGATGCCCTGTGCCTCCAGCTTCTTGCGCAGCTTGCTGATGTGGCTGTCCACCGTGCGCTCCTGGGTATCCCCCTCCGGCAGGCAGTGGGTCAGCAGTTCGGCGCGGCTGAACACCCGCTTGGGTGCCCGCATCAGAGAGGCGAGTAACTTGAACTCGGTCAGGGTCAGATCCAGCATCTGCTGCCCCTCATCGCGGCAAAGGCTGGCCTCGTGGCTCTCCAGATCGATCTGGAAGGGGCCGACCCGCAGCACCCGGGCCGTGGTCTGTTTCGCAGCCTGGCTGCGTCTGAGCACCGCCTGTACCCGAGCCACCACTTCGGCCGGGTTGAAGGGTTTGACCACATAGTCATCCGCCCCCATGCGCAGCCCCATCAGCTTGTCGAGGTCCTGATCCAGGGCGGTCAGCATGATCACCGGCGTGTCGCCACGGGCCCGGATCTCGCTGAGCACCTGCCAGCCATCGAGCTGCGGCATCTGCACATCCAGCAACAGGAGATCGGGTTTGCATGTCTGGTGCATGGCCAGGGCTTCGCGGCCATCGGCGGCATGCAGGGTGCGCAATCCGTGGCGTTGCAGGTAAGCGGCGAGGATGTCGGCTATCTCGGCTTCATCCTCTGCAATCAGTACCAGTGACTGGGCCGCCGGGTTGGCGGAAGCAGGAAGATACGACATGGTCGGACTCGAAAATGGTGGGCTTGAACTTTATCACCGCCTCCATGGATTCTCCACAAAGCCTCGAATCATTCGCAATAGCCCCTCTCCATAATGCCCGCTCGATGTGCTCTCGCGGCAGCACCATGCCCGGGAGGCGGTTTAACGAGGTGAGTATGATGTTTGTCAAACAGCGGTATGCGGGCACCCTGCTCGCCGTCATTGCCGTATTCGGATTGGCAGGTTGCGATGGGGCGTCGCAAGCGCAAGATGCGCCGACCCTTCCTCAGGTGTCGGTGATGACGCTGGCAGGTCAGGACCTGGTCATCAGCGAGGATCTGCCCGCCCGGGTGGCCGCGCTGCGCAGCGCCGAAATTCGGGCCCAAATCAGCGGCATCGTGCAGCGCCGCCTGTTCGAGCAGGGCGCCGAAATCGGCGCAGGCACCGTTCTGTTCCAGATAAATCCGGCCCCCTTCAAGGCGGATGTAGACAGCGCCGCCGCCGCATTGCAGCGCGCGGAGGCCGTGCTGGCCCGCGCCCGTATCCAGATTGACCGTCTGGTGCCGCTGCTGCGCACCGAGGCCATCAGCCGCCAGACCTATGACGATGCCGTCTCCCAGCGGGATCAGGCGGCCGCCGACGTGGCTCAGGCCAGGGCGACCCTGGCCCGGCACCAGCTGAACCTGCAATTTGCCAGCGTGGAAGCCCCCATCGCCGGGCGCATCGATCAGGCGCTGGTGAGTGAAGGGGCCCTGGTGTCCCCCACCGACGCCACCCCCATGGCCAGGATCCAGCAGATCGATCAGGTTTACGTCGATGTCCGTCAACCGGCCTCGGTACTGGACACCCTGCGCCAGCAGGCTGGCTCGACGGCACCGGAACTGGCGGTGGACATCCTCGGCAGCGACGGCAAGCCGCTCGGCATGCAGGGGCACATCCTCTTCTCCGGCATCGAGGTGGATGCCGGTACCGGTGACGTACTGCTGCGGGTACTGGTGGACAACCCGGAGCGGCGGCTGTTGCCCGGTCTCTACGTACAGGCGCGCATTCCCCGGGCTCACTATGCCCACGCCCTGAGCGTGCCTCAGCAGGCGGTGGTGCGTACATCGGGCCAGACCAGCGTGTGGGTGCTGGATGACCAGGGGCAGGCACAACTGGTTCCGGTCAACACCGCTGAGCTGATGAATAGCCATTACCGCATCACGTCCGGACTCAGCGCCGGACAGCGGGTGGTGATCGAGGGGATCGACCGCCTGACCCCGGGGACGCAAGTCATTGCCCATCCCTGGCAATCCCCCGCAGTCAGCCAGCAGGCTGACGCCGGTAACCGTTGAATCGGAGACATTTCATGCCGCAGTTTTTCATTCATCGCCCGGTGTTTGCCTGGGTGCTCGCCCTCTTCATCATGCTGGCGGGGGTCATCGCCATCCCCAAGCTGCCCATCTCCCGCTACCCCTCGGTGGCGCCGGTGTCGGTGACCCTCTATGCCACCTATCCGGGCGCCACGCCGCAGACCCTGAATGATGCGGTGGTGAGCCTGATCGAGCGCGAGCTGTCGGGGGTCAAGAACCTGCTCTACTTCGAGTCATCGGTAGATGCCTCCGGCAGCGCGCAGATCACCGCCACCTTCAAGCCGGGCACCGATCCGGAGCTGGCCCAGATGGACGTGCAAAACCGCATCAAGGCGGTCGAGCCTCGCTTGCCACTGGCGGTGCGGCAAACCGGCCTGCAGGTGGAATCCGCCTCGTCCGGCTTTCTGATGATGGTCGGCATGACTTCACCGGATGGCCGCTTCGATGAGGTCGCGCTGAACGACTACATGGCGCGCAATATCGTGCCGGAGCTGCGCCGCATAGACGGCGTGGGGCGAGTGCAGCTGTTCGGCGCCGAGCAGGCCATGCGCATCTGGGTGGATCCGGGCAAGCTCGCCGCCTACGGGTTGACCATCAGCGAGGTGGCGCAGGCCATCGAGCAGCAGAACGTGCAGATTGCACCGGGGCGCCTCGGCGACGAACCCGCCCTGCCTGGTCAGCGACTGACGGTTCCCCTCACGGTACAGGGGCAGCTGACCACTCCCGAGGCGTTCGCCGCCATCGTGCTGCGGGCCGGTAGTGATGGCGCCAAGCTGGTGCTGGGTGACGTGGCCCGGGTCGAGCTGGGGGCGCAATCCTACGCCTTTTCCAACCGCGAGAACGGGGTGGCTGCCACCAGCGCCGCCATCCAGCTCTCCCCCGGCGCCAACGCCGTGCGCACCGCCGATGCGGTACGCACTCGCCTTACCCAGCTCTCGCCAACCCTGCCGGCGGGCATGGCCTATTCGATCCCCTTTGACTCGGCCCCCTTCGTCAAGGTCTCCATCGACAAGGTGATCCACACCCTGCTGGAAGCCATGGTGCTAGTGTTCCTGGTGATGTTTCTCTTCCTGCAGAACCTGCGCTACACCCTGATCCCGGCTATCGTCGCCCCCATCGCCCTGCTTGGCACCTTCGCGGTGATGCTGCTGGCCGGTTTTTCGATCAACTCCCTGACCATGTTCGGCATGGTGCTGGCCATCGGCATCATCGTCGACGACGCCATCGTGGTGGTGGAAAACGTCGAGCGCCTGATGGCCACCCGGGGGCTCTCGCCCAGGGAGGCAACATCGCGGGCCATGAAGGAGATCACCGGGGCGGTGATCGGCATCACCCTGGTGCTCACGGCGGTGTTCATTCCCATGGCATTCGGCAGCGGCTCCGTGGGGGTCATCTACCAGCAGTTCACCCTGTCGATGGCGGTGTCGATCCTGATTTCCGCCTTCCTCGCCCTGACCCTGACGCCCGCACTCTGCGCCACCTTGCTGCGCCCGGTCAGCCCGAGTCATCATGAGAAGCGCGGCTTCTTCGGTGCCTTCAACCGGGGCGTCGAGCGCCTCACCACAGGCTACGGCGTTCGGGTCACCCGGCTGGTCGGGCGCAGCGGACGCGTGATGGCTACCTTCGCCGCCCTCTGCGCCGTGCTGGCCATTGCGGCCACCCAGCTGCCCTCCTCTTTCCTGCCGGACGAGGATCAGGGCTACTTCATGACCTCCATCCAGTTGCCGACCGGCGCCACCAGCGAGCGCACCCTGGCCGTCATCAAGGAGTTCGAGGCCCATGTGGCCTCTCGCGAGGCGCTCGACACCAACCTGGTGGTGCAGGGCTTCAGCTTCTCCGGCGCCGGCCCCAATGCGGCCATGGCCTTCACCATGCTCAAAGAGTGGGATCAGCGCCATGGTGCCACGGCTGCCGAAGAGGCGGAGCTGGCACAGGCCGCCATGGCCAACAGCAAGGAAGGCACTGTGATGAGCCTGTTGCCGCCCGCCATCGACGAACTGGGCACCTCTTCCGGTTTCACGCTCTTCCTGCAAGACAGGGCCAACCAGGGAGAGGCCGCGCTGCAGGCCGCCCAGGCGCAACTGCTGGCACTGGCGGCCCAAAGCGAGGTGGTGAGCGATGTCTATCCCGACAGCCTGCCCCCCGGCGAGAGCATTCACCTCGAGATCAACCGGCAGAAGGCCGAGGCCATGGGACTCTCGTTCACCAGCGTGAGCAGCACCCTGTCGGCGGCGATGGGGTCGCTCTACATCAACGACTTTCCCAACGGCGGGCACATGCAGCAGGTCATCCTGCAGGCCGACGCGTCGGCGCGCATGCAGCTCGATGACGTACTCGGCCTGCGGGTGCGCAATGCCAGCGGCGGCATGGTGCCCCTGAGGGAGGTGGTGACACCGACCTGGCGCCAGTCGCCGCAACAGATGATGCGCTTCGAGGGCTTCCCCGCCGTGCGTCTCTCCGGGAGTGCCGCCCCCGGGGTTTCCAGTGGCGCCGCGATGGCGGAAATGGATCGCCTGGTGGCGCAATTGCCGCCAGGCTTCGCCCTGGCCTGGACGGGACAGTCGCTGCAGGAGCGCCGGTCGGCGGCCGAGGCCCCCCTGCTGATGCTGCTGTCGGCGCTGGTGGTCTTCCTGGTGCTGGCCGCGCTCTACGAGAGCTGGTCCATTCCGCTCTCCGTGATGCTGGTGGTCCCCCTGGGCCTGCTCGGCGCCGTGGCGGCGGTGATGCTGCGCGGCATGCCCAACGACGTCTTCTTCAAGGTGGGCATGATCACCATCATCGGTCTGTCGACCAAGAACGCCATCCTCATCGTGGAGTTTGCCCGCCAGTTGCACGGCGAAGGACGCTCGCTGCTTGACGCTGCGGTGACCGCCGCCCGCCTGCGCCTGCGCCCCATCCTGATGACGTCGCTCGCCTTCACCCTCGGCGTGGTGCCGCTGATGCTTGCCAGCGGTGCCAGCGCCGAGACCCAGCATGCCATCGGCACCGGCGTGTTCGGCGGCATGATCAGCGGCACCCTGCTGGCCATCTTCTTCGTGCCGGTCTTTTTTGTCTTCGTCATCGGCACCCAGACGCGCATTCAGGCCTGGCGGGCACAGCGAGCACAGCACCGATCATGCTGACCGCTGCGCGGGTTTGCCGGCCCTGGGGAGGCGATGATCATGCAATGCATGCCTGGCACCATTTTGCGTTCCTTCGAAGAGGATGAGCGCGCCATGGTGCCGGGCCTGTGGTTCATGGCCGATGCTGCGGGGCGACCCTATCGCGGGTTGCCTCTCCAGGATTTGTGACCAACCCTCCGTCGCCAGCGCATCCTTGGTCTTCTCCAAGATGGCGATCTGCTATCTGGCACAGGGGGCTTGCACCATCCCGGGTCGGTGCCGACCCAGCAGGAACCCGGCCTCAGCATCGCTCTGAAGACCGACGCCATTGGCCTCATCGACTGCATGCTGTCTGCCATCACCAGTCAAGGCTGGACACTCCTGGTGCCTGAACCGCTGGAGAGGCCCCGCAAGGTTGATGACACCCTGGTTCTCAAGCAATACACCATGAAATCGAAGTCAATTTAAGTGTTGCTCAGAAATCGACACATCGCAATCACCTCAGATACATTGCAGATCTACTCCGATACTTTCCCTCTGATCGTCAGCCTCAAGAGAAAAAGAAAATAAGCCATTAAAAACAACACTATGAACTCTTTTCATTTAAAGATAACTCTTTCTTGCACATCCCATCAGCTGGTCATCAGGACACGCTTTCTGTGATTTGAAACACAAACTTTGATCATCACAGGGGATAAGCATTGCATTGGAAATCGATTTCAAGAAAATAAAGCCAGCATGATTTGTCTTGGCATCGATTGCATAGCGTCTGTTTGAGTCTTGACGGTTCATCGCGGTGGATATTTTTCCCATTGATTGGAGTGGTCAGTATGAATGCATCAAAAAAAGGACTTTTGGCGTCGTTGATCGCCGCTGCCCTGCTTGGCGGGTGTGGTGGGGCCGATAATATCGACTCGAATAGTGGCAACACCGGTGGTAATAACGGTGGCGACAACGGTGGCACCACGCCCCCTGGCGACAGCACCCTGATCCTGTTCGGGGTCGGTGCCAATGGGGGTACAACCCCCAGCATCCAGTCAGAGAAGGACAACTGGAGCTTGCAACCGGTCACCGCTTCTCCCGTCGCCATGACCAGCATCAGCGCCGTGCTCATCAACAATGCCGGTACCGATGACACCGCCGATGTGCAGGTAGCCGGTGACGGAGATGGCACCTTCATGCTCAAATCCGCCACCCCTCTGAACCTGAGCAAATACGCCTCCGGTTTCATCGAGTTCCAGTTGCGGACCAAGAGCAAGGTGCCGGAAGTGCTCAATGCCTCCATCGACAACGAATATCCCAACCGCAGCAGCCTGCCCATTGCCAGCGCCCTGACCGGTTCGGGCGACTGGGAAACGCTCACGCTGCCCATCAACTGCATGAAGCCCTTCCCCGGTGCCACGGCCATCAACCTCGCCACTGTGGGCACACCGTTCCACCTGGCCACCAAAGAAGCCTTCAACTACGAAATCACCAACATCAAGTACCTGCTCACCACCTCGGCCAAGCCCGTTGTCGACCCGGTCACCTGTGAAGCGCCTGGCGGCGCTACCGACCCGGGCACAGACCCAGGCACCGATCCGGGAACCGATCCCGGTACCGATCCAGGTACCAATCCGGACACAGGCTCCGGCGTCAACAATGCCCCCGCGCTGGTGGCCACCGATGCCGCACTCTACTACTCCGGTGACAAGAGCCAGGCCTTGGACCGCAGCGCCGATTACCCGGCAGCCAGCTTCGGCGGCACCCTGACCGATGAAAACCAGGTCATCACCATGGACCTGCCAGGCAATGGCGCCGCCTTCCTCGGGACCGACAGCGCCAATGGGGATCTCTCCGCCTATCAGGACGGCGCCATGCTGCTCGACCTGAAAGTCTCCAGCTACGGTGACTCCCCCAACATCCAGATCCGCATGGACGGTACCGCCGGCCCGGACTTTGGCACCTTCTTCACCATGGACAGCAACATCGTGCCCGATGACGACACCTGGTACCGCTGCATCCTGCCGGTCGCCTCTCTCATTCCTGCGGCCAACACAGGCTCGGTGCAAAAGGCGCTCTACCTGAGCGGGGCCTGGGACTCCATGGCCGGTCTGCGCTTCGCCTTCACCAACGTGGCCCTGAAAACAGCCATCCCGGCAGACTTTGACAGCAATCAGCCCTGCCAGCAGATCAAGTGACAAGGCATTGAATCTTCGAGAAATCGATTGAAAATAATTTTCTACGGATTGGAGCAATAAGATGAAATTGAAGTCACTCGCCTTGTTTGTCGGGGCATGTTGCGGGCTGGTAGCGCCCGCAGTATCGAATGCCGCCGAGAGTTTTGGCTTCCACGGTTATATTCGTGCCGGCTCGATGTTTGACGCCAAGGACAACTTCGCCAAGGCGGGGTACGAATATGAGATGGACAAGACCATGGGGCGCCTGGGCTCCGAGCTGGACAACAGCTGGGAAGCGGGCCTGAACAAGTTGTGGGATCTGGGCAGCAACAAGTCGGTCAACATCCACTTCAAGGTGGAGTCCGATGCCGACGGCCTGCAAACCCGTGCCGCGCCTCGCGAAAGCGGTGTGTCAGAAACCTATGTGGAGCTGGGTGGCATCACCCCGACCGGGACCATGTGGGGTGGCCTGCGCTATTACGACCGCGAGAACTACATCTGGACCACCGACTATTTCTACACGGACTACTCGGGAACCGGCGTCGGCATCAAAGCCATGGAGATGGCGGGTGGCAAGTGGGACTTTGCCTATATCAACAGCAACGACACCAGCCACTCCGACCGCGCCAATGGCACTGAAGCCACCATGCACACCCTCCACACCAGCGCCCTCTATGGTGCCTGGGACATGGAGATCGCACTCAAGCAGATGCCCAGCAACGAGTTCACCGGCGATAACAAGCAATATGCGACCAAGGGGGCAGAAGGAACCGTCATCTATTCCCGCGACGACTTCTTCTTCATGCCGGGGGGCTTCTCTAAGTTCATCGCCCAGGCAGGACGTGGGCTGGGTTCAGGAGACTTGCTGGGTGCCAACCTGACCAATACCGCCATGTATCGCAAGGGCTCCCTGTATCAGAAGACACTGCAGGACAAGGCGGATGGCTATAAACCCTACCAGTCCAAGGTGATGGAAGGCGATCAATCCTACCGCCTCTTCCTCTGGGGTGGCTGGTATGGCGCCAATATTCATCTGCTGCCGACCCTCTCCTATCAATACAACGACTACGAGCTGGGTGGCCATGATTCCTGGTATGCCGCATCTCTGCGCCCGGTATTCCCGATCAATGAGTTCTTCTCCATCCAGACGGAAGTCGGATATGTGAAAAACAACCTGATCATCGACAACGTCGAACGGGGTGGCACCTCTCACAAGGTCAGCATAGTGCCGACCTTCACCGTCAATACCGGCATGGGGCCCTCACCGGAGATCCGCATTCTGACGACCTATGTCGATCACAACAACGAGACCCCCTGGCAGGAAGACCGGGAAGATTTCCTGGTCGGTGTACAGGCGGACATGTGGTGGTAGGTTAGGTCGCGATACTTATCTGCACTATAATCTCGGGTCCCTTGGAGGACCCGCATTGCATACGAGGAAACACGATGAAGGGAACGAAGCAGTGTCTGCCTTTCCTGGTCAGTCTGCTGATGGCCGGATGCGCCGGCATGGGCCCGGAGCATTCGCCAGGATCGGCAGTCTCCGCCCTGCAGCAACAGGTTGAACAAGGTCGGGAACAATTGTCGAACAAGGTGGCGGTCGAGTCGTTCAAGGAACTTCGCTTCCAGTCCCTCGGGCAGGAGAGCCGCTGGGTCGATGTGAGCACCGACAGCCAGGTCTATGCATTTGATTCAGGCAAAAGCTATGTAATGGCCTTCTCGCTGCCCGAAGTCAGCCAGGCGACTCGCGTCAAAATAACCATTCCGGTCGACTATACCGTCTTCCTGCCCAGCATCCTGTTGCTGGACGAGCAATACAACGCCGTTCAAACCATTCCCGGTTCCACATTCAGTTATGACGGTCGTTCGTTAATTTCAGGGCAGAACATTCAGGGGGAATTCACCATTCCAGCCCCCATCGGCAGCGCTCGGGCCGCCTATATGGTGATCTATTCCACGGCGAAGGACATGCAGGGCAGTACCCGGCTCAACCCGGACGATCTCCAGCGCGCCATGCAATATGATCGCACCACGGATGTCGCCCGCCTCATCAATGTGGAAGTGCCTCACTCTGCTACCGGACGCCTATATTTGACGCTGGACGCAGAGCCCGCTGCAAATGCGACGCAGATCGCAAAAACCATATCGCCCGTGATGGTCTCACCCGATAAATCGTTGGGTGAGCTGGATTATTATCAGCATATTCGCACTGCCGTTCAGAGCAAAAACTATGAGCAGGCGCTCGCCTGGGTCAAAGCCGCCGAGCAAGCCGGTTTTACCAAGGCAAAAGAGGTCTTTTTTGCCGCCCAGCAGTAGCATTCCCTCCCCTGGCAAGGCGCATCATCGCTTGTCACCACCAGGGGAAACGGGTATCCTAACTTGCTGATTTATTAAGAAGATATTCATATAACACTGGCCATGACCAGGGGTTTTCACAGTCGAGTACGGAGGGGGGATGTCGAAGTCAGCTCAGGAGAAAAAAGCCACTGTCTATGATATCGCCCGCCGAGCCGGTGTCTCGGCAAGCACTGTATCCCGGATATTGAACGGCTCGGCCAAAGTGGCCGCAGATAAACGTCAGGCGGTGGAAGATGCCATTCAGGAATTGAATTTTCGTCCCAACCTGATGGCGCAATATTTGAAAACGGGTCAGTCCATGACCCTGGGTGTTTTGACCCAACATGTGGAGAGTCCATTTTCCAACGAAATGTTGCGGGGTGTTGAACACACTCTTCAGGGCATGGAGTATGTGCCGCTGATTGTCAGCGGTCACTGGAATGCGGAAGAAGAAGTTGAGCGGTTGCGTCTGCTGGTGGCCCGGCGGGTTGATGGCCTTATTATTTTGACCGGCCACGTCAATCAGCAAACACTGCTCGAGTTTTCCCAGCAAATACCGATTGTGGCCACAGGTCACAATATCATGACCGAGCGGGTACACTCCTTCAGCATCAATAACCGGCTGGGTGGCTACATGGCGACTCGCTATTTATTGGATCTGGGTCATCGTGACATCGCCCATATCGTCGGTTTACCGGATCATAACGATGCCATCGAGCGTCATCATGGCTATCGCCAGGCCCTGGTGAGCGCAGGTATCGAATATGACCCCTCCCTGGTCATCCAGGGGGATTTCGCCGAGGTCGGCGGGCTCAATGCCGTCAAGAAGCTGGTGGAGAGCGGCCGGAAATTCTCCGCCATCTTCTGCGCCAACGATCAGACCTGTTACGGGGCCATTCTGGGGCTCAAGCAGTGCGGCTTGCGGGTGCCTGAGGATGTCTCTCTCATCGGTTTTGACGACCTGCCCTTCTCTACTTATTCCAACCCGCCATTGACCACGGTACGCCAGCCCATCTACGAGATGGGGGTCAAGATGGTCAAGACTCTGTTGGGTTTGATCGAGAACACGGAGCTGAACTCGGACGAACTGCCCGAATTGAGCATTGTGGTGCGTGATACCACACTGCCCTACAAGGGGTGAACACAGACCGGGGCAGTTCCCTGCGCAGCATCAGATCCCTGCACAGCATCAGCGCAAAGCGGCCTTCGGGCCGTTTTTCTTTTGTCAGCCACCTGTCCAGCGAGCGACGAGCCCCTGCCGCGACTTCCACCTTGACTCTCTGACATAGCACAGAGACTACACACAACCTGGCGTCCCTCTTCTGCCGACCCCTCAATCCGGCCTGGCCCCATGACACCAGCCAAAGCCTAGCAATGGCAATGGCAATGGCAACCCGATGAACCCGGTCGACCTGAATGAAACAAGGCGCCTGAAGGCGCCTTGGGGAGTGTGCAGATCCCTGCGGGAGCGTGGCCACCGTCAAGGCGCTGCAAAGGGGGATTCCGTCCCGGTGGCCGCGCTGGTTGCCAGCGTGGGGAGAGGCTCGTCCGCTTCACACAGACTGGCTCTTCTCGTGGCCGCCTTCTGGGGGGGATACCAGCTTGCCAACCCCTGCTGGATGCGCGCGGCAGCCGCTTCCGGCGTCATGGTGCCGAGCACCACGGATTGCGATACCTCCGCAAGCTCTGTGGTAAGCAATGGCTCACCCCGGGTGAGGAACTGCGCCCCCAGACGCAAGGTGGAATCGCAGGTATCCCGCCAGCCCATCATGGTGCTCGCCACCGGATCCTTGAGCTCGAAGAAGTGATTGGAGAGGGAGAAAAAGCCGGGCACCGAATTGGAGAAACGCTCGGCAAAGTCGGCGCTAGCCATCCACTCCACCAGTTTCAGGGCGGCCTCCTTGTTCGGGCTGGCGGCATTGATGCCGATCCCCATGTCGGTGTGATCGGTGAAATAGCAGGTGTCCCCCTCCCGTGCAACGGGGGGCGGGAAGGCACCAAAATTGACCTTGCCGGTGAACTGGGCCAGCGACCAGGAGCCCGCCACTATCATGGCGGCCTTGCCCGCAGCAAAGGCATCCACCGCCTGTGCTTCGGTGGCATCGGCAGGATGGTCCCCTATGTAGGGCCGCCAGCTCGCCAGCTCACGAAACGCTGCCACATAAGGGGCATCGGTCACTCGCGCCTGACCGTTGATCAGCGCCAGGCGGCCATCTTCCCCATGCCAGTAATTGGGACCGATATTCTGATAACCAAGCTCGGAGACCACCCAGCTGTCGTGAGCCGCCAGTGCCAGCGGCAGATAGCGGCCATCCTGCTTCATCTTCTCCAGCACGGCGAAGAAGTCGGCACGGGTTCGCGGCGGTGTCAGCCCAAGGGCGTTGAAGATATCGACATTGAAGTAGAAACCCTGGATCACGGAGGCAATGGGCAGGCAGAAGGTCTGGGCCCCGGAGTCGGTCTGCCAGGCGGCCTTGGCAAAGCTCGGGAAGTTCTCCATCCCGGGCAGGTCCGTCAGATCCAGCAGATGCCCCTGCTGGAACAGCCGCAGGGACTGATCATAAGGACGGCAAGTGATGAGATCCCCTGCCTTCCCCGCTGCCAGCCGCTCGGCAAGCTCCCGATCATAATCCGCCGAGCGCTGCGAATGCAGCTTAAGGGTGATCTCGGGATGGATCGCCTGAAAACGGGGCAGAAACTGCTCCTTCCAGAGCGCCTCGTCATCCACGCGCCAGGTTTCCAGCACCAGCTCCTGGGATACCGCCGCCGTACTCAGCCCCCAGACCAGCAGGGCACTCACAGATTTCCACATCGCCTCTCTCCTACACCTTGAAACGGGCCACCAGACTCTGCTGCTGGCTGGCCAGCCCCGACAACACCTCACCACTGCTCGCCGATACCCGGGACGCCTGCTCGGTCTCGTGAGCCACGTCTGCGATGGCCGCCACGTGCTGGGCCACTCCCTGACTCACCGAAATCTGCTCCGCTGCGGCATAAGCCATGTGATCCGCAATATCCTTGATGGCCTCCATGCGCGAGGCGATCCCCGCCAGGGCACTCTCGACATCCCGGGTCTGCAGCACACTCTGCTGGGTCTGCTCATGGCTCTGGGCCATCACGCTCGCCACATCGCGGGCGCATCCCTGCAGGTTGTCGATCATCACCTGGATCTCCTGGGTCGCCCCTTGTGAACGGGTAGCCAGCGCCCGCACCTCCTCGGCCACCACGGCAAAGCCCCGCCCGGCCTCCCCGGCACGGGCCGCTTCGATGGCCGCATTGAGGGCCAGCAGGTTGGTCTGTTCAGCCATGCCACGGATCACCTCGAGAATGTTGCCAATGTTGCTGCTGTAGCCTTCGAGCTTGCGGGTGATCGCCATGGCCCCGGCGATGTCGGTCGCCAGTTGCTCGATGCCATCCCGATTGGCCTGCATCAGATGACGTCCGCGCCGGCTCTCGTCATTGGCCTCCCCCACCTCCCGACGAACATGATCGCTCGAGCGCGCCACTTCGGTCGCACTGGTCTCCAGCTCGAAGATGGCGGCCGCTACCTGATCGGTCTGGGCCTTCTGCGCCTGCACCTGCGACATCACCTGCTCGCCGATCTCTGCGGTCTTGCGCGTCTCGCTCACCAAGTACTCAGAGCCGGTCTGGACCTCCATCAGAAGCGTCTTGGTGTGGTGGGCCAGCTGGTCGATGGAGTTCGCAACCTCACCAAGCTCGTTCCTGGCGGGGTAGCGAACCCGCAGCGTCATGTCACCTTGTGCCATCAGACCGAGAACCCGATTGATCCGCACCAGCGGCACCTGGATGCTGCGGGCCGTACTCCAGGCAACAATGAGGGCGATGAGCACGGAACACAGGGCCACCATCACGATCCAGGTGCGGGCGCTGTCAACCGCGACGTCGGCACTCAGCCTGTCCTCCTGCATGCTCTGGTTGCTGATGGCGATAAGCCTGTCCAGGACCTCCCCCAGTTGCTGGCTCTGCGCCTCCTGCTGTTCACGCAAGCCATGGAGTTGCTGGCTGATTTGCTGACGGCGCACCAGGGTGGCAATCAGCCCCTTGTCGCCAAATACCAGCTGGGGAATGCGCGCCACATGGCGGGTGAACCTGGCCTTGACGTCATCGGGGACAACAATCCGCTCCAGACGCTGGTTCGCAATGTCGATGTCTTTGGCCAGCACCCCCTGTAGCGCCACCAGATCCGTGTTGCCGTCGGCACGCAGGATCAGCTTGAGATCCCGTGCAATACCGCTGGTGATGAGCTCCGCCTTGTTCTGCAAAGAGCGCCGCCCTGCCGTGTAACGCACCAGCAGGTCTGCCGCCGAACGGTAGTTGTCGTCCAGGTGCAGCAGCTCGCTCCGCATCCGTGCGAGCACCCGTTCCAGCTCGACCGACTCTTCGTGCAGGCTCATCAACTGCTCAGAGATGGTAAACAGCCGGGGGGCCTGGTCGGTGACCCGGGCGAGTTGCCGCTCACTCTCGGTATCGAGTGTCAGGGCCGCGAATGCCTTGATGTGCTGCTCATAGCGGACCTTGTCATGGGCAACACGCTGACGGGACTCGGGGAACGCCGACGTCTCCCGGATGGCGAGATGCGCCAGGCTGTCCCTGTCAGCCATCAGCAATGCGGCGCGCAGCCGGCTGGCGGTCAGGGCCTGAGGCGTCGCCTCCTCGGTCACCTGCTGGAAACGACCGTGAATGGAGGTCGTCTTCAGGTAACTGATGGCCCCGAGCAATAGCAACAGGACCAGCAGCAGCGTAAAGCCCAATCTGATCCGCTGTACGATCGACATCCTTCTCTCCCACCTCTCCCTCCGCATCGGGGCGGAGCCGGTTATCAAGGCACCAGGAGCCCGACAGGCATCCTGGTGCATCTGGCTGACGGCTTATCGACTCAACCTGCCCTGGCAATCGAGCCTGACCACTTCCCCTGAGGCCCCCAGCAGAGAAGCCGGTACCCAGCGTACGGTCGCCATGTCGATGCGTGCCTGTCCACTGGTGCCCAGGATGAAGGGGGTATTGACCTTCGCGAAGTCCATGCCCTCTTCGAGGCAGCGCAGGGGCAGACTCAGGGTCACCCACTTCTGCGGGGGCAACTGGCGCAAGGCCGGCGCAATCTCGATGGACTTGCCGCAGGGCCAGCCACACTGCAGCCCCAGCGTCATGTCCCCCGCTGGCGCCTGCTGCACCCGCAGCGTCACCTGCAGCTCGCTCTCGCCCTTCAGGTAGGTGCGACGATCCGCCCCCTTGACCTGGGTGGTCTGCAACTGGATCGTGGCCCCGGAGTCGACACCCGGCTTGTTAGCCCCGAGGAAGGTGACCGCTCGCGCATCCTGCTGGCGCAGGTAGTCGATGGGCTGAACCTTGATGAAGGTCATCTCGGTCACGCTGTTGCCGGAGACTTCAGTCCCCGTCCAGTTGCTGGCATCCCCCATGCGCAGACGGTGTTCTTCACCCGCCTTTGGCCCGAACAGCTCGAGCACCTTGTCAGCGGCGCTCAGTTTGGCAGGGTCGCTCTCGTTGCAGCCGAAGGTACGATTATCCAGGGTCAGGGTATTGAGGTTGCTGACCCGGGCCGCCACAGGGGAAGGCTTGCCGTAGCTGAGCCCGTAGCCATAGGGGAAGAGCGGTGCGTACTCACCCGCGGGATCCTGCTCGAAGGCTGGACGCTGCCAGCCCGGGATATGGGTGGGCGTGCGATTGATGGTGGTGGCGCACTTGCTGAAGGGCCACGAGAAGGAGAGGCGTCCCTGGAAGTCATGGGCCACCTTGCCCTTGGCATCCCTGAACAGCAGATCGGTGATCCCCTCCCCCTCGGTGCCCGGTAGCCAGGCGGCGACAAAGGCGGAAGAGAGATTGAGCTCCTCATTGACGTAGAGCGGACGTCCGGAGAAAAGCACGGTCACCACGGGGATGCCGGCCGCCTTCAGCCGCTTGAGGGTCAACAGATCCTCGTGATAGCTGCTCTTGAGATCCCCATAGGCAAGGGTCTTGTTGTCAGGAATGTCGCCGAACCACTCGGCATAGGGATCCTCCCCCATGACCAGGATGGCGACATCGGGCTTGGCTCCCGCAAACTCACCGGATCCCGTGCTCACCTGCACATGATCCGCACCGACGGTGGCGGTCACCGCATCCAGCACGCTCTGGGCACCGGGGAAATCACCGCGCCCGTTTTCGCTGCCTTGCCAGGTCAGGCTCCAGCCCCCCACCTGCTTGCCCAGATCGTTGGCGGCGCTCCCAGCCACCAGCACCCGGCTCTGCCGGCTCAGGGGCAGGATCCTGCCCTCGTTCTTGAGCAGCACCAGCGACTTGCGTACCGCCTCCCGGGCAAGCGCCTTGTGCGTCACGGCACCAAGTTCACCCTGCTTGCCCGCCAGCTCACGGGCCGACGGCATGGGTTTCTCCCACAGCCCGGCCCGCATCTTGACCCGCAGGATACGCGTCACGGCATCGTCGATCCGGCTCATCGGGATCTGCCGGCTCGCCACGCCATCGAGCAGGCTCTGGCGAAACTCCATCCAGTCCTTGCGCGCCGTGACCATGAAAATGTCGACCCCGGCCAGCACCGCAGGCAGGCAGCTCCCCATGGTGCAACCGGCGATCTCGCTGTGACCGTTCCAATCAGAGACGACAAGGCCATCAAAGCCCATCTTGCCCTTGAGCACGTCGGTCAGCAGATAGCGGCTGCCGTGCAGCTTGCCGTTGTACTCAACCCCGTCCTCTGGCAGCACATCGCGGTTGAGCTCGTTGTGCCAGCTGTTGAACGAAGCCATGACCACCTGGGCACCGGCATCCAGCCCCGAGAAGTAGCCCACCGCGTGCAGGTTGCGCAGGTCCTCTTCCGAATAGAAGTTCTGACCCCGGTCGACCCCGTTCAGGGTGCCGCCGTCCCCCACGAAGTGTTTCACGTTCGAGATGACATGGCGCTGGCCGCGCAGATCCGTCGCGGAACCTTGCAGGCCACGCACCATCTCGCCAGCATAGTGATAGACGATGGCGGGATCTTCGGAATAGCCCTCATAGGTCCGGCCCCAGCGATCATCCCTCGGCACCGCCACCGTCGGGGCGAAGGTCCAATCCAGCCCGGTGGCGGCCACTTCCCGCGCCGTCACCTGGCCGATACGGTAGATAAGATCCGGATCCCGCGCCGCCCCCAGGCCGATATTGTGCGGGAACAGGGTCGCCGCGAAGACGTTGTTATGGCCGTGCACCGCATCGGTCGCCCACATGAAGGGGATGCGATACCCCCTGCCCTCAAAGCCCGCTTCCGCCGCCTGCCAATAGGTGTCGGCCTGGTGTGCCCAGTCCTGGGCCGACGCGTGTTTGTTGTTGCCGGGCCAGCCACCCCCCCCGTTGAGGACGGAGCCAATCTTGTAGCGCGTCACCTCCTCAGGTGTCACTTCACGAAAGTCGGGCTGGATCATCTGGCCAACCTTCTCCTCCAGGGTCATCCGGGAAAGCAGAGCCTGGATCTGGCGCTCCATCCCCTCGTCCCTGGCAATGGCGCTGTGGATCTGCGGCCAGGTGGAAAAATAGGGCATGGTCGACAACTCATCCGCCATCCCGGCACTCCAGATGCCGCACCCCACGAATAGGCAGGTCATAGACCTGGTGAGACCTGTAGTTTTACGCATTTTCCTTATGACTCTCCGGATGTTCTCGTTCATCGCCTGGACTCATCGTTCATGGCGAGTCGTCTTGAAAAACAGTCGAATTTGAAATCGATTGCAAGAATATTAAATGGTAAACAGAAATCTCTTCGTCATTCCAGCAGTATCTTTGTCATGCCATGACAAAGATCCCGCTGAAAGAGAAAATAGTGATGCAACTCACAAACTCGGGGGCGTGTCTCATCAGCAGAATACCCAGGAAGGAACAGAGAGAACGGGTAGACTCATTGCAGGAAGATCAACAAAATAAAATCAAAACAATAATTTAAATGCAGTCAATCACGTTAATTTGCCACATGAGCTGCCTGGAACGACACCGATATGGCCAAACGGCTGGGGAGTCAGAGGAATGTTGAAAGGATTCAATGGAGTTCAATTCAAGTGCATGAATATATCAATAAACGAAAATTTGCCGTCTCCATCACATTTCATAAAAGCAAACTTGATCTGCCAAAAAATTTACTGTTACCTGAATCATGAAATCGATTTCCACTCAAGGATTGTGTGTGAATCTTGACAGTGAAATGCGGGCCGCAGGATGACTCGGTCATTTTCTGCGTGAGTGCGAAAATCGACGCCATTATTTCCGTCTGTGATCAAAGGGGTAACAATGAAAACATCTCGGCTTAGAGCCCTGACGCTTGCCATGTCTTGCGTCATTGGCTTGCATGGCTGCTCCCTGCCCAGTGCAGGAGCATCTGGTTCAGCGACCTCCTCGGCATCTGCCGGACCTGTGGGTGAATTGCTGACCAATGGGGGCTTCCAGGGAACCGATGGATGGTGGACGGCCGGGGGGACCCTGAACGCCGAGAACCAGATGGGCTGTATCACCTTCACCGAGTCGGGCTCCAATCCCTGGGATGTCATCCTGGGTCAGTCCAATCTCGGCCTGGTGCAGGGGCAAACCTACAAACTCCATTTCACTGCCATGGCCAAGAGCGACATCAACGTCAAGGCCCTGATCCAGCATGATGGCGCCCCCTACACCAACTACATGGTGCAGGACCTCGCCCTCGGCAGCACGCCCAAACCGTTCGATATCCAGTTCACACCTTCTGCCACTGACGAGAAGACCCAGTTCCAACTTCAGATGGGCACCCAGACACCGACCACTGTCTGTATCGGTGAAGCCACGCTATCGGGCCCCTCCTTGATCAAGAAATCGGAGCTGGGCAGCGTGCGCGTCAACCAGGTCGGCTATCTGAGCAAGGCTCTGAAACGGGCGACCATCGCCACCGACAGCAAGGACGCGCTCCCCTGGACCCTGCGCAATGCCCAGGGTGAGACCATCGCGGAAGGCAAGACCACGCCCTTTGGCCTGAATGCCGCATCCGGCGAGAACGTGCAGATTGCCGACTTCAGTCAGGTCACCACCCCGGGCACCGGCCTGGTACTGGAGGTCGCCGGCCAGAAGAGTCATCCGTTCAGCATCGGCGATGACATCTATCACACCATGAAATTCGATGCCCTCTCCTTCTTCTATCAGCAGCGTAGCGGCATCGACATCGAAGCCAAATATGTCCAGCGCCCCGACCTTGCTCGCCCGGCAGGACACAAGCCCGAGAACGTAACCTGCTTCAACAAGCAGGACGCCAAGGGCAACCAGTGGCCTGGCTGTGACTTCACGCTGGATGTGACCGGCGGCTGGTACGACGCTGGCGATCAGGGCAAGTACGTGGTCAACGGGGGGATCTCGGTATGGACCTTGATGAACCTTTATGAACGGGAGCAGCTGGCGAAAGAGGGTGACAAGAGCGCCTTTGCCGACGGCAAGGTCAAGATCCCGGAACAGCACAACGGCTACAACGATCTGCTGGACGAGTCCCGCTGGATGATGGAGTTCTTCCTCGCCATGCAGGTGCCCGAAGGCAAGAAGGCCTGGGTGCCGGTAGGCGATCAGTCCAAGCAGCTCGACAGCCTGAAACTGACCGAGATCGATGCCTCCGGCATGGTCTTCCACAAGGTCGCCGACGAAGCCTGGACCGGGATGCCGCTCCCGCCCCACAAGGATCCACAACCCCGTTTCCTGAGCCACCCCAGCACGGCTGCGACTCTGAACCTGGCGGCCACTGCCGCCCAGTCTGCTCGCGTATGGAAAGATCTGGATCCGGCCTTCGCACAGCGCAGCCTGCAGGCAGCGGAACGAGCCTGGAAGGCGGCCAACCGCCATCCGGACGTCTATGCCTATGACAACTTTGTGGGATCCGGTCCCTATGATGACACCAACCTGAAGGACGAATTCTACTGGGCTGCCGCCGAGCTGTTTGCCACCACCGGCAAAGCCGAGTACAAGCAGGCCGTCCAGCAGTCCCCTCTCTATCTGGCTGCCCCCAAGGGGGATCGCAGCGCAAGCGGTGATCTCTACTGGCAGGATCTCAGCAGCGCAGGGACCATCACGCTGGCCATGGTGCCCAACAAACTGGGCAAACAGGAAGTGGAGAAGGCGCGCGCCGCTATCATCGCCGCAGCTGACGGCTACCAGAAGAGCGTGGCGACGGAGGGCTACCTTATCCCCTATCAGGCGACCGAATACCCCTGGGGCTCCAACTCCAACCTGATGAACCGCAGCATCTTCCTCGGGTTGGCCCATGACTTCACGGGAGAGCGCAAATACCTGCAGGCCATGTCCGATGCCATGGATTATGTGCTCGGCCGCAACCCCCTCGACCAGTCCTATGTGTCGGGCTACGGCAGCCGTCCGCTGAAGAATCCGCACCACAGGTTCTGGGCTCACCCCATCGACCCCGCGTCTCCCCTGGTTCCGCCAGGTGTACTCTCGGGCGGACCGAACTCCATCAACTTCAGCGATCCCGTTGCCTCCACCCTCAAGGGCAAGTGTACCGGCCAGACCTGCTGGAAAGATGAGATTGGTGCCTGGACGCTGAACGAGGTCACCGTCAACTGGAATGCCCCCTTCTTCTGGACGGTCAGCGTACTGGATGAAGGTGGATTGACCCGCTGATCACCCTTCCAATGCTCCGTCCCCATGACGGAGCATTGTTTTACTCCCCTGCCGACCTTGCCCAGGACAGCTCCCGCACCGGTCGCCACCCTCCGCTTTACGTTTCCCTTTTCCCTTTTCCCTTTTCCGTCATCATTCAGAGGCTGACGGCAGCAGAACCCTCTCTTATCGATCATTTCATTGCATCTGACCGCACCTTCGCAACCCTGCCTTTTACATGTCCGTCTCTTGGCCACCTTATTTGCGCATCCACTTGATCCCTCATTTGCCATCAGATCTGCTGACGCCATCTGGGCATCACCCGCTCCCCGCCTCTTCTACAGTGCCCCGCGCGCGAAGAAGGCGGGAAAGCAGGATACCCGGCTCCTGAATCGGGTTTCGTGACCCTCAGCGAGAACCACAAGGCAACCCCAGGCTGAGCCCGCAATCTGAGCAAGACACTGTACAGAGCCCCTGAGCCGACACCATGACCCCCTGCCACCAGGGGGTGAAGGAGCACGGCGATGGGCTCGGTTACCCGGGGTTGCTGGCATGGTCGCCGGATCGACACCATGCCGAAAGCGCCCCCTGCATCATGCAGGGGTCCAGGAGCAGCATGAAAACCACGACAGATTTGAAATCGATATTTCAAAATACCAAGTCGAATAAACATGGCGTAAATCACATCATAAAAACAATTACAACCAACTGATAGATAACGATATTTTATTTTGTATACCTTATATCAAATATCCATCAAGTGATCGCGATCACAATTACATAACCCGATTTGTGAAATCGATTTCCCACTTTGTTGCATCGATCTATAGTGAGCCCAGCTTAATAACTGAGGAATGATCATGAAAAAAATCATGTTGTGCTGCTCTGCCGGGATGTCCACCAGCCTGCTGGTGAAAAAAATGCTGGTAGAAGCCGAAAAACGGGGCCTGGCTGCCGAGATCAAGGCTTTTGGCGCATCGGAGTTCGATGACCAGATGCCCCATTACCAGGTGGTCTTGCTGGGACCGCAGATCAAGTACATGCAACCGGAGTTGCAAGCCAAGGCGGCGGCTCTCGGCATCAAGGTACAACCTATCGACATGATGGATTACGGCATGCAGCGCGGCGACAAGGTGCTGGACTACGCCCTCTCCCTGATTGGTTAAGCGTGCTCACAAGGAAGGACACACACTATGAGTTCACTCTATGGGATGCTGGTCAAGTTGATCGAACAACGGATCGGCCCATTGGCAGGAAAACTGGGCCAGCAACGCTATGTTCTGGCCATCCGTGACGGTTTTATTGCCGCGCTGCCGTTCATGATCGTCGGCAGCTTCATGCTGGTCTTCATTTTTCCACCCATCTCCAGCGAAACCACCTGGGGCTTTGCCAGAGCCTGGCTCGATTTTTCCAACACCTATCGTGCCGAACTCATGTTGCCCTTCAACATGAGCATGGGGCTGATGACGGTCTTCATTTCGGTGGGCGTCGCATCTAGCCTGGCCAAACAATACTCCCTGGACCCCATCACCACGGGCCTGCTGTCGCTGATGTCGTTCATGCTGGTGGCGGCGCAATATAAAGACGGCACCATCTCCACCCAGTATTTCTCCGGTCAGGGCATCTTTACCGCTCTCATTTGTGCCATCTATTCGACCGAGGTCTATGCCTGGCTCAAGCGCAACAACATCACCATACGTCTGCCCGAGCAGGTCCCGATGGGGGTCGCGCGCTCCTTCGAGGTGCTGATCCCGGTCCTGGCGATTATCCTGACCCTGCACCCCTTCAACATGCTGCTGCAGGAAACCACAGGCATGATCCTGCCCGAGGCGATCATGTCCATGCTCAAACCGCTGGTAGCGGCTTCCGACAGCCTGCCTGCCGTCTTGCTGGCGGTGCTGTTGTGCCAGATCCTCTGGTTTGCCGGCATCCACGGCACCATGATCGTCACCGGCATCATGAACCCCTTCTGGATGGCAAACCTGGCCAGCAACCAGGCCGCATTGGCCGCCGGCCAAGCCATTCCCCACACCTTCCTGCCCGGTTTCTGGGATCACTTCCTGTTTATCGGCGGCGTGGGCTCCACCTTGCCACTGGCATTCCTGCTGATGCGCAGCCGTGCCGTGCACCTGCGCACCATAGGGCGAATGGGCGTGGTCCCCGGGTTCTTCAACATCAACGAGCCGATCCTGTTTGGTGCTCCCATCATCATGAACCCGGTCTTCTTCCTGCCCTTCATCCTGGTGCCGGTGATCAACGCCATCCTGGCCTGGTTCGCGGTGGATCTGGGTCTGGTTGAGAAGGTCGTGATGCTGACCGCATGGACCACGCCGGCCCCCATCGGCGCCTCCTGGGCGACCAACTGGGCCTTCAGTCCGGTCATCATGTGCTTCATCTGCATGGGGATCTCCGCCCTGATGTATTACCCCTTCGTGCGGGCTTACGAGCGCACCCTGCTCAAGCAGGAAGCCGAGACGGCTGAAGCGGAAGAAGCCGCCAGATCAGAAAAAGCAGACACAATCACACCGATTCAGAGTCAGGCGTAAGCGCCAGGCGTGCGGGCGCCACGCCGCCTGCACGCCGGTCATCAAGAGGAAACTGCAATGCAATATACATTCCCCGAAGGCTTCTGGTGGGGTAGCGCCTCGTCGGCCGCACAATCGGAAGGAGCTGCCAATGTGGGCGGCAAGGCACCGACCATCTGGGATCACTGGTTCGAGACGGAGCCACACCGTTTCCATGGTCAGGTTGGCCCGGCCAACACCTCCACCTTCTACGATCGTTATCGTGAAGACATCGCATTGATGGAACAGATTGGCCACAACAGCTTCCGCACATCCATCTCCTGGGCCCGGTTGCTGCCGGATGGCCACACCGTCAACCAGGAGGCCGTCGACTTCTACAACAAGGTTATCGATGAGCTACTGGCCAAGGGGATCAAACCCTTCATCGGCCTGTTCCACTTCGACATGCCGATGTACTGGCAGGAGCAGGGGGGCTGGGAGAGCCGCGAAACCGTGGCGGCTTATGCCGAGTACGCAGCGCTCTGCTTCAAACTGTTCGGTGATCGCGTCGCCTGCTGGATGACCTTCAATGAACCCGTTGTGGTAGTGGAAGGAGGGTATCTGTATGACTTCCATTACCCGAACCAGATGGACTTCAAACGGGCAGCCCAGGTGGCCTATCACATGATGCTGGCCCACAGTCTGGCGGTGAAGCGTTATCGCACACTCTCCCTGCCCGGCCAGATCGGCATCGTCCTGAACCTGACCCCCTCCTATCCGCGCTCTTCAAACCCGGCAGACTTGAAGGCCTCGTTCATTGCCGACCTGTTCTTCAACCGCGCCTTCCTCGATCCTGCGGTGAAGGGGGTTTATCCCCAGGAGCTGATCGATATCCTGCGCGAGCACGATCAGATGCCCGTGGTGCAAAGCGGCGACTGCGAACTGCTGGCCGCCGGCAAGATCGATCTGCTCGGCATCAACTACTACCAGCCGCGGCGAGTGAAGGCACGCATGACGGCCATCAACCCGGACTCCCCTTTCCTGCCTGACTGGTTCTTCGAGAATTACGAGATGCCAGGCCGCAAAATGAACCCTTATCGCGGCTGGGAAATATATGAGCGCGGTATTTATGACATATTGATCAACCTGCGCGACAACTATGGAAATATCCCAAGCTATATCTCCGAAAATGGTATGGGTATCGAAGGGGAACACAGATTTATTGGTGAAGATGGTCAGGTAAAAGACGATTATCGTATCGACTTCATTCGCGGCCACCTCCAATGGATTCATACCGCCATTGCCGAAGGAAGTAATTGCCGTGGTTATCACCTGTGGACCTTTATTGACAACTGGTCCTGGATGAATGCCTACAAGAACCGTTATGGATTCATCAGCCTTGATTTGGAAAGCCAGCAGCGCACCGTCAAGAAAAGTGGTGAATGGTTCGCCAACGTCTCTCGTAATAATGGATTTTAAGGAGTCATAAATGATGGATCTTGAAGAAGCAGTCATGGGCATCATCGTCAATGCCGGCCAATCTCGCAGTCTCTGTTTCGAAGCCCTGCGTCAGGCTCGTGCTGGCCAGTTCAGCGAAGCGGATGCCTTGCTGCTCCAGGCCACCGACGCGGGGAAGGCTGCCCATGCCGTACAAACCAAACTGATTGAAGCCGATGAGGGCGAAGGCAAGACCAAGATGACACTGGTCATGGTACATGCCCAGGATCACCTGATGACCTCCATTCTGTGCCGCGAACTGGCCACCGAACTGGTCGAGATCTATCGCCGCCAAGCCAGCTGATTTTAACTCATCGGATCGGGAGTCCGTGCTTTTGCCACCGTTATATACGGTGGCTTTTTTTATTCTGGTTATACCAGCCAGCCGTCATGTCTTTCATACCTTTTTCAGGCAATTTCAAAAATATGAAACTGTCATGACGCGATACCAGTATAAGTTTCAACATCTGTTTATGGCTATTCTGGTGCTGCTTGTAGTCATCAATAAAACACTCATTAATAAACACACAGGAATGTGGATAATATGCGTAAACTTGGACTGATGTCAGTATTGCTGATGGCGGGAGGATTATATTCCACTCAGGCATCGGCATGGTGGTGGAGCAATCAGGATTGGCAGGTCTCTGATGGTTGGCGCAATGGCGGGTCAGAATTCGACTGCACCTGGCGCGCCGCCAACGTCTGGATGGAGTCCGGCACGGCCATCCTCCATGCGAAATCCGACAAAGGAAACAAGAGCTGCGCTGAGCTGCGAACCTACAACTACACCCGCAAGGGTCGTTATGAGGTGCAGATGCAGGCAGGATCGGTGCCTGGCACCATCAGCTCCTTCTTTACCTATACCGGAGATGCAGGCACCAGCTCTCACTATGAAGTCGACATCGAGCTGATGGGAGGCACAAACCTGCTCCATACCAACGTCTGGATCCAGGGGCGTCAGTATCCTCAGGACATCGACCTGGGCAAGTACGGTATCTCCATCTGGAACATGGAGCGCTACGCCTTCAACATCGACGAGGCGGGAGTCACCTGGCAGGTCTTCAGCCGCACCCAGAACAAATGGGTGAGCGTGCGCCGCGAGAGCCGCCCCGTCACCAGCTGGATGCAGACGTTTGTGAATAACTGGATCAGCGCCAACCCGAGCTTCCCGCCCAGCTCCTACAACGGCCAGCCCGTCTACGCCAAATACAAGTACGCCAATGTGACGCCCTGGGAGTGATCGCGATGGTCAACTAAATCCGGGCACACGGCGGCATACCCAAAACCGAAGACACAAAAAAGCCCAACTGAATAAATCAGTTGGGCTATATGGATGGCGGAGGAGGTGGGATTTGAACCCACGGATGGTCGCCCATCGCCGGTTTTCAAGACCGGTGCATTCAGCCGCTCTGCCACCCCTCCGCAGCAGTGCGACGCATATTACCCATGCCCCCAGCCCTTGTAAATCCCCACTCCGTTTGTTTGCCCATTTATTGGGCTATCTGGCGCACAAAACCGGCAAAACCACTGCAAACCGTGCTTTTTCAAGCGGATGGCTTGACTTGAAAACAGACTCACCCACTATAGGGGCCACTACCACATCCCCAGCAAGATGGACTTATGAGAATCAAACATGCCCTGTTCGCCGCCCTGACCGGCGCGACCCTGCTTGCGGCGCCCGTGCAGGCGAGCGAGCTGACCAAGAGCGATGTCGAGCAGATCGTGCGCGACTATCTGGTCAAGAATCCGGAGATCCTGGTCGAGATGTCCAACGCCCTGCGTGCCAAGCAGGAGAGCCAGCAGGCCGAGAACGACAAGACGCTGATAGAAGCCCATGCCAAGCAGCTCTTCGCCAACCAGGATCCCGAGAGCGGCAATCCCAAGGGCAGCCTGACGGTGGTGGAGTTCTTCGACTACAACTGCGGCTACTGCAAGCGCGCTCATCCCCTCATTCAGCAACTGCTCTCTGAGGACAAGGAGATCCGCTACATCTACAAGCAGTTCCCCATCCTGAGCGAAACTTCCTACTACGCCGCCCGCGCGGCGCTGGCGGTGAAGCTCGGCCAGCCCGACAAATACCAGGCCTTCCACGACAAGCTGTACGCCCATCAGGGACCCCTCTCCGACGAAGCCCAGGTGAAAGACGTCGCCAGGGCCGCCGGCGTGGACTGGAGCAAGGTCGAGGCGAAGATCAAGGACGGCAGCATCGATCAGAATCTGGGTACCAACCGGGCGCTGGCCGAAGCCATGGCCATTTCCGGTACCCCGGCCTTTATCATCGGCGATCAGATCCTGCGCGGCGCACCGCGGGATCTGGCCAGCCTCAAGGCTATCATCAAGGATGTCCGCGCCGGCAAGAGCATTCAGTAACCCGCGCCTTGTTCATGAAAAAACGCCCCGGCATGCCGGGGCGTTTTGCTATTCAGGCTGCAAACCATCAGGCCTGATGGGCCGTCGCAAGAAGCTGTCAGCAAGGCGAAGAGCAGCGCTGGGACCCGAGTTGATATGAATAAATGAGGCTCCCGAGCAACGCATGACCCGTGATCACGGCTTCGCAGCAGGGCCATAACCGTTCGGATTCTGGCTTTGCCAGCGCCAGGTATCGATCATCATCTGCTCCAGACCCCGCTCAGCCTGCCAGCCCAGCTCGTCACGGGCCAGAGCCGGTTCAGCCCAGCACTCGGCAATATCGCCGGGGCGACGGGGCTTGATCTGGTAGGGAATGGCACGGCCACTGGCTGCCTCGAACGCCTTGACCATCTCCAGCACGGAATAGCCCTGACCGGTGCCAAGGTTATAGGTGAAGACGCCGGTATCACTCTTGATGCGGGCCAATGCTTTGAGGTGACCGATGGCGAGATCCACCACGTGGATATAGTCGCGCACCCCGGTGCCGTCCGGCGTCGGGTAGTCGTTGCCAAAGACCCCCAGCTCCTTGAGCTTGCCCACGCCGACCTGACTGATGTAAGGCAGCAGGTTGTTGGGGATGCCGTTGGGATCTTCACCGATGAGGCCGCTCTCGTGAGCCCCCACCGGGTTGAAGTAGCGCAGCAGCACGATGGCCCAGCGAGGATCGGATTTGGAGAGGTCACGCAGGATCTCTTCGACCATCAGCTTGGAGCGGCCATAGGGGTTGGTGGCGCTGGTGGGGAAATCTTCCCGCAGGGGTACCGAGGCCGGATCCCCATAGACGGTGGCCGAGGAGCTGAACACCAGCCGGAACACGCCGGCCCTGGCCATCTCTTCGCACAGCACCAGGGTGCCGGTCACGTTGTTCTGATAGTAGGTGAGCGGGATCTGGCCGGATTCCCCCACCGCCTTGAGGCCGGCGAAGTGGATCACGGATGCTATCTTGTGTTCGGCAAACAGCCGTTGCAGGCAGGCTCTGTCCAGAATGTCCCCTTCCACGAAGGTGACCGGCTTGCCGGTGATCCGCTCTACCCGCTTGAGAGACTCGGGGGAAGCGTTGGAGAGGTTGTCCAGTACTACGACCTGCTGCCCGACGTTCAAGAGTTCAACCAGGGTATGGGAGCCGATATAGCCGGCGCCCCCTGTGACCAGAATTGTCATTTTGTATCCCGTGTTCGACTGAAACTGGAGCTGAGTCTACCCGCCCGGCCCCGTTGCGAAAAGAGCGGGATGCTCATGGCCCCCTCAATAGTCGACGCTGACATCCCCGCTGGCGGTGCAGGAACAGGCCAGCGCCACCCCGTTCTCGAGATCTTGCGCGCTCAAGGTCATCACGCTCTGGCGCTCGATTTCGCCTTCCGTGGTGCAGCGACAGGCGCCGCACACCCCGGCGCGGCAAGCGGCCATCATGGTTTCCCCCGCCCCCTCCAGCGCCGCCAGCAGGGTCTGGCCAGGCAGTATCTTCACCTTCTTGCCGCTCTTTTTGAGGGTCAGCCAGAAGTGGTCGCTATCGGCCGCAACTGGCGCCGCACCCGATGTAACAGCAGGCAGGCCGAACGACTCCTGATGCAACTGCGCTGCCGGCAATCCCAGCTCCGCCAGCATGGTGCAGACTGCGGTCATGTAGGGGGCAGGCCCGCACAGATAGACATGGCGGCTCAAGAGATCCGGCGCCAATTCCTTGAGCATCCCCGGTGTGAGCCGGCCAACCCAGGGATGAGCCGTTGGCGCCTCTTCCCCTACTTTCTCCAGCACTAAAGCATGGCGCACACCGGCATGAGCCTCAGCCAGCGAAGCCAGTTCCCTTGCGAAGATCACATCCCCGGGGGTTCTGGCGCTGTGAATAAAGCGGATGTCTGCATCCGGCCGTTCGGCCAGCTCGTCCCGCAGCATGGCCCACATGGGGGTGATGCCGGAGCCGGCGCTGAGCAGCAGCGGCCGCTCGCAGGGGAGCGCGGTCAGGTGAAAATCGCCGAAGGGGCCGTCTACCCGGATCTCGTCCCCCACTTGCAGGCTCTGATGCAGATGGTGAGAGACCAGCCCCACATCCTTGATGGTGACCTGCCAGAAAGGATCCTGCGGGCTGGAGGAGAGGGTGTAGGCGCGGCAGTGGGGCTGGCCGTCAATCATCGTGTGCAGGGTGACGCACTGGCCAGCCAGCACGGAGGGCAGGTCGCCAGCCAGGGGTTCAAATTGCCAGCTCGCCACGTCGTGGGTCTCTGCCCGGCGGGCTATACAGCGCAGGCTCAAAGAGGTGGAGGTCATCGCAAGGCTCCTCTTGCTCGGAAATAGCGTTGAAAAAAGGCGAGCCATCAGGCTCGCCAAAGGCTTACAACATGCTGAGCGTGTAAGGCTGTATCTTTGCTCAGGCCGCCAGGATCTCGGCGAGATCCGCGTCTGCCGTGGTGGTTCCTTTCAGGCCGAACTGCTCCTCCAGCACCTTGAGCAGGGCCGGGGTGAGGAAGGCCGGGGCGGTCGGGCCGGTGCGGATGTCCTTCACACCGAGCGCCAGCAGGGTGAGCAAAATGACGATGGCTTTTTGCTCGAACCAGGAGAGCACCAGGGTCAGGGGCAGATCGTTGACGCCGCACTCGAACGCGTCGGCGAGCGCCAGCGCCAGCTGGATGGCGGAGTAGGCATCGTTGCACTGACCCACGTCCAGCAGACGGGGAATGCCGCCGATGTCGCCGAAGTCGAGCTTGTTGAACTTGTACTTGCCGCAGCCCAGGGTCAGCAGCAGGCTGTCCTGCGGGATCGCCTTGGCAAACTCGGTGTAGTAGGCGCGCTCGGCACGGTCACCGTCACATCCCCCCACCAGGAAGAAGTGGCTGATTTCGCCAGCCTTGACCTTGTCGATCACCGCAGGAGCGGCCTGCATCAGGGCGTTGCGGGCAAAACCGATGGTGATGAAGTGCTCGAGCTCAACGTGCTTGAAGCCTTCCAGCGCTTGCGCCTTGGCGATAACGGCGGAGAAATCTTCCCCTTCCAGGTGGGTCACACCGGGCCAGCCGACGATAGAGCGGGTGAAGATGCGATCCGAGTAGTTGCCCACGTTCGGGTCGATGATGCAGTTGGAGGTCATCACCACGGCGCCCGGGAAGTTGGCAAACTCCTTCTGCTGGTTCTGCCAGGCGGAGCCATAGTTACCCACCAGGTGCGGGTACTGCTTGAAGAAGGGGTAGGCCAGGGCCGGCAGCATCTCGCCGTGGGTGTAGACCTTGATGCCAGTGCCCCTGGTCTGCTCCAGGATGAGCTTGAGATCCACCATGTCGTGGCCGGAGACCAGGATGCACTTGCCCGGTACCGGAGTGACGCGTACCTGGGTCGGCTCGGGGTGGCCGAAGGCGGTGGTTTCACCGAGATCCAGCATCTCCATGATCTTGAAGTTCAGCAGGCCAATATCCATGGCGCACTTGAACAGGAGATCCAGATCGCAGGGATCCGTGCCGAGCCAGCTCATGATGCGATGGAATTCGGCGGCGACCCCGGCATCCTGCTGATCCAGCACCCGGGCGTGTTCCATGTAGGCGGCGGCGCCCTTGAGGCCGTAGAGGCAGAGCAGGCGCAGCCCCATGATGTCTTCGTTGACCTCGTTCTTGCCCCGGTTGACCGCGGTCTGCGGCGCCTGGGCAAGCTGGGCCAGCAGATCGGCACCCGGTTCGAAGCTGGCCGCGGCGGGCAGCGTGTCGGCCTGCACCGCCAGCGGTGCCAGCTTGGCGGCCAGTTGCTGGCGATAGGCCAGCGCCTGGTTGACGTAGGCGACGATGCGAGCGGAGTCGAAGTTGACGTTGGTGAGGGTGGCAAAGAACGCCTTGGGCACGAAAGCGTCTATTTCGCTGTCGACGATGCCGTGCTCGCGGGCCGCCAGGGCCCAGGCGCTGAGCCCTTGCAGGGTATAGATCAGCACATCCTGCAGATCAGAAGTTTCAGCCGTCTTGCCGCACATGCCTTGTGCATAGGCGCAGCCGTTGCCTGCCGGGGTACGAATAGTCTGTTCACATTGCACACAAAACATCATGTCTCTCCTAATTGGACATTTCAGTTATCTGTTTTGTGGCGATTCTATTCCGCTCCTGGAAAACTTAATAGGCATTCAATTTACCAATTAACATTTCATTGATGCAGATCAAATAGAAAAAAGCCGCCCAAATCGGGCGGCAAGCGGGTGGGAAATCAAGGAGAGACAACTCGGGTTTGCAACAACAGGGGCAATGATACGGGCCGGGGCATGGGCAGCCGGCCCCAGGTTCATCAGGCCAGATAGGCGCGCAGCATCCAGACCAGTTTCTCCTGCTGCTGCACATAGTCGGAGAGGATGGACGCAGTCCCTTCATCACCGGCATCGGCGGCCTGACCCAGGATGCGGCGCTGGGCAACCAGCAGTTCGCGGAAGCTCGCCAGCAGGGATTCCACGCAGGCACGACCGTCATGCAACCCCTTCTGCTCGGGGATGGCGGACACCTGGATGTAGTCGCTGAAGCTGTGCAGGGGCACCCCATCCAGGGTCAGAATGCGTTCGGCCAGGGCATCGACTTTCAGCAGCAGGTCGTTGTAGATCTCTTCGAATTTCAGGTGCAGCTCGAAGAACTGGTTGCCGCGGATGTTCCAGTGGAAGCCACGGACGTTCATGTAGAGGATCTGGTAGCTGGCCAGCAGCTTGTTGAGCTCGGCGGCCAGGGCTTGTGATTGAACGGTATCAAGACCAATGGAGCTCTTCATGATTCACCTCCAGGTGGTAAGCATTATCGGGAACGGAGTCAGCTTATCCAGAAGAAGACTCAAAGGACAATCGTCCGTGCCTTGCCGATCCATAGCCAATGGCTATCGTCGGCAAAAAAATGCACCGGCTTTCATTGCTCAAGCCGTTCGATATAGAGGATCACCTCGCCGAGATGAATACCGAACTTGCTGATCTTCGCGCGGTTGATCAGGCGGTCGTCGTCCAGCAGATACATCCAGTCATCAAAGCTCACCCTCACCACGCTCTCATCCGGCAGAGCCAGATCGAGTTGATAACGCCAATTGAGGGCAAAGCCCGCTGTCTTGCCTACCGCCTCCCCCACCACGTCTGAAGCCGTGCCGCGCCAGTGGCCATCCGCCCCCTTGCTCAAGAACCAGGTGCGGGTCTGCCGACGGCCATCATCAAAGTAGAACTGCTCGAACAGCTCCCCCTTGCCCTCTCGCCAGTGCCCCTGCATCTCGACCCGAAAGCGACTGGTCACTTCGCCGCTGCGGTCCGTCACCAGGCCATGGGCCACCAGCTTGCCATTGAAGAAACGGGCGAGATCCCAACCCGGCCGGGAGCCGCGATAATCGTCAAGACCCGCGCCGCAACCAGAGAGCCACAGCAGGGGCAGCAACCAGGCAAGACGCCACCAAGAAGAGAACTTCATGGAATACTCCATCAGGATTGGCCGCGCAGGCGGCGGGTCAGAGCGGGATCCCGGCTGTCGTCAGTCAGCCAGATAGCAAGAAACGCGGGGGCGAAGGCGGGATCATCGAGAGAGCCAAGGAGGCGATCTCGCAACCAGAAGTGGCCCGTGCCTTGCTTGTCCACATAAAAAACCAGCTTGTCGCCGGGGGCGACATCCGGCCAGAGCGTGGCCAGTCGAGCCAGCCAGCGTTGGCGCTCACTCTCGCTGCCAAGGCCGAGCCGCTGCCACTCGGCGGCGGTCGCCTCCAGCAAATCCTGGCGCTCGATGGCCCTCGCGTAGGTAATGCTGAGGGCCTGCGGGTAGCGCCCCGGCTGATAGCGGCCGCTCTCGCTGTAGAGGGTGGCGTCATAGAGCTTGAACCAGAGCCAGCGCATCTCCCCCTGTCCCACGGTACGCAGCCCCTGCCAGGGGGCGGCAACGCTCTGGGCGGTCGCAAACAGTGGCAGGCTCAAGGCCGCCAGCAGCAGGCTAGTTCCACCCCATGTGCCAACGGGCGGGATCCTCCAGTTCATGCCAGTCCATCTCCTGTTCCTGCAGGGTGTTGATATCCTGCATCACCACGCTTGCCAGATGCCCCTGGGCATCGCGCTGGCAGGCCACCACCAGGTAGAAACGCTCGGCCAGCTCGCACTGGCCATCCCTGGTCCACTTGGAAAACAACAAGGTGTCGGTCGAAAAGGTGTTCATCTCGTCTCACCCTCCAGCTTGACCGTTACCCACAGGAGTACGGGTAACCACCACATCCAGATCACCGCCAGCAGCACTGTGCTTGTCCAGATGCCCCAGGGTAAGTTTACTGCCCCCATGGCGGCCCCCGCCATATAGGAGGAGGCGCCCCCCACCATGCCGAACAGCCCCTGTTGCCAGCGCGGCAAGGGGCGAAGCCAGGGAAGGCCGTGGGAGAGGGTCAGGGCGAAACCGCACCAGAGCAGCAACAGCCAGAGCGGAAAACCGGACGGAAAGTGAAACAGGCCGAGGCGCCAGAGCAGGATGTCGAGCAGGCAGCCTGCCAGGGCGACCGGGATGAGGCGCCAGTCCTGCCCGCGGCGGGGGGAGAAGATGAAATGGAGCAGCAGCATCCCGAGCAGCGGGCCCGGTTGCTGCCATGTCACCGCCAGCAACCAGTAGAGGTTGAATCCCAGCAGGTGGGCCCACTGCCACATGATCAGCGACCGCTTGCCGGCAAGTCCCCGGACCAGCCATGGGGCCCCGGCTTGGCGGCCTCCAGTTGTACCAGGCTGATGGCCCGCTCCCAGAATCCCCCTTCACAGTAGGCGAAGTAGAAGTGCCAGAGCCGGATGAAATCCTGGCTGTAACCGAGTTTGGGCAGCTCCGGGGCCAGCGTCAGGAAGCGTTCGCACCAGTGGGCCAGGGTACGGGCATAGTGGTGGCCGTGATCGTGCAGCCGTACCAGCTGCATGTCGGTCTCCCGCGCCAGCAGACCCGCCATCTGGGAGACGCAGGGCAGGCAGCCTCCCGGGAAGATGTAGCGCTGGATGAAGTCCACCCCGCGCAGATACTGGGCGTGGCGCTGATCGGCGATGGTGATGGCCTGGATCAGCAGGCGTCCGCCGGGCTTGAGCAGGCGCGACAACTGGCGGAAATAGTCGGGCAGGAAGGCGTGCCCCACCGCCTCGATCATCTCGATGGAGACCAGCTTGTCATAGCGTCCCTCCAGCTTGCGGTAATCCTCCAGCAGCAAGGTGATGCGATCCCCCAGCCCCTCCCGCTCGATCCACGCCTTGGCATAGTCGTGCTGGGCCCGGGAGATGGTAGTGGTGGTGACCCGGCAGCCGTAGTGACGGGCCGCATAGACGGCAAGACCGCCCCAGCCGGTGCCTATCTCCAGCAGATGGTCGTCCGGCCCAAGCTCAAGCCGCTCGCAGATGGTGCGCAGCTTGGCCTGCTGCCCCTCCTCCAGGGTGGCATCCGGGTGGGGATAGATGGCGCTCGAATACTGCATGTGGCTGTCGAGAAAGCCCTGATAGAGGGTGTTGCCAAGGTCATAGTGGGCGGCGATGTTGGCACGCGAACCGGTCAGGGTATTGCGATTGAACCAGTGGCGCACCTTGTTGAACGGGAAGCTGAGCCAGCCGAGGCGCCGTTCCAGGGCGTCGAGCAGCGGCAGATTGCGGGCCAGCAAGCGCACCAGTGCCACCGGCTCCGGGCTGGTCCAGAGACCCTCCACCCAGGTCTCTCCTGCGGCGATGCTCCCCCCCAGCAGCAGGCGGCGATAAAACGCCGGATCCTGCACCACCAGCTCGGCAGGCAGGTCGCTGCCCGCCTTGCCGAAACGGTGGCACTCGCTGCCGTCGTGGAGCACCAGCTGGCCCTGCTCAAGGCGCGCCAGCAATTTGAGCAGCAGTTGCTTGGCCCCCTTGTCGATGAAAGAGGCAGAGAGGGTTGATTGAGCAAGTTCCATTAGCGGCTCTCCGAATGGGTCAAGAGTGGGGTCGTTCGGTTGGGATGAACCCGCACCATGGGCTGCTGACAACACCTGGAAGCGGAATTAAACGGGTGTATCAGCGTCACGGGCGGCTCTCCGGATGGGTGAAGACGGGGGTGCGTTTGATAAAAAGGCGCAGGGCCTGCCAGTAGATCCCGAGCAGCACCTTCAGGGTCATCCAGGGCCAGCGAGCCAGCAGCGCCGCCAGCCCCTTGCGCGACAGCGGCGCGCGGCGCAGGGCCAGGGTGGCGTCAAACAGCTTGCTCTCACCGGATACGGGGTGGCTCTCGATATGGATCAGCGCCTCCTCTTTCGGCGCCCGGATGCGCCAGTGGTAGCGCATCCCCAGTCCCATGAAGGGGGAGACATGAAAATCCTTGTCATGGGGGGAGAGCGCCGCCAGATCCAGCAGGTAGTAGTGACGCTCGTTCCAGGGGGTATTGGAGACCTCAGCCAGCAGGTAGCGGGTCTCCCCCGCCCGATCGCAGAAGTAGAAATTGACCGGGCTGAAATAAAACCCGAGGCAGCGCACGTTGCCAAGGAGCAGCACCCGCCCGCCGGGCTCCGCATCCCCTCCAAGGGCCGCCACCTTGTCCCAGACCGCCTGCTTGAGGGGCCCTTCGCTGCCCCGCAGATAGTCCTCGCGGCGAAACGAGAGCAGTCCGGCCCGCTCCACGGCAAACCAGCGCCCCTGCTCA
This sequence comes from Aeromonas sp. MaB10011B, assembly GCF_017939325.1. Lineage (NCBI taxonomy): Bacteria > Pseudomonadati > Pseudomonadota > Gammaproteobacteria > Aeromonadales > Aeromonadaceae > Aeromonas > Aeromonas sp. MaB10011B. Next base: position 77,974 of record NZ_JAGKRK010000075.1, on the reverse strand, counting down.
AGCCCGGGCAGTTCGTCCAGATCCAGCCCCAGCATGAAGAGGCTGTATGAAAAAGCGTGGGCCCTGGGGGCGAAGCGGCGGTGGCGCACCGAGCCTTGCCAGATGGCGCTGATCCCCTCCCCCATTCCCTCGTCCCCTTGCGTCAAGGCTGCGGCGCCGCTCATAGCTCGGCCCCGAAGCGTCTGGCCACGTCCAGGGCGCTGCGCACCCCGTCCTCGTGAAAACCGTTGTACCAGTAAGCCCCGCAGAAGTGGGTATGCTGATGGCCACAGATCTCGCCCCGTCGCTGCTGGGCGGCGATGGAGCCCTGATTGAATACCGGATGATGATAGACGAAACGGCGCAACACCTTGCTCTCGTCCACCCGTCCACGGGGATTGAGGCTGACGCAGAAGGGCGCGGGGGAGCTTACCCCCTGCAGGATGTTCATGTTGTAGCTCACCAGGGGGCGCGCCCCGTCATCCTCACCGAGCTGGTAGTTCCAGCTCGCCCACGCCTTGCGGCGCATCGGCAGGCAGGAGGCGTCGGTGTGCAGCCAGACGTCGTTGGCCTGATAGGGCATGTTCCCGAGGATGGCCCTCTCTCCCTCGCTCGCATCCGCCAGCAGGGCCAGGGCCTGATCGCTGTGACAGGCGAAGATCACCTCGTCAAAATGGGCCTCCTGCCCCTGGCTGGTGACCACGACGCCATCCGCCACCCGGCGCACCGCCTCCACCGGGGTAGCGAGGCGGATGCGCGACTGCCAGCCCGCCGTGAGCGGCCCTATGTACTCTCGCGAGCCACCCGGGATCACATACCACTGGGGCCGGTTCGCCACCTCCAGCAGCCCGTGGTTGGCGAAAAACCGCAGGAAGAAGCTCAAGGGGAAGGCACGCATGTCCGCCAGGGTGGAGGACCAGATGGCCGCTCCCATGGGCAGGATGTAGTGGCGGGCGAAATAGTCGCTGAATTTCCCCGCCTGCAGGAAGTCCCCCAGGGTCAGCTCGGGGGTCAGCTCCCGCTGGCGATGCGCGGCCAGCCAGGCCCGCGCCTCCCGGTTGAAGCGCAGTATCTCGGCGACGAAGCGATAGAAGCGCGGGCTCAGCAGATTGCGGCGCCGGGCGAACAGGGTATCGAGGTTGTGACCGTTGTACTCCATCCCCTCGGGACTCTTGACCGAGAAGCTCATCTCGGCGGGTTGGCGCCCCACCCCGATGCGCTCCAGCAATTTGAGGAAGTTGGGATAGGTGCGGTCATTGAAGACGATGAAGCCGGTGTCGATGGCATAGTGGCGCCCAGCCTGTTCCACCTCCACGGTGGCGGTGTGGCCTCCCAGGGTCGGCGCCGCCTCGAACAGGGTGATGTCATGCAGCTTGTGGAGCAGAAAACCGGCGGTGAGACCGGAGATACCGGAGCCGACGATGGCGATCTTTTTCTTCATGAAGGGCGTCCTTTCGAAACGAGTGTGCGGCCAAGGCGCAGCCAGAGCCCTGTCGGCAGGGCGCCGAGCAGGCGCAGCAGCCAGATGAAGCGACGGGGAAAGTGGATCTGGTGGCGACCGGCGGCAAGCCCCGTCATGATGGCGCGGGAAGCCTCTTCCACCGTCACCAGGCAGGGCATGGGAAAATCATTCTTGTCGGTGAGCGGCGTCTGCACGAAGCCCGGGCGGATCAGGGTCACCCCGATGCCCTTGCTGGCCAGATCCAGGCGCAACGTATCCGCCAGATAATCGAGGGCCGCCTTGGAGGCGCCATAGGCCTCCGCCCGTGGCAGGGGCAGCCAGCTCACCGAGGAGCTGACGATGGCAAGCCGTCCACCTGCCCCCAGCCGCGGCAGCAAGGCGGCCAGGGCGTTGCCGGTGGCGATGAGGTTGGTCTCGATGACCCGGGCAAACAGGGCGCCGTCAAAGCCTTCTGCCGGATCCATGTATTCACAGTTGCCCGCATTGAGGATGAGCAGGTCGAGGACGGGCAGGCTCGCGGCCACCCCGGCCATGGCGGCGCTGTCGCGCGCATCGAATCGCAAAGGGGTGATCCCCAGCTCGGCCAGTGCCTGCAAGCGCACCTCGTCACGGCCACAACCCCACACCTGCCAGCCGGCGCGCCGATAATCCAGCGCCAGCTGGCGGCCGATGCCCGAGGTGGCCCCGGTGATCAGCACCCGGCCGCTCATGTCCCCAGCCTCCCCTTGATGGCCCGTACCACGGGCCCCAGCAGCGGCAACTGCTCGTAGAGCATGGCCCCGAGATCGAAGTAGTCCCGGTGCAGGCACACCTTACCCCAGGAGTCGAACGTCAGCCGGGTGGCCCCCTCCACCCTGACGGCCTGGCCACCGGCAATCCTGGGGTGGGAAAAGGTCATGACCCAGGCGAGCCAGGCTTCGTTGCCCGACTGCTGCTGACTCGTTATCTCGAAACTGCACTGGGCAAGGCGCTCATAAAGGGAGGAAAAGTAGCGGGTGAGCGCGGCCAGCCCCTCTATCCGGTGCGCAGGATCGATGAAGAGCACCTCATCGGCATAGACCTCCGGCAAGCGGTGCAACTGATGCTTGTCCAGTTGCAGATAGAGGATGACAAAGCGGGCCAGCGCGTCATTCATGCTAGTTTTTCTCCAGTTCGCGGAACATCTCGATGGCCCTCACCCGTGCAACGGCATGATCCACCATGGGGGCCGGATAATCCTGCCGCCCCTTGAGCCGCAACCAGTCGTGGGGCTCGTGGAGATAGGCAGCAGGCACATCCGCCAGCTCAGTGACCCAGGTACGAATGAACTCCCCTTGTGGATCAAATCGTTGCCCCTGGGTGGTGGGGTTGAAGACCCGGAAATAGGGCGCCGCATCGGCCCCGGTCCCCGCCGCCCACTGCCAGCCACCATTGTTGGCCGCCAGATCCCCGTCGATGAGCCGACTCATGAAGTAGTCCTCCCCGAGCCGCCAGTGGATGTGGAGATCCTTGGTGAGGAAGCTCGCCACTATCATCCGCAGCCGGTTGTGCATCCAGCCCGTGGCGTTGAGGCAGCGCATGGCCGCATCCACCACGGGGTAACCGGTGCGCCCCTCGCACCAGGCGGCGAAGGCATCCGGATCCCAGCTCCACGGCAGGGCCGCCGTCTCCGGCTTGAAGGGGCGGTTCATGGAGAGGCTCGGGATCAGCACCAGCAAGTGGCGGTAGAACTCGCGCCAGATGAGCTCGTTGAGCCAGACAAAACCGGGTTGTGCCTTCGACTGGGGCCGGTAGCCGAGACGCTGCTGCAGCGCCCCCACGCACTGGCGGGCACTGATGATGCCCGCCGCCAGATAGGGGGAGAGCACGGAGGTGCCCGCCAGCGCCGGAAAGTCCCGGGTCTCGCCGTAATCGAGCACCGCCTGATCCAGAAAAGCGTGCAACCGGCGGCTCGCCTCGGCCTCCCCCACCGGCCAGCGGGTGTCCGGCGTCAGATCCCCCAGCCCGTCGTCCACCCACTCCCGCTCGGCCAGGGGCAGCCACGGCAACGGCTCGCTGCGCTGTGCGGGGGCACGGTGAATGACGAAGCCATCCTCCTCGAGAGCCTTGAGCCAGGCGCGGCTGAAGGGGGTGAAGACCTTGAACATCTCCCCCGACCCGGTCAGCACCCGACCGGGCGGCAGCACGCAGCAGCCGTTGAACCAGTGGCTGGTCAGGCCCTGCTCCCCCAGCGCGGCGCTGACGGCGTGGTCGCGGCGCAGCTCGTCAATCTCGATGGCCTGGTTGGCGTAGAGCTGGCTCACCCCGAGCTCCCGGCAGAGCGCCGTCAGCGCCGTCGGCACCTCGGCAAAGGTCTCGACCCGCAGCAGATGAAGCGGAATGCCGAGCGCCGCCAGCTCGCGGCCCATGGCATCCACCTGTGCCAGCATGAAGCGCTGGCGGACCGGGGCCAGCTTGTGCGTCTGCCACTGGGTCGGCGAGACGATGAAGAGTGCGGCGACCGGTTCATCTCCGGCGCAGGCGTGGCGCAGGGCCGGGTTGTCGGCCAGACGCAGATCGTTGCGAAACCAGACCAGCCTCATGACGGTGTTCTCCCGCCCTTGCCCTTCGCCTTGGCAGTGCGGGGCGTCGCACTGACCTCTGCCAGGGTGGCGTGCCAGTTGCGGGCACGCCGCCACGGCTCATCGTAGAGGCGTCCCAGCTCGCCAAAGAAGCGGGTGCCCTCAGGCCATTCGGCGGCCTGGTCCTGCTTGCCGAGCCCGGCCCCCAGCAGGATCAGCCAGGGGGGAGTGGCGCGCCCCTCCAGCAAGGTGGCATGGCGGGGCTCCACCGCCCCCAGCAGTTGCACCTCATATCCCTGACCGATGAGCTCATACGCAGCCCAGACCAGATCCAGCGGCCCCACCTGCCCCCAGCTTGCCAGGGTGACGGGGACGCCCTTCTCCTGCTCGATGAGGTGGCGGGCGAAGCGGGTATGCAGCCAGCCGAGCCACACCTGTTGCAGCAACTCGCCATCGGGGCGCTCGCGCCACAGCCCCAGCAGCCGCTCCACCAGGGGTTGCAGCACCCGGCTGCGCACCAGCTCGAAGGGGTAGCTCGCCAGCAGATCGCCAAGCTCGGCCTCCGCCTTGCGCTGGTTGAAAGCGAGCAGCGCCTGGCTGAACTGCTCCAGGGTCTGCTGCCAGTGATCGCTCACCGGCGCACTCTGGGGCTCGCTCAGCAGCCCCTTCACCTGACCTATGCTCACCCCCCGCTCCAGCCAGCTCAGGATCTCGCCTATCTGGCGGATATCCTGCTCGCTGTAGAGGCGATGGCCCTTCTCGGTTCGGGCCGGTTGCACCAGCCCGTAACGGCGCTGCCAGGCGCGCAGGGTGACGGCGTTGACACCGGTGAGGCGGGAGACCTCGCGAATGGGGTAGACGCCCTCGTCGGGGAGAGGCGCGGCTGCTTGTGATTCATCAGACATGAGAGAGTCCATCAGACGTTGGGAAGAGGCCCCGGTCATCCACCGGGGCCTGCACAGGGTGTTCAGAGCCCGTAGCGTAGCTTGAGCGTGTCGGGATGAAGGTCGAGGTAGGCCTGATCGGCCAAATCCAGCCACACCTTCACAGCCCGTAACGCAATTTCAGCGTGTCGGGATGAGGATTGAGGTACACCTGCTCGGCGAGATAGGGGTTGGGGTACTCGCGCAGGTAGTGGCGGATCAGGGTAAGGGGCACCAGCAACGGGAAGACCCCGGTGCGGTACTTGTCGATGGTGTCGCACAGCTCCTGCTTCTGGGCCGGGGTCAGCACCCGCTTGAAGTAGCCCTGCAGGTGCATCAGCACATTGGTGTGGCTGCGGCGGTTGGCGCGAAGAGTCAGCGCCGCCATCAACCCCTGGATGTAGCTGTCGGCCACCTCCTGCAAGTTGGCCTTGCCAAGGTTGGCGAGCAGGCGCCCCAGCGCCCGGTAGTGGGTGGTGGCGTGGGAGAGCACCAGGTACTTGTAGCGTGAATGGAAGCGGATCAGGGCTGAGGCGGTGATCCCCCGGGCGCAGAGCTGCTGCCAGTCGTGGTAGGCGAAGACCCGCAGCACGAAGTTCTCCCGCAGGATGGGGTCGCACAGGCGGCCATCTTCCTCCACCGGCAGCAGGGGGTTGGCCTCCATCAGCGCTTTGGCGAAAAGGCCGACACCCTCCTTGGCGCTCCCCTCGTTGTTGGCGCCATAGATGCGCACCCGCTCCATGCCGCAGCTGGGGGACTTGGCGCAGAGGATGTAGCCGGAGAGGAAGTCGAGCTGGCGTGCCTTCTGCTCGCTGAAGGCAATCAGCTTGTCGGTGACGTCGAAGCTGCCGTTGCTTGCCTCGGCCCGCACCTCGCCCTGGCGCTTCACCAGCCGGATGGCGGCGCGGGGTGCACCCAGGCCAATGGCCATCTCGGGGCAGACGGGGTGATAGTCGAAATGGGCGCCCAGATCCCGTTCGCAGAAACTGGATCGTTTGTGGCCCCCGTCGAAGCGCACTTCCTGGCCGAGCAGACAGGCACTGATACCGACCTTGATCTTGTACATGATGAAGCCCCTTGTATAAGCCTTGAGTAAGTTATAGCAGTTATACAAAAAATTGGAAGCTGTATAACTATTGCGAACTGATACGGCCAGGGGGCGGCGGGCGGATCAGCCCCCATAAAAAAAACCCATGACCGAAGTCATGGGTAAAGGTGAAGACCCTGCAGGAAGGATGATCAGAAGCTGTATTTCACACCCAGGCTGGAGATGGAGCCTTTTTGCAGATCCCAGTTGCGATAGGTGTAGTCGGCGGTGAGGGCCAGGTTCTGGGTCAGCTTGTACGCCGCCCCCGCCTTGAAGTCGTGCATGTCGTCGGTCATGTTGGCGTAGCGATAGCCGGTGGAGAGCTCGACGGCGCCGATGTCGTAGCGCAGACCCACTTCTCCGTAGAGGCTGCCGCTCTTCTTGCGGGCCAGGGTATCCCAACCGGAGTGGTTCACGTCGGAAGCCAGCTCCCGTTCCAGGCTGTAGCCCATCAGGCCGGTTTCACCGTAGAGGTTCAGGCCGGTGCTGAGGGGGGTGTAGACACCCATCCCCAGGCTGGAGATGGCCATGCTGTCGTTGCCGCTGCTGCGGGAGGTGTATTCGCTGCCGATCCGGCCATAGACATTGCTGGTGAAGCTCTTGGAGAGATCCAGGCTCAGGCCGCCGAAGTCGCGGTTCTCCCCATCCTTGCCACCGATGTAGTCAGACTTGGTGTGGGCCAAGGTGGCAGAGCCCTTGGCATAGCTGAAGGCATCTTGCGCCAGGACGGAGGTGGAAGAGAGACCGGCCAGAACCAGAACAGACAGTGCGATCTTTTGCATTTTGTTGACTCCATGGGTTGAGTTAGGCGGACCTAACTGGAATGGAGCCATTGTGACGGGCAAAGGGGGCAACGCCGAGGAGCAAGCTGTTGCCAAACCATGTCAGATGTAAGCGGATATTGCTGGCGGTTACCGGTGCAACACTCTGCGGGGGAGCGAGGGCTCCCCCGCCGTCATCCTAGCGGAACTCCACCTCGTCGATCTGCACCCGCACCAGCGGCTTGCCGGTGAGGCCGGCGGGTCGTGCCAGCTCGATGGCCCGGGAGGCGCGTGCCTCCCCCTTGCGCAGGTAGGAGTCAGGCAGGCGGTTCTCCCCGACCCAGAAGCGCACGGGTTCGGTCGAGAGCTGCACCCCGTCGGCGCTGAACAGGGTCAGGCTGCCGTTGACGCGCACCACGTTGCGACTGCCGGTGTTGCTCACCACGAACTGCAGGCTGAGGGGATCGTCCCCCGCCACCTGGTCCAGCTTCACCGTGATGCCGTCCCGGGTCGCCTGGGAGAGCAAGTCGGGATGGGCCATGGCCTGCTCGGTCAGCACCGGGGCCGCGACACTCGCCGTCACTGCCTGACCGGCTACCGTGGCTGCCGGCTTGACCAGCAGGTATTCCCAGGTGAAATCGTCATTGAGTTGCACCTGGCGACCATCCGGCAAGGTGATCTGGTGCAGGGAAGCCGCCTCGGCCAGCAGAGGGCACAGACAGAGAGCGACCAGCAGTCGGGAGAGGGGTTTCATGGGCAGGCACTCGATAAAGGATGCGAAGGGGGCAGTATAAAGAGTCGTGCCCTCCTTGCCTATGACCCCCCTCACGTTACGCCCCGGATCAGATGACCAGGGGGTGGGGATCCTCCAGCGTGGCCAGATCCAGGGTCACCAGATCGAACTGGGCACTCCTGAGGGCCTTCTGGATGGTGGGCTGCATGTCGAACACCAGGGCCCGCAGCCGTTCGGGCACCCGGATCCTCGCAAGGGTGGTGACCCTGTCACCCAGGGTATGGAAGAAGACCTGGGCTCCCCCCAGCCCCATGTCCACCAGCATCTGCTCGGCCATGTCGACCATCCGCAGGTGCCGCCTGTCTAGGGAGGTCATATCGACAAAGCGCCGGCTCAGGCAGGCCTCCCCCACGTCTCCCCAGAGCGCCAGTTGCCGCTTGTGAAAGCCGTAGCGAAAATCCCGGTTGGTCATCCCCTGCTCGGCAAAGATCCAGAGGGTGTTGGCGGGCAGGCTGTGGAATCGGCGCAGGTACTCCCGCTTCTCCTCCACCGAGGCCGACATCAGCAGCGGCGGGCCCTCTTCATGTTCGAGCTGCTGGCAGAGGTAGCGCACCGGGTCGGTCACCTCGGCGAGGTGGCCCAGGTGCGCGCTGAAGATCATCTCGTCGGTCTTGAGCACCTGATGGGGGATGCCGTAGTGCCGGCAGTAGCGCTGTGCCCTGGCCACCGACTGGCGGCTGAGGGTGGGGTTGTCCAGGGTGATGGCGCGAAATCGCACCCCGCTGGCCCGGCACAGATCCATGCTGTAGCAGGATTCCAGTCGGCCGGAGAAGGAGACAAGCAGTTCGCTGTAACCGGCCAGGATGTTGATGAGCCTCTGTTCCCTGGCTTGAAAGGTCTGATCGTATCCCCGATGCAGCGCAACGACATTGGCATCCATAACAACAACTCCGGATGATGAACTGGATACCAGTTTGCCCGCACCAAGCTGAATATACACTTAAAGAGCATGGATAAAGCTGTACGTTATTTGCCCTCAATCAAGGTTTTGCACACTTTTTTCGCTGCGAAGCGAAACTGGCTCTCCTCAGGCAGGCAACAACCCCTGAGCGATCAGATACGCCCGGCACCGGGCCGGATCGGTGAAGATCAGCCCCCGCAGACCGAGCGCCTCGGCCGCCGCCACGTTGGCCGGGCTGTCGTCGATAAAGAGGCACTCCCCAGCCTTGAGGTCGAACGACACCAGCAGATAGCGGTAGATGTCGGGCTCGGGTTTGAGCATCCGCACCCGGGCCGACACCACCTTGCCGCTGAAGAAGCGCCAGAAGGACTGATGCTGCTCCAGCCAGTCGATGCTGGCGTGCCCCATGTTGGAGAGGGCATAGAGGGGGTGGCCTGCACCGTGCAGTTCTTCGATGAGCGCCACCATGGCAGGATCCGGCACAAGGGAGGACGGCACCGCCTGCAAGATGGCCAGATTCTCCGCCATCGACAGGCCGATGCGCCCCTGCGCCTGACGGGCCATGGTGTGCAGGGAGAGGGTCCCCCTGTCCACCTCCAGCCAGTCCGGGTGGTTGAACAGCTGCTCCGCGATCGCAGTCGCCCCCTCGGGTCCGCGCACCCCACTCACTATGGCCACCGGATCCCAGCGCACCACCACCCTGCCCAGATCGAAGATCACCGCCATCGTCTCGTCCCCTCTATGTGTTGTTGCCACGGATGTGGTCACGGCGGTTGCCATAAACAGGGACCAGAACGACGCTCACTCTCCCCCGGCAACCCGAGCCACCACCCTGCCCCGTTCAACGCCCCCGGGCAAGTTTTACTTGCATCGCACCGCCAAATCCCTTAATGGTTATGGCGTTACATTCAGGACACGCCCATGAACACACCATTCTTCTTTGTTTTCTCGTTTACCCGGCCCACATGAGGGAAGGCCCGTCGTCACGTGAACCATTCGCGTAAACAGAAACCAAAGACGAATCGAGCCTCCCCAGCGGAGGCTTTTTTTTGCACCACACACCACAGAATCACTGGATAGGGAACCACCATGGCAACGCTCGACGAGATCAGACACGACATCACCCAGTTGGATCAGGAGCTGCTCGCCCTGCTGGCCAAACGCAAGACCCTCAGCATCGAGGTCGCCCGCGCCAAGCAGGCCAATCCCCGTCCCATCCGTGACCACCAGCGCGAGCAGGACTTGCTGGTCGCCCTGATCCAGAAAGGGCGCGCCCTCGGACTGGATGCCCAGTACATCACCCGCATCTACCACACCATCATCGAAGACTCCGTGCTCTCCCAGCAGGCCTACCTGCAGAGCCTGCTCAACCCCCAGCAGCAGGAGCCCATGACCAGCGTTGCCTACCTGGGACCACGCGGCTCCTACTCGAGCCTGGCCGCCCGCAAGTACCTGGCCCGCTACAAGGATCAGGTGATCGAGGTGAACTGCCAGAACTTCCGCGAGGTGCTGGACACGGTGGAGTCGGGCCGCGCCGCCTTCGGGGTGCTGCCCATCGAGAACACCAGCTCGGGCTCCATCAACGAGGTGTACGACGTGATGCAGCACACCACCCTCTCAATCGTGGGTGAGCTCACCTATCCCATCGAGCACTGCATCCTCACCGCCGTGCCCACCGAGATCGAACGCATCAAGACCTTCTACGCCCATCCCCAGGTGTTCCAGCAGTGCTCCCATTACCTCAGCAAGCTGGAAGGGGCGCGCCACGAGATCTGCGACTCCTCCTCCAGCGCCATGATGAAGGTCAAGGAGCTGGCAAGCCCGGAAGCGGCGGCCATCGGCAGCGCCGCCGGCGGCGAGCTCTATGGCCTGGACGTGCTGGCCGAGCAGCTCGCCAACCAGAAGGAGAACTACAGCCGCTTCATAGTCGTGGCGCGCAAGCCCATCGACGTGGCGCCCCAGATCCCGGCCAAGACCACCCTCATCATGTCCACCTCCCAGAAGCCGGGCTCCCTGGTGGAGGCGCTGCTGGTGCTGCGCAGCCACGAGATCAACATGACCAAGCTGGAATCCCGTCCGGTGCAGGGCAACCCCTGGGAGGAGATGTTCTACCTGGATGTCTCCGCCAACCTGCAGACCCCGGCCATGCAGGCCGCCCTGCTGGAGCTGACCAAGATCACCCGCTACATCAAGGTGCTGGGCTGCTACCCGAGTGAAGACGTCAAGCCGACCGCCGTGCCGCCCGTCTTGATGGGAAGCTGATGGGGAGCGGATCCCGCCCCTGCCACACAAAGGCGAGCCCCGGCTCGCCTTTGTGCTCTATGCGCCCTCCCCGTGAGACGCGGCCCAGTCCCGCCCTTCCCTTCCGGCGTTAAACCGCCCTCCACCCCCTTCCTCGTGGACCCGGGATCCTGGCGCTGCTGTCTTTCCACTCACCATCAGGCCATCTTCCTCCCGTTGCGGCCCCCTTTTGCCGCCTGCCGGGCCTTTCTATCGTTTGGCTTTATTTAACGACATGGCTATATCGTTAGATTTCCCTAAACAAAAAAGGCCGACATTCCGGCGCCCGGGCGCCTCTTGTACTACCTCAGCCCCCTTTTTCCTCGCCACAGGCCGGATCCCGCCCGGCCATCAACTCCGTTTCTCCTGCCGAAGACCAGTTCCCCACCAAGACGCCAACCCCGGTTATCCTCCCCAGGCCCAATGCAGTCCAACGCGCCAACCCCGGTTATTCCCCGCAGATCCGAGCCCCTTCCCGACCAAACAAAAAGGCGAGCCTGCGCTCGCCTTTGTCTGTGCCGTGATGATCGCCGGGCTCATGCCGGCGCCCCCCGGACCCGCCCTAGAACTGGCCCGCCATCAGCTGGTTCAGGTGATAGAGGTTGCGGGTGTCGAGCTCCAGCTCGGTGGCATAGGTGTTGCCACGGGGATAGGTCGCCACCACCCGGGCACCGCGCACCATACCCGCCACCGACACATCCAGGGAGTTGGAGGTCTGGGTCAGGTCCTTGTAGCTGCTCTGGCCGCGCACCTGCTGGCCGTTGAGCTGCTCCGCCAGCTCCCGGTAGGCGTCCATCTTGGAGGCGCGGATCGCCTGCAACATCTTCTCGGACTGGGAGGGACCGGGCTGGATGTCGATCACCGCATACCCCACCGCCTTGAGCACCGGGAAATCATCGGGCTTCTCGCCCACGTCATAGTTCACCACCCGGTTGCCACTGCACGCCGTCAGCAACATGGCCATCAGGCAACCCAACAAGATTTTCATCGCTGTTTCCCCGTTTTCCTGTTCACCACACCCGATGTTTCACGGCTCAATGTCAGCCAGCCCGCTTCACGCTTCATGACGCGCCACCTCAAGGGGTCAGGTTGACCAGATGGCCGGACGGGCTCTGGCCCCCCCGCATCAGGTAACCGCGATTGATGGAGGCCCGGCCAAAGGAGTTGCTGGCACCGGACAAATATTGTTTCGGGATCAGGCTCTGGGCCGTGGTCTCCACCATCTTGGTGCGCAGATCGATGATGCGGGCGTTGACCAGGATCCCCTGCTGATTGCGGCTGAAGGTGCCGGTCAGGATGCGGGAGATGGGCAGCCGGGACGAGAGATCCTTGTAGTTGCGGCTCATCACGAAATCCCCCTGCGGGGTCACCTGGATGTTGCCCGTGGTCTTGAAGTCCACCACCACCTCACCGCGCCGGTTCAGCTCGTAGATGAAGCTCTCCTCGATCTGCTGCCCCATCCAGTTGGTGTCCTTCAGGGTGTCGAGATCGACAAAGGAGGCGACCGCAATGGGCTCGGTCAGGGTCGTGAGGGACTTGCGCTCCATCAGCTGATCCGTCATGCGGGCCACCAGCCAGTTGAGCTCCATCCCCTTCGCCGCCTGGCGGGGGTCTCCCAGCTCCCGATTGATGGGGTCGGCCGACCCGCAACCGACCAATGCCAGCGCCACCGCCAGCACCGTGATAACTCTCTTCATGGATACCTTTCCTGTATCTGCACCTGACCTGTTATCGGTCGCAACCGCCAACACTTGAGGCGGGAATGCGCGCAGGATCCTCGATGATCCCCGGGCAAAGGCGCGCACTGTGCCACCGGAGCCTACCGCGCGTGCTCCGGCCAGGGAAGAAGGCATGGTTCTTGCTTTTATTTGGTCACCCGCTCCGGTGCAGACCGGATCTGTGTCCAGGATCCCTGACCCGCCCCACCGGCGGCAGCGGGGTCGCCCACTCAAGGTGTTTGTTATGAAAGTTTCGCTGCTGTTCACCCTGCTGCTGGCCAGCCTGTCGGCCAGGGCCGAACTTATCGAGGCCCAGGGCAGTGCCGCCATTCTGGGGGGCGACGAGGTCTACGCCCGCGAGCAGGCGACCCGGGATGCCCTGCGCCAGGCGCTGCTGGCCAGCGGTGCCTCCGTCTCCAGCATCCAGCGCCTGGAAAACGGCAGCCTGCGCTCCGAGCAGATCCAGATCCGCTCCGGCGGCGACATCCGCCAGTACCGCCTCAAGCGCGAAGAGGTGCGCAACGGCCGCATGTACATCACCCTCGTGGCCGACATCCAGGCGGAGCGGCAGATCTGCCAGACCCAGCACTACGCCAAGGATTTGACGCTGGTGCGTCTGCGCATGCGCTACCCGGACCAGGCGAGCACCGGTGCCCTGGACGACATGCCCGCCGATCTCTCCCGCCGGCTGTTTGAAACCCTGGCGACGACGCCCCAGGTGGTCGCACGCCAGTGGCTGGACGAGAACCTGCGCATCGACCCTCTCCATCTGCAACAGGGGGATCGCAGCGCCCTCGAGGAGATCAAGGCCCTGAGCCTGCGCACCGACAGCCAGTATCTGGTGCTCGGCAGCATCGACGACCTCTCCCTCGAGCCCCAGGGCAACGCCCTCACCAGCTGGTATGAGGATCCCGTGCGCAATTTCTCCATGCAGCTCTACCTGTTCGACGGCATCAACGGCAGCCTGCTCGGCCGCAAGGAGTACAAGGGCCGCGCCAACTGGACCTTCTCCAAGCGGGAACAGGTGGGCAGCAGCGGCGGCCAGTTCTGGCAGTCGAGCTTTGGCCAGGAGGTGGGCTACCAGTTGAAGGAGGCGGCCCAGGACATCGCCGCCGAACTCGCCTGTGCCCCCGTCACCGCCCGGATCGTGGCCCAGCACGAGCGCGGCCCCCACATCAACCTGGGCCGTCGCAACGGGGTCAAGCTCGGGGACCAGTTCCGGGTCCAGCACAGCGCCGACTTCGTCGACCCCTATGGCAAGTCCAGGGTGATGCGCAACCCCGCTGACGGTCTGTTCGAGGTGGTACAGGTGTTCGAGGATGGCGCCATCATCAGCAGTCAGAACAAATATTCGCCGTTCAATGTCCAAATCGGTGACCTGGCCGTATTGGAATAGGAATCAAGGGTTTAAAAGCACAATGCTTCTTGTATAATGCCCGCCACAAGGTTCCCGTAGCTCAGCAGGATAGAGCGGTCCCCTCCTAAGGGACAGGCCACTGGTTCGACTCCAGTCGGGAACGCCATACACAGCAAGGGGCTGGCATCGTCATGATGCCAGCCCCTTGTGCGTTTCTGCGCCATTTCCCCTGCATCCATGGCGGCCAGGTCCCGCCCCCCCCCCTCTTCAATGTCTCACTGCCACCAACAACCCCGCGAGCCCCACCAAAGATGATCCCGGCCATCCCCCGGTAGTTGCCACTCCCGGTGGCGGTACACCGTCATCTACCCTTGAAGGGCGCCGTCCTGCAGGACGGCCCTCCATTCGCCGAGACACAGAGAAGGACATCATGGGCAGCAAACGAAAATCCAGAACGGAAGAACCGGTCGTGGCCGAGGCGCAAAAGCCCCTTGGCAACAAGGTATACGAAAAGGCGCTGCGCCTCTTGCACGTGGAGCTGGTCAGGCTGCAGCAGTGGGTGGTGCACAAGGGGCTCAAGGTCTGCATCGTCTTCGAGGGGCGCGACGGGGCCGGCAAGGGGGGCACCATCAAGGCGATCACCGAGCGGGTCAGCCCCCGGGTCTTTCGGGTCGTCGCACTGCCCGCCCCCACGGAGCGGGAGAAGAGCCAGCTCTACTTCCAGCGCTACATCCCCCATCTGCCGGCGGCGGGGGAGATCGTCATCTTCGATCGCAGCTGGTACAACCGGGCCGGGGTGGAGCGCATCATGGGCTTTTGCAGCGAGGAGGCGAGCGACAAATTCCTGGCTGGCACCCCCATGGTGGAAAAAGCCCTGGTGGACTCTGGCATCATTCTGCTGAAGTACTGGCTGGAGGTGACCCCACAAGAGCAGGAGCGGCGGTTGCGTGATCGCATCGACGATGGCCGCAAGATCTGGAAGCTCTCCCCCATGGACATCAAGTCCTTCGATCGTTGGGATGACTACACCCGGGCGCGGGATGCCATGTTCATCGCCACCGACACCGCCTGGGCCCCCTGGTTCGTGGCCCACTCCGAGGACAAGAAACGGGTGCGCCTCAACATCATCTCCCACCTGCTGGCGCACATCCCCTACGAGGCGCTGCCGGCGGAGCCGGTGAAGCGGCCCAAGCGCAAGATAGGCAAAGTCAAACCATCGGAGCACCCGCTTCGCATCGTGCCAGCCCTCTTCTAGCCAGAGGGGGTGAGCCCTGGCTCACCCCCTTTCCCTTCCTGCCCCAAGGGACAACCGGCGCTGCCGGTATCATCCAATGGCTTGTTGTTGCTCACGTTTTCCCGTTTGCCTCCCCTATACTTCAGCGACATTCAGGTCTGGCCGAGCGAGGAGGCCCCCATGTTGCGACTGTTTGCCCTGCTGCTTGTCTGCCTGGTGCTCCCGGTGCGGGCGCTGACCCTGACCCCGGTGGCGGGGGAGCTACGCCACCCCTGGGGGCTCGCCTTGCTGCCGGATGGCGGCTACCTCGTCAGCGAGCGCCCTGGGCGCCTGCTGCGCATCGACGCGGGTGGCAACCGCCATGTGGTCTCCGGCCTGCCGCCCCTCGCCGCCACGGGCCAGGGGGGTCTGCTCGATCTCGCCCTGGACAGCGATGGCTGGCTCTATCTCAGCTACAGCGAGCCGGGGGACGGGGGCGCCGGCACCGCCGTGGCCCGGGCCCGGCTGCAAAAAGACGCCCTCGTCGACTGGCAACTGCTGTTTCGCCAAGAGCCCAAGGTGGCTGGCGGCGCCCATTTCGGCTCTCGCCTGGTGCTGACGGATGACCACCTCTTCATCACCCTGGGGGATCGCTACAGCGAGCGGGAGCGGGCCCAGACGCTGGACAACCACCTCGGCAAGACAGTACGCCTGCACAAGGATGGCCGGGTCCCCGCCGACAACCCCTTCGTCAAGACGCCGGGGGCCCTGCCGGAGATCTGGAGCCTGGGCCATCGCAACATGCAGGGGGCGGCCCTGCGTCCGGGCAGCCAGCAGTTCTGGGCTCACGAGCACGGTCCCCAGGGCGGGGACGAGGTCAACCTCATCCTGCCAGGCCACAACTACGGCTGGCCCAGAGTGACCTTTGGCGAGGAGTACGGGGGCGGCAAGATTGGCGTGGGCCAGAGCGCGCCGGGCATGACGGCACCGCGCTGGATCTGGGTGCCCTCCATCGCCCCCTCGGGCATGGCCTTTTATCAGGGGAACCTGTTCAGGGAGTGGCAGGGGGATCTGTTCGTCGGCGCCCTGCGCGGTCAGACCTTGTTGCGCCTGCACCTCGACGGAGACAAGATAGTGTCGGCAGAGCGGCTGCTGACCGATCTGGGGGAGCGGATCCGTACCGTCAAGGAGGGCCCCGACGGCGCCCTCTACCTGTTGACGGATTCAGGCCAGGGGCGCCTGCTCAAACTGACCCCATAGCATGAAAGGAGCAAGGATGAAGACGAATCGCATGCTGCTGGTGCTCTGCGCCAGCCTCTGGTTGCTGGGCTGCAACACCATCCACGGGATGGGACGGGACATCGAGAAGGCGGGGGAGGTGATCCAGGGCTCCGCCAACCTGGCGGAGGAGCCGGCGGCAGAGGGTCGCTGATCCCGGCCGGGTGACGCTGTGGTTCGCCGCCTGTCGCCCCTTTCCTTACCCCTGTTCGGCGCTGGCCACCAGACTGGCCAGCGGCGCCATGGTCACCCTGACCCCGTGCTGTGCCAATGCCTCGCGGGCGCTCTGGGGCAGTTGCTCGTCGGTGATCACCTGATCGATCGCATCCCAGCTCACCACGTTGAAGGTCCCCACCTTGCCATATTTGGACGAATCGCAGATGAGGATGCGGGTCGCCGCCGACTCCACCACGGCCCGCTTCACCGGCACCTTCTGTTCGCTCGGGGTGGAGATCCCCTGACTGTCCCAGGAGGAGGCTGACAGGAAGGCGATGTCCAGATGGAGGTTGCGCAGGAAGTGGGCGGTGGCCTCCCCGGCACAGGACTGGTTCTCGCGAATGACCTGACCCCCGGTGTGATAGAGGCGGCAGCGGCCGTGCTCGATGAGGTAGGCGCACACCATGAAGTCGTTCGTCACTATCATCAAGTCTTCCCGAAGCGCCAGCTCCCGGGCCAGCTCCAGGGAGGTGGTACCGGCATCCAGATAGACGGTGCTCCCCTCGCTCACCTGGGCGGCGGCAAGCCGGGCGATCGCCAGCTTGGCTCCCTGCATCAGGCTGCGCTTGGCGGCGTGTGAGGGCTCGCTCTTGATCCGCTGGGAGAGGCTGACCCCGCCGGAGACGGAGAGCACCCTCCCCTGCTCCTCCAGCTTCTGGATGTCGCGCCTGATGGTCATGTGGGAGACCTGCAGCCAGTCGGTCAGCTCCACTATGCTGACCACGCCGCGCTCTGCCAGCAGTTGCAGGATACGTTGCTGTCGCTCTACGGGAATCATCTTGCCTCGCGCCTCGGGAAAAGGAAGGTGCCATTCTACCCCAGCGACCTGGGAAAAAATGATAAATAACCTGAAACGGGCTCACAAATCACATTTATTCACACAAAAAACACCAAAATTTGACTCGAAAGAATCTCAATCCTCATAAATAACAAAAATTAACACGCAATAAGTTATTTTTTGTGATGCCTGCCTGATATTTCATCGCCGCAAGCCTCTACTATCTGCTCATCAGTCGTAATCGAGGAATCACGAGATGAGCACTCCCTATCATGTTGCGGTCATCGGCCTGGGCGCCATGGGCATGGGCGCCGCCCGTTCCTGCCTGCGGGCCGGGCTCACCACCTATGGCATCGACCTCAGCGAACAGGCCCGCGGCCAGTTGCAGCAGGCCGGTGCCGCCGCCGTCATGGCCGATGCAAGGCCCCTGGCCGAGACGCTCGATGCCGTGCTGTTGCTGGTGGTCAACGCCACCCAGGTGCGCCGCATCCTGCTCGGCGAAGCGGGGCTGGCTCGCCACCTCAAACCGGGCACCGCCATCATGGTCTCTTCCACCATCGCCGCCGAAGAGGCGAGCGCCCTGGCTGCCGAGCTGGCGCTGATGGGGTTGCCGATGCTGGATGCGCCGGTTTCCGGTGGTGCCATCAAGGCCGATACCGGCGAAATGACGGTGATGGCCGCAGGCGCCGACGCCGCCTTCGACAAGCTGGCCCCGGTGCTGGATGCGGTGGCCGGCAAGGTCTACCGGGTCGGCAGCGAGCCGGGCCAAGGCAGCACGGTGAAGATCATCCACCAGCTGCTGGCCGGGGTGCACATCGCGGTGGCCGCCGAAGCCATGGCCCTGGCCAGTCGGGCCGGCGTGTCCCTGGATCTCATGTATGACGTGGTGACCCATGCCGCCGGCAACTCCTGGATGTTTGAAAACCGCATGCCCCGTGTGCTGGCCGGTGACTACCAGGCCCGCTCCGCAGTGGACATCTTCGTCAAGGATCTCACCCTGGTGGCGGACACCGCCAAGGCGCTGCGCTTCCCGCTGCCGCTCGCGAGCACGGCGCTGAACATGTTCCTCGGTGCCAGCAACGCGGGCCACGGCCAGGAAGATGACAGCGCCGTCATCAAGATCTTCTCAGGCATCACCCTGCCGGGTCAGGAGGAGCAAGCATGAAACTCGGAGTCATCGCAGACGACTTCACCGGCGCCACCGACATCGCCGGTTTCCTGGTGGAGAACGGCCTCTCCACCATCCAGTTTGCCGGCATCCCGGCAGAGGCGGATCTGACCGGGGTCGACGCCGTGGTGATCAGCCTCAAGAGCCGCTCCTGCCCGGCCGATGAGGCAGTGCGCGACTCCCTGGCGGCCCTCGACTGGCTCAAGGCCCGCGGCTGCCCACGCATCTACCAGAAGTACTGCTCCACCTTCGACAGCACGGCGGCGGGTAATATCGGCCCCGTCACCGACGCCCTGCTGGCCGCGCTGGAGAGCAAGTTCACCCTGATCTGCCCGGCCCTGCCGGTAAACGGTCGCACCGTCTATCAGGGCAACCTCTTCGTCGGCGCCCAGCCGCTCGCCGAGTCCGGCATGCGCCATCACCCCATCACCCCCATGACCGACAGCAACCTGCTGCGGCTGATGGAGGGGCAGGCCCAGGGCCGTGCCGGTCTGGTGCCGTTCAATACCATCGCACAGGGTCCCGGCGCCATTGCCGACGCCTTTGAGCAGCTAACGCAAGCGGGTGTGCGCTACGCCGTGGTCGACACCCTGACCGAGCAGCACCTGCTGGACATCGCCACCGCCGCCCTCGACATGCCCCTGGTGACCGGCGGCTCCGGCCTCGCCATCGGCCTGGCCCGTCAGCTTGGCAGCGGCGATCTGCAGGGTGCCCGCGAAGCGGGCTGGCCCAGAGGCACCCGCGCCGCGGTGCTGTCGGGCTCCTGCTCCGAGATGACCAACCGTCAGGTGGCCCGCTATCGCCAGCACGCTCCTGCCCTGGCGCTGGATGTGGTGCGCTGCCTCGAAGAGGCCGACTACCCGGCCGAGCTGGCGCGCTGGGTACTGGACCAGCCCCGGACCCCGGCGCCGCTGGTCTACGCCACCACCAGCCCGGCAGAGCTGGCCCGCATTCAGGAAACCCACGGCCAGCAGGCGGCCAGCGACGCGGTGGAACACTGCTTTGCCCGCCTCGCCCAACTGCTGCAAGGCGCCGGGGTGGACCGCTTCATCATCGCCGGTGGCGAGACCTCGAGCCGGGTCACCCAGGCCCTCGGCGTCAAGGCGTTCCACATAGGCCCGCAGATCGCCCCCGGTGTGCCCTGGGTGCGGGCCATCGACGCCCCCCTGTCGCTGGCCCTCAAGTCCGGCAATTTCGGGAGCGACGACTTCTTCGACAAGGCTCAGGAGTACTTCCATGACTGAACAGGCACTGCGCGACACCATGGTGATGCTGGGGGCCTCCCTCTTCCAGCGCGGATATGCCACCGGGGGCGCCGGCAACCTCTCCGCCCTGCTGCCGGACGGCACCCTGATCGCCACCCCGACCGGCTCCTGCCTGGGACGGCTCAGCGCCGACAGGCTCTCTCACGTCAACCTGCAGGGGGAACACCTGGGAGGTGATCGCCCCTCCAAGGAGGTGGCCTTCCACCTCGCCATCTACCACAACAATCCGGACTGCCGGGCCGTGGTGCACCTGCACTGCACCCACCTGACCGCCCTCTCCTGTCTGGAGGGGCTGGATCCGGCCAACGTCATCCGCCCCTTCACCCCCTACTACGTGATGCGGGTCGGCCAGTTGCCGCTCATCCCCTACTACAAACCGGGGGATGCCCGCATCGCCGAGGAGCTGGGGCGCCGCGCTCCCGAAGGCAACGCCTTCCTGCTTGCCAACCACGGCCCCGTGGTGACGGGCAAGGATCTGGTGGATGCGGTCAACAACATGGAAGAGCTGGAGGAGACGGCGCGCCTGGCACTGATGCTCCATGGCCACTCCATCCGCTACCTGAGCGAACCCGAAATTGATGAATTGAGGAGGATGAAACCATGAGCAAGTTTGCCGCCAATCTCACCATGCTGTTTACCGAGGTGCCGTTCCTGGAGCGCTTCGCCGCCGCCCGCGACGCAGGCTTCGAGGCGGTGGAGTTCCTCTTCCCCTACGAGTGGCCGGCCGCAGAGCTGGGCCGCCGCTTGCGCGAGCAGGGGCTCTCCCAAGCCCTGTTCAACATGCCGCCGGGCAACTGGGCGGCAGGGGAGCGCGGCATGGCCGCCATCCCGGGGCGGGAAGCGGAGTTTCGCGGCCACCTGCCAAGCGTGCGTGACTATGCCCTGGCGCTCGGCTGCACCAAGGTACACGCCATGAGCGGCATCGTGGACCCTGCTCATAGCCTCTCGGCCCACCGCCAGACCCTGATCGACAACATCCGCTTCGCCGCCGACTTCCTGGCCGAAGACGGCATCAAGGTACTGCTCGAGCCACTCAACGATCGGGATGTACCCGGCTACTTCCTGGCCCACCAGCTCGACGCCCTGGCCCTGGTGCAGGAGATAGACAGACCCAACGTGGGGGTGCAGCTCGACCTCTATCACGCCCAGATCATGGACGGGGATCTCACCCGTCTCATCGGCAAGCTGGGCCCGGCCATCGGCCATGTCCAGATAGCCTCGGTGCCGGATCGCCACGAGCCTGACGAGGGGGAGATCGCCTACCCCCACCTGTTCAAGGTGCTGGCGCAGACGGGCTACCACGACTGGATTGGCTGCGAGTACAACCCCAGAGCCGGCACCCGGGAAGGGCTGGCCTGGCTGACACAACAATAACGACCCTGAACATGAACGAGTCTGAGGATAACAAGATGCAGATCATCATCACCGGCGGCGGTGGCTTCCTGGGCCAGAAACTGGCCCGGGCCCTGCTGCAAGGCCCCCACCCCTTCACCGAGCTGCTGCTGGTGGACATCCAGCAGCCGCAATCCCCCCTACCGGACCCCAGGGTTCGCTGTCTGCGGGCCGACCTCACCGAACCCGGTGTCGCCGAGTCCCTCATCAGCGAGCGGACCGCCGTGGTCTACCACCTGGCCGCCATCGTCAGCAGCCACGCGGAGCAGGACTTCGATCTGGGCTGGCAGGTCAACCTGGACACCACCCGCACCCTGCTGGAGGCGTGCCGCCATGCCCGGCCGGGCATCCGCTTCGTCTTCACCAGCTCCCTCGCCGTCTATGGCGGCCCGCTGCCGGAGCTGGTGAATGACGGTACCGCCCTGACCCCCACCTCCTCCTACGGCGCCCAGAAGGCCATGGGGGAACTGCTGGTCAACGACTACAGCCGCAAGGGCTATGTAGATGGCCTGGTGCTGCGCCTACCCACCATCTGCGTGCGGCCGGGCAAGCCGAACCGCGCCGCCTCCTCCTTTGTCAGCAGCATCATCCGCGAGCCGCTGCAAGGGGAGAGCGCCATCTGCCCGGTGAGCCCGGATCTGCGCCTCTGGCTCTCCAGCCCCGCCAACGTGGTCGCGAACTTCCTGCTGGCGGCCAGACTTCCCGCCACCGGTGACGCCCGCAGCATCAACCTGCCCGGCATCAGCGTGACCGTCGGCGAAATGCTGGAGGCCCTCGCACGGGCCGGTGGCCAGGCGGCCCGGGATCGGGTGCAGTTTGCCGCCGATCCGGCCATCGAGCGCATCGTGGCGAGCTGGCCGGGACGCATCGACAACCAGCGGGCCTACGCCCTCGGCTTCGCGGCAGACAGGACGTTTGCCGACATCATCGACAGTTTCATCACCCATGACATGCAGGAGGCATCATGAGCGACATCCCAACCCCCATCATCGGTCTCATCATCGCGGTCTTCGTGCTGGTGTTCCTGGTCATCCGCACCCGGGTGCACGCCCTGATCGCCATGCTGGCGGCGGCCTGCATCGCCGGGATCACCGGCGGCATGAGCATCGACAAGACCCTCACCGTGATCACCCAGGGCTTTGGCTCCACCCTCGGCAGCATCGGCATCGTCATTGGCCTCGGGGTCATGATGGGTCGCCTGCTTGAGGTCTCCGGCGCCGCCGAACAGATCGCCTACAGCTTCATCAAGTGGCTCGGCAAGCGCCGCGAGGAGTGGGCCCTGGCCATCACGGGCTACATCGTCAGCATCCCCATCTTCGTGGACTCCGCCTTCGTCATCCTCTATCCGGTGGCCAAGGCGCTGGCAAAAAGCGGCAAGCGCTCCCTGCTCACCCTGGGGGTGGCGCTCGCGGGCGGCCTGGTGGTAACCCACCATACCGTGCCGCCGACCCCGGGCCCACTGGGGGTTGCCGGCCTGTTTGGCGTGGACATCGGCGCCATGCTGCTGACCGGCATGGCCCTGGCCATCCCCTGCGTGCTCGGCATCGTCTTCTACGCCCAGTGGCTCGACAAGAAGTACCCCGAGTTCGGTGCCCAGGCCGCCCAGACCCCGGACGAGCTGCAAGCCACCTATGAGCAGTACCTCAAGGAGAAGGAGGGCAAGACCCTGCCGAGCCTGACCCTGTCGCTGCTGCCGATCCTGGTGCCCATCGTGCTCATCTTCGTCAAGGCCATCTTCACCACTCTGGCCACCCTGGAGGGCATGGACGGCCTGATGGCGAACCCCCTGGTGCAGGGCATCAACTTCATCGGCACCCCCATCATCGCGCTGGCCATCAGCGTGCTGCTGGCGGTCTACACTCTGGTGCCGCACATGGACAGGCACGCCACCGCCGCCCGCCTGGAAGAGGGGCTGCAGTCGGCCGGCATCATCCTGCTGGTGACCGGTGCCGGTGGAGCGCTGGGGGCCGTGCTGCGCGACAGTGGCGCAGGCCAGCAACTGGCCGAGCAGATCGCCCAATTGCCCATCTCCCCCATCCTGATCCCCTTCATCGTGGCGACCCTGGTGCGCCTCATCCAGGGGTCCGGCACCGTGGCCATGGTGACGGCGGCCTCCATCTCCGCCCCCATCCTGGCGCAGATCCCCGGGGTCAACATGCTGCTGGCCGCCCAGGCCGCCACCATGGGGTCGCTCTTCTTCGGCTACTTCAACGACAGCCTGTTCTGGGTGGTCAACCGCATGATGGGCATCTCCGACGTCAAGCAGCAGATGATCGTCTGGTCCATCCCGACCACCATCGCCTGGGCCATTGGCGGCACCGGCGTCGCCCTGCTGAACCTGCTGTTCGGCTCCGGCGGCACCTGGTTCGACCCCGTGCTGCCGCTGCTGGTGCTGGCCCTCATCGTCTGGTACGTCAAGGGGCAGTCCCTGGCTCCGGCGGCAGGGGCCGTCCCGAGCCGGGAGTCATAACCCGCACCGTCACGGCAACGCTGTGTGACGAGGGCCAGTCTGCTAGACTGGCCCTCTTTTTCGTTCATTCATCTTGCAAAGGAGTGTTGGATGCCTGCGTCTTCCTGGTGGGACAAGTCCACCGGTTTTGCCCTGCTCACCATCTTGTTGTGGGCCTCTCTCGCCGCGCTCACCTCCCGGATCACCAGCGTCTCGCCGCTGGTGCTGGTGGGGCTGGTGCTGCTGTTCTGCGGGGCGGGCACTCTGCCATTCTGGCGCCAGTGGCGCGCCAGCCCCCTCACCTGGCTGGTGACCATCACCGCCCTGCTGCTCTATCACCTGCTGCTGTTCACAAGCTTTCGCCACGCCCCCGTGCTGGAGGCAAACCTCATCAACTACCTGTGGCCGCTGTGCATCATCCTGTTCACCCCCTTGCTGCTGCCGGGTCATCCCCTGAGCCTGCACCATCTGCTGGCCGGGGCCCTGGGTCTCGCGGGATCGGTGCTGGTGATGGTCGATGGTCACCTGCAGTTGCAACAGGCCCATCTGCCCGGCTACCTGCTGGCCCTCGGCGCCGCCATCGTCTGGGGCGCCTATTCCGTGCTCTCCCGCCGCCTGCCTCCCGCTCCCGCCGTGGTCACGGCCGCCGCCTGCCTGCCCGCAGGGCTCCTGGCCCTGCTGCTGGCATGGATGCTGGAAGGCCCCTTGCCATTCGCCCGGATCCCCCTGGGGGACTGGCTGCTCATCGCCGGGCTCGCCCTCGGCCCCATGGGGGCGGCCTTCGTCACCTGGTATCTGGCGCTGCGGGACGGGGATCCGCGCCGCATCGGCGCGCTCGCCTACCTCACTCCCTTGCTTAGCACCCTGCTGCTGGTCTGGCTCAACGGCGAGGCGCTCACCCCGCGCCATCTGCTGGCGGGGGGGCTCATCATGGGCGGCGCCCTGCTCGGCCTGCTGGTGAAGAGCCCAAGTCAACGGGAGCTGGCACAGCCGCTGTCATAAAAACGCCATCAGACCTGATTAAGCTCGCGCCCATTGCGTGATTCAAGCAGGAATCTGATGTGAAAATTGCCCATTTTGCCTCCCTCTCTTCCCTCGTCTTGCTGCTGGTGGCCGGTGTCCAGGCCACCGCGCTCTATCATGGCTGGCAACAATTCAACCACTCGGCCCAGGCCCAGCGTCTGCAGGAGCGCCTGCAACAGCAACTGAGCGGTCCGTTGCAGGGGGCGCTTCGCGACTATCTCGGCAGCGGGGATCCCCTGCTGCTGGCCCAGGCACAGGGAGTGCGCCAGCAGGCGCTGGCGCTGTTGTCCCGCCTGGAGGATCCCCAGACCCAGCCGCTAAACGCCCGGCTTGAGCAGATGAAAACCCGCATTGACGGCGACTATCTGGCGGCGGGCAAGCTCTCCGGCAACAGCCAGTGGTTGCTGCAAAATGCCGAGAACGAGTTGACCACCCAGGCCAAAGCCTTGCTCCGTTACGGCCAGCAGGGAGCAGCCGCCGGGCGGGATCCGGTCCTGGCCGAGCAGTATCGCCAGGGGGCGGCCGACATCCTGACCGCCCTCCCCTCCCTCGCCCACCAGCGCCAGAACTACATGGAGCAGGCGAGTGCCAAGCGTCTCGAAGGGCTGCAATTCGAGCTGGCTGCCCTGCAAAAGCAGGCCGACGCCCTGGCCGCCCTGCCGAGCCTGGCACTTTTCGAGGAGGCACCGGCCGACGAATTCACCCTGGGAGAGCCAATACGCAAGGAGCTCGGGGATCAACCCAAAGCCGAGTTGACCTCCCTGCTCAAGCGCTATCCCCAGGAGCTGGAAAACAGCCGCAAGGCGCTGCAACAGCAGCAGGCCGCTCGTCAGATGGTGCAGCAGGACATCACCCAGCTGCTGCAAGCGGGGGAGCAATTGGGCGAACAACTCGCCGCCGCCCGTCAGACCATGAACCGGGAGCTGGCCACCGTGCTCGGCGTGCTGGCGCTCTGCCTGGTCGTGGTGGCCCTGCTGTTCGCCCTGGTGCAGCGTCGCTGGCTGGTCAGGCCCCTGCTGCAACTGCGGGCAGCCTTCCTGCAGCTCGACGCCACGGGTCAGGCCCAGCTGCTGACCCCGGGGCGCGAGCGCAACGAGCTGGCGGACATCGTCGCGAGCTACAACCGCCTGATACAGCGCCTGCAACAGGATCAGCAGCAGAAAGAGGGCCAGCTATCGGCGGTGTCGCAAAGTCTGCAAGGGATGGTCAACCAGGTGCAGGAGATCCATCACAGCACCCGCACCACGGAGCAGGCGGTGGACGAGAGCGACACCATGATGCAGGAGCTCAACCAGCTCGCCAGCGAGGTGCACCAGGTCGCCGCCGAAATCGCCCAGCACGCCCAGCACAATGAACACTCCATGAGCCAGAGCGAGCGGCTGGTCGGGGGCATGCTGACGGCTACCGCCCAGACCGGGCTCGCCATCGACGAGAGCAGCGGCGCCCTGGCCCAGCTGACCCGCTCGGTGGAGGACGTGACCGCCATCGTCGACGTCATCGGCCATATCTCCCAGCAGACCAACCTGCTGGCCCTCAACGCCGCCATCGAGGCGGCCAGGGCCGGGGAGCAGGGACGCGGCTTCGCGGTGGTAGCCGACGAGGTGCGCCACCTCTCCGCCGACACCCAGCGCTCCCTCGGCCAGATCACCGAGATCCTTGCCAGCCTCACCCAGGCGGGGGATCAGCTCGCCACCGTGCTGGCCCGCATCACCGCAGAGGCCGCCGAGCAGCGCCAGCAGGCGGAGCAACTGCGCCAGACCACCCTGACGGTGCGGGAGATGGCGCGCAGCACCGCCGTCATCGCCCTGCAGGGCGCCGACAATGCCAAGAGCCAGGAGCACAGGCTGGCGAGCTTCGCCGCCCTCATTGGTCGCATCAGCCAGCACGCACGCCAGGGCAGCCGCCTCTCGGTGCAGGTCTCGGAGCACATACACCACCAGGCCCAGCAGATCCCCCGGATCCTGAGCCAGGCCTGATAACCCCCGGGTCTGGTTCGCACCAGACCCGGGGCGCGTTCCCTGTCTACCTGCCCGCAGTACGGCCTTGCCGCAACCCTTCTCCTGATACTCCCGTCATGTCCTCACGGCCAATGACGGATTGCCTCATCCATTCAGTCACAGGCTCCCTCACCTCTTTCACATCCCTGGTCCCCCTGTCTGTCGGGCGACGGCTCACGCTCATGACAGTGGGCATCCCGCCGGGCCCATCTTTTTTTGTGATACAAAATTATATGTTGCCACCGGGTTAACAAAGAAAGTTCTGCCTTGACGGCAAGATCTGCGCAGGAGAACGGTGAAATCACCATGAAAGCGCTGTCATTGCCGACATGAGTGGCCTGGGAGTGCCCACACCAAGAATCATGATTATTTGCACTCGGTCATATTTTTGAAACTTGCCGGGAACTTTACATTGATATTTCGCACCGCGAACGTACTCTTGGTGATGTCAGATCGCCAAGGATCGACAGCCAAAAAATAACGACTGTAACGATGCAGATAGCCCCGACCGATGCGCCAAGGCATCAGGCACAAGGGCACGACAGAGAACCATTTTTTTTGCCCTTCGGGGTGTTGATTGCAATGCCAATACCGAGCGGCGGGTGCCTACCCGGCTGCCGGATAAAAAAGCTAAGTCCATAAAATCAGGAGCAATAACAAATGGAAAAAGTGATCTTCAAGCGCGCCGCGTTGAGTGCTGCCGTGGTCGCGACACTGGTCGCACCTGGCATGGCGTTCGCCGCTCAAGACATGATGAGCCCGGAATACGGCAAGTCCTACAGCGCCTTCATCGACGAAGGCAAGCTCACCGGTGGCCTGTTCTACTTCCAGCGTGAGCGTGATCGCGTCCAGGCCGGTCCGGGTCAGGATGGCAAATACCACTCCAACCTGAGCCATGCCACCACCCAGGCAGCCCTGAACTTCAACTCCGGCTATGCATGGGGTGTGGTCGGCGTCGACGTGGGCGGCTTCGGTGCCTACGACCTGGCCGTTGACGAAAGCAATGGCGTCAACGAAGAGAACGAGTTCTCCTTCTGGGGCGACAAGTGGGGTTCAGGTGGTGACGGCGTTCCCGAGAACGGCTTCAGCCTCTCCAACGCCGCCCTGAAATTCAAGTTCGGTGACGCCGTCACCGCCAAGGGTGGTTACACCCAGCTCTACGTACCCGGCATCCTCGGCGTCAACTGGTCCTATCAACCCGGTACCTACCGTGGTGGCCAGATCGAAGGCACCTTCGGCGGCCTCTACCTGACCTACGCCATCGCCGACGAGTACAAGGCTCCCTGGTTCAAGAACACCACCGGCTTCTCCAAGAGCAGCCCCTATGCCAGCGATCCCTTCACCGATGCGAACAAGATCGACTACATCCACGGTCTGGCCGCTCGCTACACCTTCGAGAACGGCACTGCCGTCACAGCCGGCTTCGGTCAGTCCGAAGGCTACATGGACAGCTACCACTTCAAGCTGGCCCACAAGTTCGACGTACTGGGTGGCCTGAACACCAGCTACCAGTTCTACGGTTCCGACACCGAGAACAGCGACTATGACGGCCTGGCCTGGCAACAAGCCCTGACCGCCAGCTGGGCAGCCGGCCCCTATGGCTTCCGTCTGGAAGGCCTGTGGACCAAGGCTGAAGGGGATCTGGGCAACTACCTGCCCCGTCTGACCCGCGGCTACGGCAACTCCCAGGGCGCGAACGAAATCTGGTGGGATTCCCGCTCCGACTGGAACCACAACGACGAGAAGGCCCTGTTCTTCGGCGTGACTCGTTCCCTGGATGATCTGGTGGGTGCACCGGGCTGGGGCGTGGGTGTCTCCGGTGCCTACGGCTGGGATGCCAACAACGGCGACAAGTCCTTGGAAGGCGGCAAAGAGTGGGCAGCCAACTTCGACGTCATGTACACAGTGCAGGACGGCAAGCTGAAGGGCACCCTGTTCAAGCTGCACTACACCGACTACAACAACGAACAGGACGACAAGGGCAGCTGGTACTACCCGAACATGTTCAGCTCCGAGCATGACGTCAAGTTCCACATCATCATGCCGTTCACCATCATGTAATCAGGCATCTGACGTGACCGAAAACCGGGCCTCTGGCCCGGTTTTGTTTTTGGTGGCACCACGCTACCATGCCAACTTCGGGCCACCTGCCGGCCGTCAATCAGGACCATGCTCATGCCCCATCCCTTCGTGCTCGTCACCGGCTGCTCCAGCGGCATCGGCCTCGCCGCCGCAAGAACGCTCGGCGCCCGGGGCTTCACCGTCATCGCTTCCGCCCGCAAGGGCGAGGATGTGGCCCTGCTGCAGCAGCAGGGTCTGTTGGCGGTGCAACTGGATCTGGCGGACAGCGCCAGCATAGAGCGAGGGGCGGCAGAGGCGCTGGCGCTGGCAGAAGGGCGCCTCTACGGCCTCTTCAACAACGGCGCCTACGGCCAGCCGTATCATCAATGTCAGATGTTTGTATATTATTGAATATATTGACAAAGATAGGTGATGTCGATGAATGGACCTAAAATTTATCCCTATAGCCGAATCAGCTCTTCCAAACAAGCAAAGGGCCAAGGGCTCACGATTCAGCAAGAGGACTCTCTGTTGCAAGAGCTCTCTGATCGCTACCAGTTACCCGTCTATGAACACCGCATGGTTGATAGCGGCAAGTCGGCCTTCCACGGTGATCACATCAAGGATGGGCAGCTTGGCTGGTTTCTAAACGCAGTTCGCTCTGGCGAGGTGGCAGAAGGCTCAATACTCGTCGTCAGCAGTCTTGACCGGTTTAGTCGACAAGAGATCAGGAAGGCAACCAGCGATTTAGCTGGTGTATTGAGCTGCAACATCGGTATTTATTCCGCGATTGAGCAACGCATGTTCTGCGACCCCTATGGCGATAAATCAAGCAATGTGCTCGATATTCAACTTGCCGTCATGATACTTGAACGGGCTCATGGGGAGAGTCGAACCAAGCAGGCCAGAACACTGAAGCTCCGGGATCTTGCGATTGGGCGCCACCTCAATGGAGAGCGACATCCGTCGGGATATGCCTATTCAATCAAGGTGGTCGGTAATGATGTGTGGTGGGTTGATAACTCGGACGGCGTTGTGCGTCCGCATCCAGTATATATACATGTGGCGAGACAAATAGCTTTACGTTTGATGGCAGGCCATAGCCCTCGCAAAGTGACCGACTGGCTCAATCGCGAAGGACCGGATTGTCCGATTGAGCGATTCGACAAGCGAGCCCCTAAAGTGTGGAGCCATCATGTCATCCGGCGCTTCCACCTTTCCCGTGCATTAGTCGGCGAGAAACAGATTAACGATATTATTCTTGAGGGCTATTATCCGCCCGTTCTGACCGAGGACGAATATGCAGCCCTCGTTGATGCTCGCACTCGCCGCAAGCGTCCAAGGACGACCGGAAAGGCTACGGCCATCAGTTTGTTCGCTGAGCTGCCACAGGCTACTTGCCGTCATTGTGGTGCTAGCATTCACATGAACCGGGAAACGGGCGGTGCTCTCAATTACCGCTGTAGTGGTTTTCGCGAAGAATATCGTTGTCTCGGATGGAGCAAGAGAGCCGCAGTAGTCGAGAAAGCGCTGCTTGATATCTGCTTGGACAAGGTCTGGAAAGACCCTGAAACGCTTCCATTAAGCCGAGTTCCAGCGCTTCAGGCTCAGATAGACAAGATTAATGGCCATATTCACAACTTGATGGAGCAGGCACGAGAAAAGGGCTTCCCCAAAATATTGACTCTGGAGATCGGTCGCCTCGAGTCCCAGTTGAATGATCTATCAACACAGATGGAATTGGCTAAGGCAGAGGAGGTTGCGTTACAAGCACGGACTTGCGCATCACTTGTACCGCGCTGGGGAGCCATATCGGATCGTGTGCTCGATACAACGAACGATGATGCCAGGATCGAATTACGAGAGCTGCTTCGTGACTCCATCGCGTCATTGACCATCGGCCGCCCTGGCTTGATATCGCTTCAGGATCGCCTGGCATTACTTTCAGACCCAAGTAAGAGTATCGATGAGAAGAACCGCCTATTAGCCGAGGAAGTTCCACGAGGCCCAGAACGCTTTATCTTCGTCATGGACGTTACTTTCAACGATGGGGCTCATCGTTGCGTGACAATGGATAGGCATGGCGTAACTGCGATTGTTGGTACGGATCGCTCGTCATTGGGGACGGATGTCGCGGCGAAGTTAGGCAGTGTCCCCACAAGAATCTTTAATGCGTATGCGCCGGATGAGATCGACGAAGAGCTTATGGCCGAGTTGGAAACATTGCGGAGATCCGACAGAAACGCGATTCCTGAATAAGATGAGCAGCAGATCCATGTGGTCTGCTGCTAAAAATTTGTAAAAAAGGTGAACAGGTTCTCCGTCGTTTCTAGCGTTGTCTCAGCAACACCATTTCAACGGCTTCTCATCTAATTAGCGCTCATGAGCGTCAACAGGCTGAATTCCCGAACGGGCAATTTACACGAAAAAAGCGCACAAAATGTGCGCCATTTCGATGAATGGTTGGTAGCCGCAGCTTTTCCTTAGCCCAAGGGTTCGGAAACCGACTCGTAAGTCGAACTACCGTCAGGTAACCAGCTACCTGACTGCCCAGTAAGCAGAAGGCCAATTACTGGCTGATGCCCCCTACAGATGCTCTTGCAGCCAGTTCAGTTTATCAAAGTAGATGAAAGCATCAAGGACATCGATTCGACGTCATTGCGTGACCATTTCCTTCATGCTGTTCCTTTCTGCACCGAGTCGGTGTGGTGTGATTCTCTGGATCGATATTACCGGCTGTTATCTGCATGCAGCCTTGGCCTCATATTGTGACTCGCGTCACACATAATCCAACTGCCTACAAACTGCCTCACTGCTGGGCATATTCGCGACCGAGCTCCTATCGATAGACTTATTACAGGGAAAACCGTGGGGTTGACCCTGTCTTGATAAGATTCGTTTGATAACATTTCACACATCGGGAACACGAGAATGATGAGCAGTAAAATCGAAGAAATTGGGGCGTTATGCGCGGGGCATTTTGACCCTGAACCGGCTGGATTTTATGAGGAGGCTACAGCCCTGAACTCTAGTCTGCATAAGGCGCTGATGCTACGGTCACTGAATGGCTCTGACCATCGCTCTATTACAGATACTAGACCTAATATATTCCCTCCTATTGTTCATCCTAAAAAGGATGTAGGTACACAGGAGTTCAAGGGGTGGTTTGCAGAGAAGAAGAGCTACTGCTTCAACGATCATCTGACATGTGGATTTCTCGAGCTTGCAAAGTTAAGCAAGCAGAACAAGCAAGAGATCCAGATGTTGAGTGTAACCTTCAACGATGAAACAAACGAGTGGCTACGGGCGGTCGACGCGCGGCCGCACGCCAGTAGAACCATGATCCAGACCCTGACCCGGTCAATCATGGATAACGGATGGACCACGGATAGCATCGTCGTCATCGAAGAGAGCAAAGATGACGTCGAGCTGACAGTCGGGAGCCTGAAAGGTCTGCACATGCACATTCTGACGTATGGAGATGAGGCTGCGATTAAGCGTTTAAAAGCGATTTTAAGGCTGTATGGTGATCGCGTACATGCCGAGTCGACCTGGAAAGATAAACGTCCGTATGGCGAGTTAGACGAGCTGGAAGAGGAGCAGTTTGGGGAGATGCCAGTTGGCGCTGTTGATGAACACGCGGCCCACTGGATAGGTCAGTACAAGAAAACTAAGGAGAACGGGAAAATTATAGTCTATATCGAACGCCCGGTCTGCTTGCGCTCAGCCGACTATCTGTCGAAAACATTGAATACCAATATTGGGAGAGGTCGGAACTTCAAGTTCATTGGTTTAGAAGGAGCCAAGACTCGTCGCCGCGATATGATTAAGCGTGCCAAGGAGTATCGCAACCAGCGATGATCCTGCATCCATAACCAGCCAAGTGTGAGAAACCGATCTCCCGAATTCGATGAAAGGTGGAGAAACCGATCTCCTGTGCTTGATGAAGTGTGAGAAATCGATCTGAGTCGTTCAAAAAACGGGCTAAGAACTCTCGTATCGCTCAACTCTGCGGATAACACGTACAAAACGCTTCCAATACAAGCGTGATAGCAATCAATAGAGCTCCAAGAAGATCAGTTTCTCCACCTTTCAGAGGGTGAGAAAGGCCGGGGTAATCCCCCCGAAAAACTGAGGTGCTCATAAGTAGAATTTTCTCGTATCTTGAACGCAGGAGGTTCTACATGAAAACATCACGCTTTAGCGATGCACAGATCATCGCCATCCTCAAGCAGGCCGAGTCTGGTTCACCCGTCCCTGAGCTCTGCCGTGAGCATGGCATCAGCTCCGCCACCTTCTACAAGTGGCGCTCCAAATTCGGTGGCATGGATGCCTCTCTCATGGCGCGCCTCAAAGAGCTGGAAGAGGAAAATCGTCGCCTTAAGAAGATGTATGCCGAGGAGCGCCTAAAGGCTGAGATCATCTCCGAGGCGATGGCAAAAAAGTGGTGACGCCATCTGCCCGCAGGGAGATGGCGACCAAGGCTGTGGCTCATTACGCCATTTCTATCCGTCTGGCTTGCCAGGTGTTCAAGGTGAGCGAGGGTTGCTACCGTTATCAGCCCGTGCTGGCTGATGAAAACCAGGAGATTGCCGACTGGCTGCTGCGCCTCACCGCCAACCAGCGCAACTGGGGTTTCGGACTGTGCTTCCTGTACCTGCGTAACGTCAAAGGCTTTGGCTGGAACCACAAGCGGGTCTACCGGATCTATCGGGCGCTAGAGCTCAATCTGCGGATAAAACCCAAGAAGCGGCTAGTGCGGGCCAAGCCGGAGCCGTTGGCAGTCCCTGACCAACCGAATCACTGTTGGTCGATGGACTTTATGCATGACCAGCTCAGCGATGGTCGTTCGGTGCGGTTGTTTAATGTGATCGATGACTTCAATCGCGAAGCACTGTGCATCGAGGTGGATTTTTCCTTGCCTGCCTCGCGAGTCAAACGGGTGCTGGAGCAGGTCATCGAGTGGCGGGGCAAACCAGCCGCAATCCGCTGTGATAATGGTCCGGAATACATCAGCGAAGAGCTCAAGCAATGGGCGCAGCAGA
Source organism: Aeromonas sp. MaB10011B (assembly GCF_017939325.1). Taxonomy (NCBI): domain Bacteria; kingdom Pseudomonadati; phylum Pseudomonadota; class Gammaproteobacteria; order Aeromonadales; family Aeromonadaceae; genus Aeromonas; species Aeromonas sp. MaB10011B. The sequence goes on along the minus strand of NZ_JAGKRK010000075.1, from coordinate 44,288 downwards.
AGAGGATTGCGCTGAGGTATATCCAGCCAGGCAACCCGCAGCAGAATGCCTACATAGAGCGATTTAACCGCACTGTGCGTTACGACTGGTTGGGCCATTACCTGTTTGAGTCACTGAATGAGTTACAGGAATTTGCCACGAACTGGCTGTGGGTTTATAACCATGAGCGGCCCAATATGGCGCTGGGCGGCTACACGCCGAAACAGCGCTTGGCACAGGCCGCATGACCTCTACTTTTGAGTGCTCCAAAAAATGGGGGGATTACCCCGTGGCCTCTATGGCCCAGCCATCTTCTGACTTTCAGCACTGCAAGCTCTTGCAGTACGCCATCTGACGCCTCCTTTTGTTGGCGCCGGCAGAGCAGGTGAGGCCATGCGCTTGATGCGACACCATGCCGGGGCCACGCGGCAACGCGAACTCCTCTGGTGGCGGGAGCCCGGGCAGGCTATCTTGCCGTTGCTGAAGACGCCGGGCACCGGTTTCATACCGTGCGACTCTCCCGTTCTGTTTTATGGAAGGTGCGGCCCCGTGCAGGGGTTGCTCCCGACTCACCAGAGACCAGGCTGACAGGCGTGTCATGAATGCAGACCCGTCAGCCTCTTTTCGCGCCCCTGAGGGGCACCGTTTTCTGTGGTTGCTCAAAGGAGCCCTGATGATTGGCATGATCGCATCTCTACTCAAACCGGGTCTGCCCGAACACCCGGACTCTTCGCAATATCAGGGGGGCCGGTTCAACAATGCCGTGACACCCCAGGCGCGAAGCCTCTGGGAAGGGGTCAGGCTCTGGTGGGACTTCCTGTTCGCCAAGCCTGAGGGCACGGTGCCGGATCGCGCCATTCCGGTACAGGTCATGACCCGGGAGGGGCTCATCGCGGCGCCGGACAACAGCGTGTGGCGCCTCGGCCACTCCACTCTGCTGCTGAAGTTGCAGGGCACGTTCTGGCTGACGGATCCCGTGTTCAGCGAGCGTGCCTCACCGGTGCAGTGGTTCGGCCCCAAGCGCTGGCATCAGCCGCCCATCACCCTGGAGGCGCTGCCTCCCATCGAGGGGGTGATCCTCTCCCATGATCACTACGACCATCTCGATCACGGGGCCATACTGGCGCTGCAGGAGAAGGTCGGCCACTTCATCACGCCCCTCGGGGTGGGGGCGCGCCTCATGGCCTGGGGAATTGCGAAGGAGAAGATCCGCGAACTGGACTGGTGGCAGCAGACCCGGGTGGGCGGTGTCACCCTGGTAGCGACCCCGGCCCAGCATTTCTCCGGCCGTGGCCTCGGGGACGGCAACCAGACCCTCTGGGCCTCCTGGGTCATTCGCGGCGAGGGGGTCAACCTCTTCTTCAGCGGTGACAGCGGCTACTTCGACGGTTTCAAGGAGATTGGCAGGCGCTACGGTCCGTTCGACGTGACCTTCCTCGAGACCGGGGCCTACGACAAGCGCTGGGAGCTGGTGCACATGCTCCCGGCGCAGACGGCGCAGGCGTTTCACGATCTCGGGGGGAAATGGCTCTATCCGGTGCACAACGGCACCTTCGATCTGGCCATGCACCGCTGGAACGACCCGCTTGAGCAGATTGCCCGACTGGCTGCCGAGCAACAGATACCTCTGACCACGCCTCTCATGGGGGAGCCTCTGGAGGTGCTGAGCCCCCATGAGGGCAGCCCCTGGTGGCGCGATTGACCTGAGTGCCCTCCAAAGACGGTGTCACCCCTCAAAGGGGCGTGCGGGAGGCTGGGGGCGGGCCCTGTGAGCGCCCCCGCTGCCTCCCCATCCTCTGCGCCGGACCTGCTATGGCCAGGCGGGGAGGGCGCACGGGAGCGCCTTGCCCGCGTTATCTTCTGCTACCAGAGTCTTGCTGATACCTCACTCGGGCTGGGCGGCAACCTGGCGCTTGAAGGGACCTGGCTTGTTGGCCTTGCGGTGTTCCGAGACCAGGATCAGCAGGCGCTGCAGGGCGATGAAGCTGAACAGCAGCAGGCCGATGATGATCTTGGTCCACCAGGAGCTGAGGGTGCCGTCGAAGTTGATGTAGGTCTGGATCAACCCTTGGATCAGCACCCCGAACAGGGAGCCGAAGACGGTACCCACCCCGCCGCTCAGCAGGGTGCCGCCAATGACCACGGCGGCGATGGCATCGAGCTCCACCCCGACGGCGGCGAGCGGATAGCCCGCCGAGGTATAGAGCGCGAACACGATGCCTGCCAGGGTCGCCAGGGTGGTGGAGAGCAGGTAGATGCGAATGGTGGTGTGGCGCACCGAGATCCCCATCAGGGCCGCCGAGGTGGCGTTGCCGCCGATGGCGTAAACGTTGTTGCCAAAGCGGGTGCGGTTGGCGAGCAGGATGCCGAAGACCACCACCGCCAGCATGATGAGGGCCAGCAGGCTCAGGCGACCGCCCCCCGGTATCTTCCACGACAGGCTCGACAGGTAGGTGAAGGTGGGATGATCGATGGGCAGGGACTGCTCGGAGATGAGAAAACTGGCCCCCCGCAGGAAGAACATGCCCGCCAGGGTGATGATGAAGGCGGGGATCTTCAGGGTGTCGATCAGCCAGCCCATGAGGGCGCCAAAGCCTGCTCCGAGCACCAGTACCAGAGGGATGGCCAGCACGGGGCTGACGCCCAGCTTCCCGATGAGCGTTGCCAGCAGCACGCCGGTGAAGGCGATGACGGCCCCCACCGACAGATCGATGCCCCCCGAGAGGATGACGAAGGTCATGCCCACCGCCACAATTCCCAGAAACGCGTTGTCCGTCAGGATGTTGCAGATGATGCGGGTGGACATGAAGGCTGGGAAGGAGGCCAGGCAGAGCAGATAGCCCAGCACGAAGACCATGATGGTCACCATCAGGGGGAGGTTGCGTTTAAACATGGCGAGTCCCTCGCTGGAAGAGGTGGTTGAGGGCCGGTGACTGCATGACCAGCACCGCCAGCACCACCAGGGCCTTGACGATCTGGTTCCACTGGGGCTGGTAGCCGGAGAGCAGGATCCCGGTGTTCACCCCCTGGATGATCAGTATGCCGATCAGGGAGAGGGCGAGGTTGAAGCGCCCCCCCATCAGGGAGGTGCCTCCTATCACCACCGCCAGAATGGCGTCCATCTCGAGCCAGAGCCCGGCGTTGTTGGCATCGGCACCCCGGATGTCGGCGGCGACTATCATGCCGGCGACGGCGGCCATCATGCCGCTCAACAGGTAGGTGGCGATCACCACCATGGGGGTGTTGAGCCCGGCGTTCTTGGCGGCCTTGATGTTGATCCCCACCGCTTCGATGAAGAGGCCGAGGGCGGTGCGCTTGGTCAGCAGCCAGAGCAGCAGCGCCATGCCCAGGGTGATGATGACCGGGGTGGGCAGATAGAAGAGGGAGCCGCTGCCGATCCAGGCGAGTGCGTCGTTGTTGAAGGTGATGATCTGCCCCTCGGTGATGAGCTGGGCGATGCCCCGGCCCGCCACCATGAGGATCAGGGTGGCGACGATGGGCTGGATCTTGAACACCGCCACCAGCAGGCCGTTCCACAGGCCGCACAGAAGGCCCACCCCGATGACGGCGGCGAAGATGACCGGCAGGCTGTGACCGCCGGTGGCCAGGCTGGCCATGGTGGCCCCGCTGATGGCCATGACGGCTCCCACCGACAGGTCGATGCCGCCGGTGGCGATCACCAGCGTCATGCCGAGGGAGAGCAGGGCCACCGGGGCACAGCGGTTGAGGATGTCGATGAGGCTGCCAAACAGCCGCCCATCCTGGATGTGGATGGCGAAGAAGTTGTCGGCGACCAGGGCATTGATGAGCAGTACGCACACCAGGGCGGCGCACTGGGCCGAGCCCGTGGGCCACTCTCTGCGGGTGCGCGACCCCTTGGTGAGGGGGAGGATGGATGACGTCATATCAGGCCTCACATGCAATGGCGTTCATGATGGCAGGGACGCTCAGGGCGTCCGTCGCAAGCTCTGCCACCTGTTTTCTGTCACGAAGGACGATCACCCGATCGGCATAGCCCACCAGCTCCTCGAGCTCGGAGGAGATGACCAGCAGGGCCAGCCCGTTGGCGCAGAGGGATTCGATGAGGCGGATGATCTCGGCGTGGGCCCCCACGTCGATGCCCCGGGTGGGCTCGTCCAGGATCAGGAACTGGGGTTTGGTGAGCAGCCAGCGGGCGAGCAGCACCTTTTGCTGGTTGCCCCCGGAGAGAAACTGGATGGGCTGCTCTGGTCCCGGGGTCTTGATGGCCAACTGCTCGATGAGGCGGGCGGTGATCTCGTCCTGTTCCTTGCGAGACAGGGGATGCAACCAGCCCCGCTGGGCTTGCAGGGCCAGCACCATGTTCTCCCGCACCGAGGCCGAGGCGATGATGCCGGCGCTCTTGCGATCCTCCGGGCAGAAACCAAAGCCGTTGGCGGCCGCCTGGCGTGCAGAGCGGATGGTCACCGGCTTGTCCCGCACCCGGCACTCGCCGCTGTCGCTCGGCACTATGCCGAACATCAGCTCGGCGGTCTCGGTACGACCGGACCCGAGCAGGCCGGCGAGACCCACTATCTCCCCGGGCATGACGTCGAGACTGAAGGGGGCGATGACTCCCCGCTTGCCATAGTCCCTGAACGACACCATGGGCTGGTTGCTGCGCCGTGTCTTGCCCGCCCGCTTGAGGGCATTGTCGTCCAGCTCGCGTCCCAGCATCATCTTGACCAGCTCCAGTTGTGGCAGTGCCTGGGTGTCGCGGGTGTCGACCAGCTCGCCGTTGCGCAGCACTGTGATGCGATCGCTGATGGCGTAGACCTGATCGAGAAAATGGGTGATGAAGATGAGGCTCACCCCCTGATCCCGCAGGCGCGTCATGAGAGAGAAGAGCATCTGGACTTCGCTGGCATCCAGGCTCGCGGTGGGCTCGTCCAGGATCAGGATCCTGGCGGAGAGTGACACCGCCCGGGCGATGGCCACGATCTGCTGCATGGCGACCGAGTAGTGGTCGAGGGGCAGGGTGACATCCATCTCGAAGCCGTGGCTGGCCATGATGGCGCTGGCCTGCCGGGTCATCGCGTCCCGGTCGATGAAGCCGAAACGGCGGGGCTCATGGCCGATGAAGAGGTTGTCCGCCACCGACATGTTCGGCAGCAGGTTGACCTCCTGATAGACGGTGCCTATCCCCAGACGCTGGGCATGGGCGGTGTCCGTCGGGGAGATGGGGACGCCATCGAGTTCGATACGGCCGGCGTCTCGCTGATAGACACCGGTGAGGGTCTTGATCAACGTGGACTTGCCGGCCCCGTTCTCGCCGAGCAGCGCCATGATCTCTCCCCGGCGCAGGGAGAAGTCCACCTGATGCAGGGCTCGTACTCCGGGAAACGTCTTGCATATTCCGCGGGCATTCAATACGACATCGTGAGTGTTCTCTGACATGAACATTGGCTCTCCGATATAGCGCGCCATACAAGTTCAATCACTTATATGGCGCGCTATGTGACAGTCTGGCGGGGGAGCGGGATTAATAACCCATGTCTTTTTTCAGCTCGAGCTGCGCCTCGGCACTCCCGGGCTCAAACAGTTTGGACTCCGTCTTGATATGTTTGGGGGGCAGGGTGCCATCTTTCTTATAGGCCAGCAGGGCATCGAAGGCCGGTCCCGCCATATTCGGCGTGAGCTCCACCGAGGCATTGGCTTCGCCTGCGATCATCGCCTTGAAAATATCCGGCACGCCATCGATGGAGATGATCTTGATATCCTTGCCCGGTTTCAGCCCGGCCTCTTTAATGGCCTGGATGGCGCCGATGGCCATGTCATCGTTATGGGCGTAGACGGCACAAATATTCTTGCCGCTATTTTCCGCCTTGATGAAGCTCTCCATCACTTCCTTGCCTTTGCTGCGGGTGAAATCGCCGGACTGGGTGCGGATGATCTTGATGGTGGGCACGGCTGAGACGGTGTCGAGGAAGCCCTTCTTGCGATCCAGCGCCACGCTGGCACCCACCGTGCCCTGCAATTCCACCACGTTGCACGGTTTGCCATCCTGCTGCTTGATGAGCCACTGGGCTGCCACTTCCCCTTCGTGGACGCTGTCGGCGGCGACCCCGGTCATGAAGAGACCGTCATCTTTTACCGTGATATTGCGATCCAGCAGGAAGACCGGGATCTCGGCCTCTTTCGCCTCCTGCAATACCGGCTCCCAGCCAGTCTGTACCACGGGGGCAATAAAGATGGCATCCACCCCCTGGGCAATAAAGGAGCGAATGGCCTTGATCTGGTTCTCCTGTTTCTGCTGGGCATCGGCAATTTTCAGGATGATACCGCGTTTTTGGGCCTCGCTCTTGGCGACCGATGTTTCTGCAGCTCGCCACCCGGATTCAGAACCAATTTGAGAAAAGCCCACGGTCATCTCTGCAGAATATGCAGTGGCCGAGAGAATAAGGGTGCTGATAATGCTCGCCAGTTTCACTTTTTTATACATATGACACTCCTTTGTGATGCATGGTGAAATAAACCGGAACACGTCAGGTTTTTATTGTACGGGTCAAGGTTATAGGCTCTTGAATTAAACGGCGGGAGGTGGCTCACAGAAAATTTTCAGCAGCACGATGCTTCATACAAACAGCAGAAGAGTTCATATATCGAGCCCTGCCTGTATTGATTTTTATGCATATTTATTTAATTAGGCAACTATTGTGTCCAGAGTGCCACCTGCTTTTTGCCCCCGGTATCGGGGGCGCAGGCACGCAGATGAGGGGCCCTCGTCAACGAAGAGGGGGATATGCCCCTGGCACAGGCGACCCCTCTGGGCGCACCGCTGCCAGCAGATAATCCACGAAGGCCCGGACCCGGGCCGAGAGGTGACGGTGCTGTGGATAGAGGGCGTAGAAGGGGCGGGATCGCCCCGCAAAGGGGGTCATCACCTCGATCAGCTTGCCTTGCAACAGCGCCTCGGCCGCCACGAAATGGTAGATCTGGAACAGGCCGCCCCCTGCCACCGCCCAGCCCAGGCCCGCCAGCACGTCGTCCAGCACCCGCTGGCGGCTGTGCACATGGAGATCGACAGGGGATCCCTGCTCATCCACAAACTGCCAGGGGAAGGGGCGACCCGTGCTCGGGGTGATGAACTGGATCAGATCATGTTGCGACAGCATTTCCAGGGAGGTTGGCGCGGGGCGGCGGGCGACATAATCGGGGGCGCAGAAGACCCCGAGGCTGGCATCCTCCAGCTTGCGGGCGATGATCCGCCCATCGCGCGGCTCCCCCAGCCGGATGGCCAGATCGTAACCATCCTCCACGAAGTCGATGTTCCTGTTGGAGACATTGAGCTCCAGTTCGACCTCGGGATAGGCGGCCATGAAGCCTGGCAGCAGGGGTACCAGACGGTGGTGGGCATAGACGGTGCCCACGCTGATGCGCAGCACTCCTTTGGGGTGGCGCTGGCGACCGGTGATGGCCCGCTCGGCCTCGGCGATCTGCTCGAGGGCCTGCTGGCACTGCTCCCGATAGAGCTCCCCGTCATGGGTGAGGCGCACGCTGCGGGTGGTGCGATGGAAGAGTTTGACGCCGAGCCTGGCCTCGAGACGCTGGATGGAGCGGCTCACCGAGGCGGGCGTTACCCCCAGTACCTGAGCCGTGGCGGTAAAGCTGCCAAGTTCGGCTGCCTTGCAAAAGAGCTCTATGGTGCCGAGCTGGACGGGGTCGAAGGCACGGGACATATGTTCATCTATGTAAATAATCAAGTTCAATGGAGTGAGTTTATTCGTCCGTGGGTAATCAGTAAATTGCTCATCGAGGGCGGCCCGGTGGCCGACCGATCGATCACTGCCATCAAAAGGAAGATCACGATGAAGAACACCCTCAAGGCCGTGCTGGCCTCACTGCTGCTGGCGACCTCCGCTGCGGCCAGCGCCGCCCCGAAAGGCGAGATCCTGGTGCTGCTCTCGAGCGAGACCGAACTGCCGCTGCAAGGGGGCAAGAGCCTGACCACCGGCTTCTACCAGAATGAACTGGGGGTGCCTGCCGCCGCCCTGCTGGAGGCCGGTTATACCCTGACCCCGGTGACCCCGAGAGGGAACCGGCCCGTTGTCGACACGCACTCCGTCGATCCCCAGTACTTTGGTGGCAACCCGCAGGAGATGGTGCGCATCGGCGCCGTCGTGGAGGGGCTGCTTGGCGCCGGCAAGGTGCTCTCCCTGAGGGAGGTGCTGGCATCCGGTCCCGAGCGCTATGCCGGCCTCTTCATTCCCGGCGGCCACGCACCCCTCATCGATCTTGCCAAGGATCCCGAGGTGGGGACCCTGCTTCGCCACTTCCATGACAACCACAAACCCACGGCCGCCATCTGCCATGGCCCCATCGCGCTGCTGGCGGCGCAGGCGGATCCGGCCGGGTTCGAGCAGTCGGTCATTGCAGGCAAGGCAGACGGCGCCAGAGAGTGGATCTACGACGGTTACAGGATGACCATCTTCTCCGACAAGGAAGAGGCGGTGTTTGAAGGCTCCCTTGGGGGTGACAAGCTGCGCTACTACCCGGCGAAGGCCGTGGCCCAGGCCGGCGGCAGCATGCAGTTCGTGGCACCCTGGCAGCCTGGCGTTGTGATCGATCGCGAGCTCATCACAGGCCAGAATCCCTTCTCCGACCACGCCCTGGCGAGCGCCTTCATCGCGGCGCTGGACAAACAGCAAGGGGCAGGCTGACGCGAGGAGAGGCGCAAGTTCCCCCCTTGATCAGTGCAGGCAGCCCCCGTGGGCTGCCTTTTTCATGCCCTTGCCTTGGCGAGAAACGCCTTCATGGCGGGGGTGACACTGTGTTTTCGGGTGATGAAGGCGATGGTGCCTGCGCTCGCATCGCTCAAGGGGTGGCAGGGCAGTTTGAAGAGATGCTGGGCGGTGGCGGCGATGCCGGCGCTGACCACGGCGCAGCCCAGGCCGTGGCTCACCCCGTTGACCAGGTGGAACAGGGAGTCGGTCTCCAGCACCACCCGCAGGCTGATCTGCTGGCGGGCGGCGGCCTCGTCCAGGTAGCGGCGAAACTGCATGGTGGTGCTTGGCAGGATCAGGGGGAGATCTTGCAGGTCCGCCAGGGTCAGCGGCCCGGTCGGGGCGCAGTGGGCAGGCAGGGGGCCCAGCAGGGCCATGGGGTTGGGGTGGCGAAGCTGGACGTCGAGGGCCCGGCGCTGATGCTCGGTAAGCAACTCGTCAAAGCCGAGCCCGATGTCGATGCGATGCAGATCCAGCTGCTCCATCAGGGTGGCATGGGTCATCACGCAGAGGTGCAGGCCCACCTTGGGGTAGGCGTCGTTGAACCCCTTGAGCAGCGGCATGATGTCGATGCTCGACTGGGGCACGACGCCGATGCGCAGCGCTCCCGACAGCCCGCCCCGAAAGAGGCTCAGCTCCTGGCGCATGGCATCCTGCTCCTGCAGCATCCGCTCGGCGTGGTGCAGCACCACTTCCCCCGCCTGGGTCAGGGCCACGAACTGGCTGTTGCGCACCACCAGTTCGGTGCCAAGTGACTTCTCCAGGGCGGTGATGCTGGCTGACAGGGTCGGCTGGGTGATGAAGCAAGCCTTGGCCGCCTTGGCGAAGTGACGGTGCTGGGCCAGCTCGTAGAAATAGTGCAACTGCTTGATATTCATCGTGGTAATGGCAGCAGGCAAAGGCAATGAGCGACAAATTTAATCAATCGACATCCCGATAGCAATAGAAGTTATCTATTGGTGAATAGATTTGTTTCATTGGTTTTGGCGCGGCGGCTTATCTAAACTTGAGGCCCGAATACAGCTTATAAGCGTCTCGCATGATCCCTTTCAATTCACGGTTGCCCAGTCTGGATGAGCTGGTGGAGGAGGTGGCCGTGTCAGTCAACATCAACGGCATCAACCATGCCGTCATGATGGCCACCCCGGACGATCTCGACGATTTCGCTATCGGTTTTCTGTTTGGCGAGGGGATCATCGGGGGCAACCACGATGTACACGATATCCAGATCACCCCGTCCGAGCACGGCATCGTGCTCGATGTCACCATCGCCAACCGCTGTCTAGCAATGCTTGGCCAGCGCAAGCGCCGCCTGGCCGGTGCCAGCGGCTGTGGCATCTGCGGGGTGGAGGCCATCGAACATGCGTTGCCCGTGCTCACCCCGCTGACCCCGGGTGCCCCCTTCGACACCGCCTCTTTGCAGGATCTGCGGGAGCGCATCGTCCCCTGGCAGAGCAAGGCCCGCCAGAGCGGCGCCCTTCATGCCGCCCTGGCGCTGGATGATCGCGGCGAGATCCTGGCCTGCCGGGAGGACATAGGGCGGCACAACGCCCTGGACAAGCTCATCGGCATGCAGCTGCGCCAGCCGGTGCAGGCCGCCACCCTGGTGATCACCAGCCGCTGCGGCAGCGAACTCATTCACAAGGCGGTGCAATTTGGCGCCGCTCACCTCATCAGCCTTGCTTCCCCCAGTCAGCTCGCGGTGCGACTGGCCCTGAAGTACAACCTGACCCTGATCCATGTGCCCCGATCCGATGCCCCGGTCTGCTATGCCAGCCCCCGCGCCCAGGATCACGTTGGAGACTCCCATGTCCAGTCATATTGAAAAACCGGCCAAGGCCGGCGGCTTTTCCTCCCTGCAGTCCACCTTCAAGCAGGTGCTGCGCAGCCAGAAGACCCGCCAGAACATCAAGAACCTGCTGCGGGTCAACCAGACCGACGGCTTTGACTGTCCCGGCTGCGCCTGGGGTGACAACAAGCAGGGGGCCTTCCAGTTTTGCGAGAACGGCGCCAAGGCGGTGGCCTGGGAATCCACCGGCAAGACGGTGGGGGCCGATTTCTTCGCCGAGCATTCGGTGCGCCGTCTCGCCACCCAGAGCGACTACTGGCTCGAATATCAGGGGCGACTGACGGAGCCCCTGCGCTACAACCCGGCCACCGATCACTACGAGCCGGTGAGCTGGGATCAGGCGTTTGCCCTCATCGCCGACAAACTCAAGAGCCTGGCCAGCCCCGACGAGGTGGAGTTCTACACCTCGGGACGCGCCAGCAACGAAGCCTCCTACCTCTATCAGCTGTTTGGCCGTCTCTATGGCACCAACAACTTCCCCGACTGCTCCAACATGTGTCACGAGGCGAGCGGGGTGGGGCTTATCCAGTCCGTCGGGGTGGGCAAGGGCACCGTGGTGCTCGATGATTTCGACGCCGCCAAAGCCATCTTCGTCTTTGGCCAGAACCCGGGCACCAACCACCCGCGCATGATGAACGCCCTGCGCAAGGCGGCACGCCAGGGGTGCCAGATCGTCACCTTCAACAACCTCAAAGAGGTGGCCCTCGAGCGCTTCGCAAGCCCCCAGAGCCCGGCGGAGCTACTGACCCCGGCGGCAACCACCATCAGCCACCAGTACCTCACGCCAAAGCTGGGCGGTGACATGGCGGCCATTCGCGGCATGGCGAAATACATCCTGGAAGAGGAGGGGGGGCGCATCGATCTCGCCTTCATCGAGCAGCACACCGCGCACTTTGACGACTACCTGGCCCAGGTGAAGGCCACGGAGTGGACGCAGATCGAGGCGCAATCCGGCCTCGGTCGGGAGGCGATCACCCGGGCGGCGCAGATCTTCGCAAGCAGCGAGAGCGTGATCAGCTGCTGGGCCATGGGGATCACCCAGCACAAGCATTCGGTCGACACCATTCGCGAAATCGTCAACCTGCACCTGATGTGCGGCCAGATTGGCAAGCCGGGGGCCGGACTCTGTCCGGTGCGCGGTCACAGCAACGTGCAGGGCAACCGCACCATGGGGATCAACGAGAAACCCAATGCCGCCTTCCTCGATCGCCTGGAGCGCCGCTTCCCGGTGGGCTTCAAGCGCACGCCGGGGCACAACGTCTACGAGGCCCTCAAAGCCCTTCATGGCGGCAAGAGCAAGGTGCTCATCTGCCTTGGGGGCAACCTGGCAGCCGCCGCGCCGGATACCGAGTTCACCTATGAAGCGATGCGAAGGAGCGAGCTCAACGTGCAGATCAGCACCAAGCTCAACCGCAGCCACCTCATGGTGTCAAAAGATGCCCTGATCCTCCCCTGCCTGGGCCGTACCGAGCTCGATCAGCAGCGCTCCGGGGTGCAGAAGATCACCGTGGAGGACACCTTCAGCATGGTGCACGCCTCCACCGGGATGAACGAGCCGGTCTCGCCGCTCTGTCTCTCCGAGATAGACATCGTGGCTCGCATGGCCGAGGCAACGCTTGGCAGCGATCGGGTGGACTGGCTGGCGCTGCGGGATGACTACGGGCTGCTGCGGGATCTCATCGAGGAGACCATCGCGGGCTTTGGCGACTTCAACCGCCGCATCGAGGAGCCCTGCGGCTTCCATCTGGAGAACAGCGCCGCCCTGCTGCGCTGGAACACCGCGAGCGGGCGCGCCGAATTCAGGGCGAGCCGTTTGCCGGACTCCATCCTGCCCGAGTGCACCAGCCACGCGGAGCAGATGGTGGACCAGCCCGTGCTGCTGCTTCAGAGCCTGCGCTCCCACGATCAGTACAACACCACCATCTATGGCATGGATGACCGCTATCGCGGCATCAAGGGGCGACGCAACGTGGTCTTCATGAACGAGGAGGATGCCAGGAGGCTGGGGCTCGCCGAGGAGCAGCGGGTGGACATGAGTGCGGTGTGCAACGACGGGCGCGAGCGGGTGGTGCGGGGCTTTAGCGTCATCTTCTACGAGATCCCGAAAGGCAACATCGCCGCCTACTACCCGGAGACCAACCCCCTGGTGGCCATCGAGAGCATAGGGGAGGGCTCTTTCACCCCCACCTCCAAATCGGTGCCCGTACTGGTGACCCCGAGCGCCGCCTCGGTCGAGAGCCTGGCCGTCACGCTCTGATCTCCTGACATGGATACCGTCCGACCCCTGCCATGGCAGGGGTTTTTTTATGGCCGAACGGTGTCCGGCAAAGCCTGGGCCGATCAGCCCAGGGCCACCACCACGCAGTTTCGGCCCTGGCTCTTGGCATCATAGAGCGCCTTGTCCGCCTCCTTGAGCACGGCGGCGATGCTGGTGGCATCCGCCCCCCAGTGGGCGACGCCGAGGGAGATGGTGATGTGGCCTGCTACCTCCATGTCGTGGCTCGCCACCCGGGTACGCAGGCGCTCGGCGATCTTCTGCGCCTGTGCAAGGGAGACCCCGGGCAGCAGCAGCAGGAACTCTTCGCCGCCGCTTCGACACAAGGCGGCATCGGAACGCAGATCCTGCTGCATCAGGGTGGCGAGGGAGACGATGACGGCATCCCCCACGTCGTGACCGAAGCGGTCGTTGATGGCCTTGAAGTGATCGATGTCCAGGGCAATCACCGTCAGGGGCTGACGTTCGGCCTCGTACTCGTCCAGCATCTGCTGCATGGCCCGGCGGTTGAACAGGCCCGTCATGGGGTCGGTGTGGCTGTCGGTGTGCAGCTTGTCGATCTTGGTGTTGAGCAGCCCCAGCCCCTTGAGGATGGCCTGCTTCAACTGGGCCGCTTCGAAATACCAGGCGCGGATCCCCGAGATGCTGGTGGCGGCCCCCTGCTGATCCATGAGTCCGGCCCGGTTGGCCAGTTGTCGCAGGGGTCTGGCGATGATGGTGGCCGAGAGCCAGATGACGAAGAGAATGAAGAGGGTGACCGGGATCATCCCCTTGAGAATGTCGCTCATCTGTTGATCGAGTCTCGCTAGAGTGGCCCTGCTGGGGCGCTGGGCCACTATCCCCCAGCCTGCGTCCGCCACCGGAGCGAAGCCCGAGAGCATCTCGTTTCCATCGGTGTTGTACATGGTTTGTGCTCCCCCGTTGCCCTGTAACACCTCGTCTACTATCCGGTTGGACGCCACTTTATGGCCAATAAGTTCAGGATCCGGGTGGTAGATGAGGGTGCGCTGGCGGTCCACCACATAAAGATAAGAACCATCCTGGTAGTAGTGCTGCCCCAGCAGGCTGGAGAGCACGCTGGCGGACCCCAGATAGATGGTGCCGGCGACATAGCCGAGGTAGCGCTTGTCTGCCGAGAAGATGGGGTGGGAGAGGCTGATGAGGTAGTTGCCGGAGAGGGAGACAAAAGGATCCGAGATGATCGGCTTCTGCTTCTTCAGGGTGTTTCTCGCATGGGCCGAGGTCAGTTTGGCCCCTTTCACATTCAGAGTCTCGGGGGAGACAGCAACAATGGTTGCCTCGGTGTTGACCACGACCACTGAGTTGAAGGTATTGGTACGTCTACGCAGTTGGGTTACCTCCTCCTCGAGCCCTGCGATGTCATCGGTCTGCAGCAGGGGGGCAAGTTGGCTAGCGCTGTAAGCCAGTTGTTCCTGGGCTGAGTGCAGCATGGTCTCGGCGGAGGCGGCGAGCTTGGCGGCATAGACCCGGTTCGCCTCTAGCGTGTTGTCGATGAGCAGTTGCCGTTGTGCCTGATAGATGGCGTAAAAGCTGTTGCCAAAGGTAGCCAGCACACCTATGACGGCCAGCGCAAGGATGAGGCGATGCAGATCAAACCTCAGCAGCCAGTGAGAGTGCATGAACGAAACGGATCCTTGTCATGGTGTCGGGTTAGGAGGGCATTTTAAGGGGGGCGGACTGCCTAATGCCATCGTTAATGTGATTTTCGAATGATTCCCTTTCATGGGGTGTCCCAGGTGGGAGCCCCGTCCCCTGTCGTCATGAGGCCGGTGAGGGCGGGATCCGCCAGCTCCGCCACCGTCTGCCAGAAGGGGGCGACGAGGGGATTGTCGTTGCCCGGCGGGCGAATGAGCCCGATGATCCAGCTCGCGTCGGCCTCCCCGAGGGGCAGGGTCAGCACATCGGGATGCTCAATGGTGGTGGAGGAGGGGACCAGGGTCCAGGCGATGCCGGCCGCCGCGGTGGCGATGCCGGCGGCGAAGTCGTTGACGTACTGGATGTCCTGAAAGCGCAGGCCGCTCTGGGCGAGGTAATGGATGAACTGATCGTAAAAAGAGGGGGCCTTGTCCCGGCGCAGGATGGCGAGCGGCTTCTCCTGCAGATCGGCGAGCCCTGCCACCCCCTGATAGCCTGCGGGCAGCACGGCGACGAAATGGGCGCGCACCACGGGCAGCACCGGCCAGCCCTTGGGGGCGGGCAGGCGGCAGAAGCCGAGATCCAGCCGCCCCTCCGCCAGCGCCAGCAACTGGTGATGGGTGGAGAGATCGTTGAGCTCGATGGCGACCCCGGGGCGGCTGTCCCGAAAGCGGGCGATGGCGGCGGGCACCAGCAGCTTGGTGGCGACCCCGAAGCCGATGCGCAGGGTACCCGCGTGGCCCGCCAGCACGTCGCGGGCGCTGCGGGCGAGCTGCTCGCTCTGGGCCACCAGGGTGCAGGCGTCGGCGTAGAGGGCGCGCCCGAGCACCGTCAGCCGGGTGCTGCCGGCGTTGCGCTCGAACAGCTCGCCGCCAAGGTCCGCCTCCAGCCGGCGGATCTGCTTGCTCAGGGCAGACTGGGTGACGTGCTGGCGCGCCGCCGCCTGACCAAAGTGCAATACCTCCCCCAGGGTGACGAAGGCTTTCAGGTCTCTCAACTCCATGGTGCCTCGCTTGATTCCAGATAGGAATGATAGGTGGCCATATTTGTCATTGGACGGAATTCTAGAAGTGTTGGATGCTGGTGCCAACTCATTTCGGGCCCCTGTATGGGGTCGACGTATCACGGGATGGCCCCCGCCATCCGCGCAGAAGGAGCAACACCAGATGCATCATCACAAGTTCAACGACTTCCCGAACGGTTTCCTCTGGGGCGCCGCCTCCGCCGCCTATCAGGTGGAAGGGGCCTGGAACGAGGAGGGCAAGGGCCCCTCGGTATGGGACAGCTTCACCAAGCTGCCGGGCAAGACCTTTGAAGGGAGCAACGGAGACGTGGCGGTGGATCACTACCACAGGGTGGAAGAGGACGTGGCGCTGATGGCCGAGATGGGGCTCAAGGCCTATCGCTTCTCGGTGAGCTGGCCGCGCATCTACCCGACGGGGCGTGGCGAGGTGAACGAGGCGGGGCTCGCCTTCTATGACAGGCTCATCGACGCCCTGCTGGCCCATGGCATCGAGCCGGTGCTGACCCTCTATCACTGGGATCTCCCCCAGGCCCTGCAGGATGAGTACGGCGGCTGGGAAGACAGGCGCATCATCGACGACTTCGAGCGCTATTGCGTGACCCTCTATCAGCGCTTCGCCGGCAAGGTGAAGTACTGGGTGTCGCTCAACGAGCAGAACTACAACCTGACCAACGCCTACCAGCTGGGCACCCATCCTCCCGCCGTGCAGGACAGGAAGCGTTTCTTCGCCGCCAACCACATCGCGTTTCTCGCCAACGCCCGTGTCATCAAGGCGTTTCGCCAGCACGTGCCAAACGGCCTGATTGGGCCGAGCTTTGCGTACTCCCCCGCCTATCCGGCCTCCTGCGCCCCGAGCGACATGCTGGCGTTCGAGAATGCCGAGGAGTTCACCAACCTCTGGTGGCTGGATGCCTACTGCTTCGGCCGTTACCCCCAGGCGGCGCTCGCCTATCTGCGGGAGACCGGCGAGGCGCCGGAGATCCTGCCGGGCGATCTCGAGCTCTTGCGCGAAGGCACCCCCGACTACATCGGGGTCAACTACTACTACACCCTGACCTTCACCGACAACCCCCTCGGCGGCCAGACGATGCAGCGCATCAACACCACGGGCAAGAAGGGCACTACGCCCTCCAGCGGTATTCCCGGCCTTTACAAGACGGCCCCCAATCCGCACCTTGAGACCAGCAACTGGGACTGGGCCATCGATCCCACCGGGATGCGCATCGCCCTGCGTCGGCTCTCTTCCCGCTACGCCCTGCCGCTGATGATCACCGAGAACGGCCTGGGGGAGTTCGACAAGCTGGAAGCCGGGGACAAGGTGAACGACGACTACCGTATCGCCTATCTGCACAGCCACCTCAAGGCGTGCCAGGAGGCGATGCAGGACGGGGTCGAGCTCCTGGGCTACTGCGCCTGGTCCTTCACCGACATCCTGAGCTGGCTCAACGGCTACCAGAAGCGCTACGGCTTTGTCTACGTGGACAGGGACGAGCAGGGAGGGTCTCTTCGTCGCATCAAGAAAGAGAGCTTCCACTGGTACAGCCAGGTCATTGCAAGCGGTGGCAAGACCCTGTAACGGGCCCGGTGCGCCGCACCTCGTCTGCCCAATGCCGGAAGGCCCCCTCGTCGGAGGGGGCCTTCCTTGTTTGTGCAGCAGGCAACCATGACCGCCTAGATAAACATGCCGCCCGAGGCTTCGATGCGCTGGGCGGTGATCCAGCGGCAGTCATCGGAGAGCAGGGCGGCGATGGCGCCACCGATGTCGTCGGGCTGACCCACCCGGCCAAGGGCGGTCTGGCTCGCGAGAAAGTCGTTGACTCCCTTGTTGTCGCGCACCACGCCGCCGCCAAAATCGGTCTCGATGGCGCCGGGGGCCAGCACGTTGACCGCGATGCCCCTGGGGCCCAGCTCCTTGGCCAGATACTGGGTGAGCACCTCGACGCCCCCCTTCATGGCGGCGTAGGCGGCATAACCCGGCATGGCGAAGCGGGTGAGGCCGGTGGAGAGGTTGAGGATGCGACCGCCGTCTGCCAGGAGGGGCAGGAGCGCCTGGGTCAGGAAGAAGGTCCCCTTGAGGTGGATGTTGAGCAGGGTGTCGAACTGCTGCTCCGTGGTCTGCTCGAAGCTGGCATGAATGCCGATCCCGGCGTTGTTGACCAGGAAGTTGAAATGGGTGCGCTGCCACTCCCGGGCGAGCAGTTGCGTCACCTCCTCTGCAAAAGCCGCGAAGGTGGCGCTCTCGCCCACGTCCAGAGCCAGGGCATGGGCCCGAACGCCGAGGGCGCGGGCCTGGGTCACTACAGCCTCCGCCTCTGCGGCCTGGCTGCGATAGGTGATGATAAGGTCGACGCCTTTGGCGGCGAGGGCCAGGGCCCCGTGCTTGCCAAGGCCGCGGCTGGCTCCGGTGATGAGGGCGATGGGTCTGGTCATGGTATGACTCCTGTCAGGGTGGCGGACACAGGCTCGATACGAGCCGACCGGATCACTGTATTGTTCCTTTTAAACTGGATAAATAGCGTGATAATAGAATCACTGTTCCGTTTATCGAGACAATCAGACCATGGATCAACTGGATGCGATGAGAGCCTTCGTGCGGGTTGCCGAGCTGGAGAGTTTTACCCGCTGCGCCGAGCAGACGGGCATCCCCAAGGCGACCCTCTCTGCCGCCATCCGCCGGCTGGAGGAGCGCATGGGGACCCGGCTCCTGCTGCGTACCACGCGGCGGGTGCAGCTCACCACGGACGGCCAGCTCTGCTATGCCAGATGTCGGGAGCTTTTGGCGGACATGGAGGAGTTTGACGGCCTGTTTCGCCAGGGGGGGCAGATCTCGGGACAACTGCGGGTCGACATGCCAAGCCGGATGGCCCGCCATCTGGTGATCCCGGCCCTGCCAGATTTTTTGGCGCAGCATCCCGCCCTGCAACTGATGCTGAGCAGCACGGACAGGCGGGTGGATCTGGTGCGCGAGGGGTTTGACTGCGTGGTGCGGGTCGGGGCGCTTGAGCCCTCCAGCCTGGTGGCCAGGCCCCTTGGTCACTATCGCCAGATCAACTGTGCCAGCGCTGGCTACCTGGCTCGCCACGGGGTGCCCCGTACCCTTGGGGATCTGGCGGGCCACCG
Source organism: Aeromonas sp. MaB10011B (assembly GCF_017939325.1). Classification (NCBI taxonomy): domain Bacteria; kingdom Pseudomonadati; phylum Pseudomonadota; class Gammaproteobacteria; order Aeromonadales; family Aeromonadaceae; genus Aeromonas; species Aeromonas sp. MaB10011B. The sequence goes on along the minus strand of NZ_JAGKRK010000075.1, from coordinate 25,644 downwards.
GCTGGTGCACTATGGTCCCGGGTTTGGTGCCGGGCAGGGGCGCAGCGAACCCGGCTTTGAATACCTGGCGGAAGATGGCCGCCGCGCCCTGCTGCCCATGGCGGGGGCCCTCATGGTCAATGACAGCGAGACCTACCTGGCGGCGGCGCTGGCGGGGCTTGGCATCATCCAGATGCCGCGGGTGGGGGTCGAATCCCTGCTCGCGGGGGGCGAGCTGGTGAGCATCCTGCCCCAGTGGCAGCCGCCACCGCTCCCCATCCACGCCCTCTATGCCCATCGCCGCCAACTGGCCCCCAGGGTCCAGCTCTTCATCCACTGGCTGGCGGGGTTGCTCGCCGCCCATCTCGGGGGCGCCTCAGAGGCGGCTGCGCCTTGAGCGAAACTCGCGGGGCGAGAGGGCAAACGCCTCGCGAAAGAAGCGGGTAAAGCTGCTCTGGCGGGCAAAACCCAGGCGCTCCCCCACTGTCTGCAGGGGGAGGGCGGGATCCTGCAACAGGCGGCAGGCCTCCTCCCGGCGTACCCGCTCCAGCAGGCCCGAGAAGTGGCACCCTTCCTCCCGCAGATGGCGGTTGAGGGTCCAGCGGGTCAGCCCGAGGCTGTCGCAGACCACAGCGAGAGGCGCTCGCTCGTCCAGGCCTTCCTGCCAGAGCGTTTGACGGATGAGATCGAGCACGCGATCCCGGTAGCGGGTGCGCGGGCGCAGCAGGGCCATCTGCCGGTTTATCTCCCCCAGCAGCAGGGGCTGCAGGGGGAGGTTGCAGCCCCCATGGGCGAGATCGAGCAGGGCCGAGGGGAAGCGCAGCTCGAACCCCTGGCCCCGCAGCAGGCGGGCGCCCAGCCAGGTCGCCAGGTCGCGCCAGAGCGCAGGCCTGACGAGGGCGGGCAGCACCAGTTGGCCCTGCCCCGGGTGATAGAACTGGAGCAGGGCATAGAGATTGCCCAGATTCGCCAGGCTGCTCATGGCGATGACGTCCGGGTGATCGGATTCCGAGTGGTAACTCAGCCTCGCCTGACCATCTTCCTCCCGCAGCACTATCCGGTCGCTCTCGCCGATGAGGGGGCGAAAGGAGAGGAAGAAGTGCAGCGCCTGGCGCAGGGTGGCGGCGTTGCAGCACAGGCTTGCGAGCGGCAGAAAGTCGGCGAACAGGCCGGTGAGCGTGGGGGGCGCCCCCCAGTGGTCACAGTTCATATGGGGGGCGGCCCGGGCTAGCAGCCGGAAGTGGCGCTGGGCGTCGATCCGCCCCTGGGGGAGCAGCAGCTCTTCTCTGGCAATCCCGGCACCTTGCAGGAGCTGGGCCGGATCTCGTCCCTGTCTCTGCCAGTGGGTGAGGCAGTGCAGGGCAATCCGGTTGGAGACGGTTTTCACGGCAAAAATCCTTGTCGGCGGTGGCCTTCCATCATCCGTCAGCGGCGCTGGATTGCCGTGAGCCAGCGCCGCTTTTATGTTTCGGATTTGTAACCAAGGGTAACCCTGCAACCCTTTTCACACTTTCCACCCCTGCTCCCAACCGGCAACTTCCTGCACCCGACGGGCAAGTGAGGGGGGCCGCATTTGCATAGAGTGGTCACTCCTACACACACAAGGAAGATAACAATAATGAAACACCACTCGCTCTCCCGAACCCGTGTCGCCCTCGCCATAGGGGCCCTGCTGCTGGCAGGGTGCAACGACAACGACTCCACTCCCAAACCGGAACAGCCCGTCCTGGGCCATCGCACCGTCACCCTCATCGAGCAGGACGGCCTGCAATTCAAGGATCTCGATGGCAGCGGCACCCTGACCCCCTACGAGGACTGGCGCCTCGGCGCCGCCGAGCGAGCCCGGGATCTGGTGGGCAGGCTCACCCTGGCCCAGAAGGCAGGGCTGATGATGCACGGCACCCTGGTGCTGGACGGGGCGGGGCGGGTGAACCTCGTGGCCATGGACAAGATGCTGCGCGAGGACGGGGTCAACACCTTCATCACCCGCATGGCCGGTGATCCGGCGGCCATCGCCGCAGACAACAACACCCTGCAGGCCCTGCTGGAAGGGGTGGGATTCGGCATCCCCATGACGGTGAGCACGGATCCGCGCAACCACTTCACCCATGATCCGAACGCCACCAGCATCGGTGCCGGGGCCTTCTCCCAGTGGCCGGAGACCCTGGGGCTGGCCGCCATCGGTGATGCCGCCCTGGTACAGCGCTTTGGCGACATCGCCCGTCAGGAGTACCGGGCCGTCGGCATCCACGAGGCCCTCTCGCCCCAGGCGGATCTCGCGACCGAGCCGCGCTGGGGCCGCATCAACGGTACCTTCGGGGAAGACAACCTGCTCGCCAAGTCCCTGGTCAAGGCCTACATCGAGGGCTTCCAGCAGGGGAGCGAGGGGATAGGCAAGGAGAGCGTGGTCACCGTGGTCAAGCACTTCGCCGGGGCCGGTCCCCAGAAGGACGGGCTGGATGCCCACAACCCCTGGGGCAAGGAGCAGATCTACCCCGGCGGCCAGTTTGCCTACCACCTGGTGCCCTTCGAGGGCGCCTTCGAGGCCAGGGTGGCCGCCGTGATGCCCTACTACGCCATGCCCCTGGGCCTGACCCAGGATGGGCAGCCCGTCGAGGAGGTGGGGTTTGGCTTCAACCGCCAGATCATCACGGATCTGTTGCGGGGCCACTTCAAGTTTGACGGCGTGGTGCTGAGCGACTGGGGCATCGTCAATGACTGTGACAGCCGCTGCGAGCAGGGGTTGACCCAGGATGAAGTCAATGCCGGGGTGAGCCCCTGGACCGTGCCCTTTGGCATGTCCTGGGGCGTGGAGAAGCTCACCAAGGCCGAGCGTTATGCCAAGGCCATCGACGCCGGGGTGGATCAGTTCGGTGGCGTGGAAGATCCGGCGCCCCTGCTGGCGGCGGTGCAGAGCGGTCTGGTGACCGAGGCGGCCATCACCACTTCGGCCGAGCGGATCCTGGCCCAGAAGTTTGCCCTCGGGCTCTTCGAGAATCCCTATGTGGATGCCGAGGCCGCGGTGGCCCTGGTGGGCAAGACCGAGTTCCAGCAGGAAGCCCAGGCCGCCCAGGCCGCGTCTCACGTGTTGCTGAAGAACGAGGGGGCCCTGCTGCCGCTGAAGGCGGACGGCAAGCGGGTCTATCTGCACAATGTCAACGCCGAGGTGGCCAGGGCCAACGGCTATACGGTGGTGACGAACCTGACCGACGCGGAGCTTGCCATCGTGCGGGTCAACGCCCCGGGCGAGCAGGATCCCCGCTTCCCGTTTGGCAGCATCCACTTCGGTCAGCTCGGTTTTGCCAGCAATGATCAGGTGGTGCAGGAGACGGCCCATGAAGGGGTCTACCGCGGCGCGGATGACTATGCCGCCATCCAGGCCATCGAGCAGGCCGGGGTGCCCCTGGTGCTCTCCGTCTATCTGGACAGGCCCGCCATCCTGACCGAGGTGGCCCCGTCGGCCCGGGTGCTGCTCGTCAACTTCGGCGCCCTGGATCAGGCCCTGTTCGATGTCATGAGCGGCACCCAGAAGGCACGCGGCAAGCTCCCCTTCGAGCTGCCCTCGAGCTGGCAGGCGGTGCTGGCCCAGTCCCCGGACGTGGCCAAGGACTCACAAAGCCCGCTCTATCCCTACGGGGCCGGTCTGGCCTATTGACGGACAGGGATGTTCTGTCTCTCATCAAGGCGCCTTCGGGCGCCTTTTCCATTGCCCCCATCGACAATCCCGGTTTGGCGCAAGGGGTTGGCTTGGGCATAATGGCGCCCCGGCAACGGGTGCGGTGGCCAGCGCGGCAGGCACCCGGTCACAGTGCACAGGAGATGAGATGAAATTTATCGGAGCCCACGTCAGTGCGGCGGGCGGGGTGGAAAACACCATCGCCCGGGCCAAAGCCATCGGGGCCAACGCCTTCGCCCTGTTTACCAAGAATCAGCGCCAATGGCAGGCGGCGCCCCTCTCCGAGGCCAGCATTCGCGCCTTCAAGGCCGCCTGCGAGAAGGAGGGCTTTCGCCCCGAGCAGATCCTGCCCCACGACAGCTACCTCATCAACCTGGGTCATCCCGACCCCGACGCCCTCGCCAAGTCCCGGGATGCGTTTCTGGACGAGATGAAGCGCTGCGAGCAGTTGGGGCTGTGCTACCTGAACTTCCACCCGGGCAGCCACCTCAAGCAGATCCCCGAAGCGGTGAGCCTCAAGCTCGTGAGCGAGTCCATCAACTGGGCGCTGGAGCGCAGCGAAGGGGTGACGGCGGTGATCGAGAATACCGCCGGCCAGGGTACCAACCTCGGCTGGTCGTTCGAGCATCTGGCCACCCTCATCGACGGGGTAGAGGACAAGAGTCGGGTCGGCGTCTGCTTTGACACCTGCCACGCCTTCGCCGCCGGTTACGATCTGCGTACCCCCGAGGGGTGCGAGGCGGTGTTTGTCGACTTCGACCGCATCGTGGGGTTCGAGTACCTCAAGGGGATGCATATCAACGGCGCCAAGTGTACCTTCGGTAGTCGGGTCGACCGTCACCACAGCCTGCGGGAGGGCAACCTCGGCGAGGCGGTGTTCCACCACATCATGAACGACGACCGTTTTGACGGCATCCCGCTTATCCTCGAGACCATCGACGAGTCCATCTGGGGCGAGGAGATAAGCTGGCTGCGCAGCCTGGCCGGGAGCCCGCGCCCGGCGTGATGCCGGGGTCCACCATTGGGTAGCAAGGAGAGACGATGCACGACGAGACAAGGGCGCCCCTGCGCTTTGGCATTGCCGGGGCGGGGGCCATCGCCCGGCGTTTTTGCCGCGATGTGAACGGGCACGCCAGGGGAGCCGAGGTGGTGGCCATCGCCGCCCGGGACCAGGGACGGGCGGACGAGTTCGCCCGGGATCTGGGGCTGCCCCACGCCTATGGCAGCTATGAGGCCCTGGCCGCCAGCCCCGAGGTGGAGGCCGTCTATGTGGCGGTCATCCACCCGGAGCACGCGGGCCTGGTGAGGCAGATGTTGCTGGCGGGCAAGCACGTACTGGTGGAGAAACCGGCGGTGACCCGGGTAGCGGATTGGGACGCCCTGGTGGCGCTCGCCCACGCACGGGGCCTGCTGCTGCTCGAGGCCATGAAGGTAATGTGCTTCCCCACCATGCGCGCCCTGTTGCAGCGCCTGCCCCTGCTGCCGCCGCCGCGCGAGCTGCGGGCGGCGTTCGGTTCGGCCCAGCCGAAGGTGGGCAAGCTGTTCGATCCGGCGCTGGATGGCGGCGCCGCCTGGGACGTGGGGGTCTATCCCCTCTGGCTCCATGCCGCCCTCTGCCATCGGCTGGGGCTGGGCTGCCCCGCCCCCGAGGTGACGCTGACGCGGGCTCCGGGGGAGGTGGATCTTACCGCCAGCTTCACGTTCGATGAGCCGTTTCGGGCCGAGCTCGAGGCCTCCATCATCGAGGATCTCGAGCGGGAAGCGTCCTTGTCCGGGGAGGGCTGGCGCCTGGTCATCGAGGGCAAGTGGTGGAATCCCCAGCACATTCGCTGGCAAGGGGGGCCTGCCCCCGTCATCTGGCCGGCGGACATCTACCTGCCGGTGGAGGGGGGCGGCATGCAGCACGAGGCGGATCACTTCGCCGATTGCCTGCGCCACCGGCTGCTGGACTCCCCCTGGGTGCCCCAGGCCGTGACCCGGCAGGTGCTCGGCTGGATTGAAGGGGGACTCGCAAGCTGAGGCCGGGGAAGGGCTGAGGGCCGGGGGGAGCATCGGCTGAACGACAAGGGCGCCAATGGCGCCCTTGTTGCATCCGAAGGGGTTCTCACGCCAGGGTCTGGGCGCGGCAGAAGGCCAGGAAGCGGCGCAGGGCGGCGGAGTGGAACTTCTGCTTGTGCCAGACGAGGGAGAGCTGGCGTGGGAAGCGGCGACTCGGGGTGAGGGCCACCAGGCGCCCCTGTGCCAGTCGGTCCGCCACCGCGAGGCGGGAGATGAAGGAGATGCCGAGCCCCTTCTCCACCGCCAGCATCACCGCCTCCAGGGTATTGAGCTCTATCCCCGCCTGCCAGCGGGGCAGGTGGGGCTGGAGCTGCTGCTCGAACTGCTCGCGGCTGCCGGATTGCGCCTCGCGCAGCACCCAGGTTTCCCCGGCAAGCCGGCGCAGGGGCAGCTCGAGCTGATCCGCCAGGGGGTGACCGGGGGCGGCGATGATGAGCATCTCGTCCTCCAGCCAGGGTTCGCTCACCAGGTCCGGGTGGTGGTTCTCCCCCTCGATGAGGGCGAGATCCAGTTCGAAGTGGGCGAGGGCATGGCACAGGAGGTGGGTGTTGGCGATGGTGACCCTGGGGGCGGCCCCCAGCTCCTGGGCCCCCTCCGCCAGCAGGGCGGGCAGCAGGTAGTTGCCGATGGTCTGGCTGGCCCCGAGGTGCAGCTGGCCGCTCGGCTCGGCATCGGGGCTGAAGAGCTGCTCTATCTCCTGCATCCGGGTCAGCAGCTCCTCGGCGGCCGGTTGCAGCAGGCGCCCCTCGCTGTTGAGCTGAAGCCTCGGGTGCACCCGGTCGAACAGGGGCGTGGCGAGCTGGCGCTCCAGCTCCTGCAGCGACTGGGAGACGGCCCCCTTGCTCAGGCAGAGTTCATTGGCCGCGCCCCCCAGGTTACCGTGGCGGGCGATGGTGGCAAACACCTTGAGTTGTTGCAGGGTGAGCTTCATATCGTTTGATTTTCCTAAACGCTAAGTTCAATTCATTTAGATATCGTAAACGATAGACCCCCTTTATCCTATGCCCATCGTCATCATCAAGAGGGTATTCGCCATGATCGCAAGAACCCGCCGCTCCCTGGCCGCCGCCCCGACCCCCATGGCCGGTCTGGCTCTGGGGATCGCCAGCCTCGGCTGGTGCTGGGAAAATGCCGGTCAGTTCGATGGCCGTCTGCAACTGCTGGGGGCCGCCATCGCCGCCGTGCTGCTCCTCGTCCTGACCTTCAAGTTTCTGATCCACCCGCGCCTGCTGTGGCAGGATCTCGCCCATCCCGTGGTGGGCAGCGTGATGCCTACCTACGCCATGGGGACCATGGTGGTCTCCAAGGCGGTCGGCCTGCTCGCCCCGACCCTGGGGCAGGGGCTCTGGCTGTTTGCGGTCATCATCCACCTCGTCTTCCTCGCGACCTTCGTCTGGCACAGGGCCAAAGCGTTTGAAATCCATCACATGGTGCCGAGCTGGTTCGTGCCGCCGGTGGGGATCATCGTGGCTGACGTGGCCTACCCGGGCGGTCCCTTCGCATCCCTGGCCACCGGCCTGCTCTGGTTCGGCATGGCCTGCTATGGCCTGATGCTGCCGCTGATGCTCTATCGCCTCATCTTCAGCCACGAGGTGCCGGATGCCGCCAAGCCCACCATCGCCATCCTGGCCGCCCCGGCGAGCCTGTCGCTGGCCGGCTACCTCACCGTGAGCCAGGACCCCTCCCTGCTGCTGGTGGCGGTGCTGCTCGGGATCGCCGTGCTGATGACCGGCATCATCTACCTGGCCTTCATCAAGCTGCTGCGCCTGCCGTTCTCGCCGGGTTACGCCGCTTTCACCTTCCCCCTGGTGATCGGGGCCACCGCCCTGTTCAAGGTGAGTCACCTGCTGTCGCAGTGGCCACAGACGGCCCGTTATGCCGAGCAGCTCCATCAGCTGGCCTATCTGGAGCTGGGGGTGGCCACCCTGGTGGTGGGTTACGTGGCCCTGCGTTACCTGATGTTCTTCCTGCCGGTCGTGCAGGATGACCTGCCGGGGCAGCCCGCACGCCGCTAGGCACAAGGTTTTCATCCCCCCTCGTCATCGACCCCGCCCATGCGGGGTCTGCCGTTCGTGATGCAGTGACACAGAGGGGAATCAAATGAAGCAGATTAATTTTGTCAATCCGTGAAGTGGCTTAAATAGTTGCCCATACAGGCGACATTCAGTTGGCGTTAACTGGTAATACCTGTCACGATGCGCGCCACTTTATCTTCCCACTGTTTTGTCGTGCCCCATGTCCTCATCTGATCCCGTGTTTGACGCCCGATTCCAGCCTCGTCTGCTGCACCCCCGTTACTGGTTGAGCTGGCTCGCCCTCGGCGCCATCGGTGTGCTCGCCTTCGTGCCCCCGCGCTGGCGGGATCGCCTGGCCGATGCTCTGACGCCCCTGGTATGCGCCATCTCGAAGAAGCAGATCTACATCGCCAGGACCAACCTCGCCATCTGCTTCAAGGAGAAGAGCGAGGCCGAGCGGGAGGCCATCCTGATGACCTCCATCCGGGTCGGCCTCAAGAGCCTGCTGGGCTTTGGCGAGTTCACCTGGCGCAGCCCCGCCCACGTGATGGGGCGGATCCAGGTCAGCGGCTGGGAACATATCGAGGCGGAGCAGGCCGCTGGCCGACCGGTGATCCTGGTGGTGCCCCACAGCTGGCCCATCGATGCGGCGGGCTACTACTTCGCCCAGCGGGGCCTGCCCATGTGCACCATGATGAAGAGCGCCCGCAACCCGGTGTTCGACTGGCACATCAACGGCGCGCGGGCCCGGCACGGCTGCCGCGTCTATGAGCGCAGCGCCGGCATCAAGCCGGTGATCAAGGCGGTGAAATCCGGTCTGAGCTTCTTCTATCTGCCGGATCAGGATCACGGCCGGGAGGCAAGCCTGTTCGCCCCCTTCTTCAACCACCCCAAGGCGACGTTGCCGGCCCTGCCACGGCTGGTGAAGCTGACCGGCGCCCGGGCCCTGCCGGTGCTGGCCTGCTATGACGAGCAGGCGCACGGCTACCGGTTGGAGGTCGAGGCTCCCTACGCCGACTACCCGAGCGGGGATCTGATGGCGGATACCTGCCGCATGAACGACAGCGTGGAGCGCCAGCTCTGCCGCCACCCGGGCCAGTACATGTGGTTCCTCAAGATCTTCGACACCCGTGAGGATCAGGTGGGGCCGGATGGCCTCTACGAAGAGGGGATCCGGCGCATCCGCCGGGGCCTTGCTCCTCACCCCTGAGCCTTGCGCTCACCCGGTGCAAAAATGTGGCCCCAAGCGGGCCACTTTTTATTTCTAACTTGTCTGATCAGTGACTTGGCGCGGGGGCGCTGTGCAGGGCAGGGTAGAAAAAGTTGTCAGGATCACTAAAATGACGCTCTGTTTTGATGATTCGATGGCGACCATGTCCGCACAAGATCCGGTGTTTGACACCTCTTTTCATCCGCGCCTGCTGCACCCCCGTCTGTGGGGCAGCTGGCTGGCCGTCGCTCTGCTCTCCCTGCTGGCCTGGGTGCCGGCAAGGGCACGGGACAAGCTGGCCGACTACCTGGCCCCCCTGCTGCTGCGCGTCTCCAGGAAGCAGGCCTACATCGCCGACACCAACCTCAAGATCTGCTTCCCCCATCTCGACGAGGCGGGCCGTCAGGCCCTGCTGCTGAAATCCATCCGGGTGGGGCTCAAGACCTTCCTGGGCTTTGGCGAGCTGACCTGGCGCAGCCCCGACTTCCTCAAGGGGCGCGTCAAGGTGAGCGGCTGGGAGCACGTGGAGGCGGAGCGGGCAGCCGGTCGCCCCATGATCTTCGTGGTGCCCCACACCTGGGCGGTGGACATGATTGGCCGCTACTTCCCCCTCCAGGGGATCAAGATGTGCACCATGATGAAAAGCCCCAAGGATGCGGTGTTCGACTGGTACATCAACCGCGAGCGCAGCAAGGGTGGGCGTATCTACGAGCGCAGCGTCGGCATCAAGCCCGCCATCAAGGCCCTGCGCAGCGGCGACAGCTTTTTCTATCTGCCGGATCAGGATCACGGCCGGGAGGCGAGCCTCTTCGTGCCCTTCTTCAACCACCCCAAGGCGACCCTGCCGGCCCTGCCCAAACTGGTGAAGCTGACCGGTGCCCGCGCCGTGCCCATTCTGGCCTGCTACGACGAGGACGAGGGGGGCTACCGGCTGGAGATCGAGGCGCCGTTCGACCCTTATCCCACCGCGGATCTGGTAGCGGACGTCAACCAGATGAACCGCATGGTGGAGCAGCAGCTTGGCCGCTTCCCCGAGCAGTACATGTGGTTTCTCAAGATCTTCGAAACCCAGGAGCACGATCAGGGCGAAGACGGTCTCTACGAGGCGGGGATCCGCCGCATCCGCCAGGGGCTGCCACCGGAACCTTGATCGACACGGCCCCCTTGCGGGCCGTTTCTGACAGGGGTGGCAGGCCACCAGCAAACAGGTGCAAACAAGGTGCAAATAGGGTAAAAGGGCGGTCATGAAAATTCCAAATCGAATCCAACCTCTGGTTGATGACGGCCTGGTGGACGATGTCATCAGCCGGCTGATGAGCGGCAAAGAGGCCGACGTCTATGTGGTGCGCTGCGGCGACGAGATCCGCTGCGCCAAGGTCTACAAAGAGGCGTCAAAGCGCAGCTTCAAGCAGGCCGTGGTCTATCAGGAAGGGCGGCGGGTACGCAGCAGCCGCGATGCCCGCGCCATGGAGAAGGGCTCCAAGTACGGTCGCAAGCAGCACGAAGAGGTGTGGCAGAACACCGAGGTGGATGCCCTGTTCAAGCTGGCGGCGGCCGGGGTGCGGGTTCCCAGGCCCTATGTCTGCCTCGATGGCGTGCTGCTGATGGAGCTCATCACCGACGCCGACGGCAACGTCGCTCCCCGTCTCAACGATGTGGCCCTGACCCGTGAGCAGGCTCTGGTGGATCATGGCAAGGTGATCCGCTACGTGGTGCGCATGCTCTGCGCCGGTCTCATTCACGGGGATCTCTCGGAGTTCAACGTGCTGGTGGACGAAGAGGGGCCCGTCATCATCGACCTGCCCCAGGTGGTGGATGCCGCCGCCAACAACCAGGCCAGGGCCATGCTGGAGCGGGATGTCGACAACATGCGCAACTACTACGGCATGTATGCCCCCGAACTGCTCAAGACCCGGTATGCCCGGGAGATGTGGTCCTTGTTCGAGGATGGCAAGCTGGGCCCCGAGACCGAGCTCACCGGCCTGTTCGAAGAGAGCCGGGAGGCCATCGATCTGGATGGCGTGCTGCACGAGATAGAAAGTGCCCAGGAGGAGGCCATGGCCCGCCGGGCCAGGTTGCAGGCGGAGCAGGAAGAGGAGTCCTGACGGGCCTTCATTCCAATCAACAAGAGCGCCATGGGCGCTCTTTTGTTTTGGACCCTGGCTCAGAGCCCGGTCAGGGGGGGCGCCTTGAGACGGGGCCCCTGGTAACCCGTCACCTCGCCAAAGCGCGGATGACCGCTCTCCCAGTCGGCGGTGGCGGTGCGAATGGCCTCCTTGTCGACGCTCACGAAGTTCCACCAGATCTGCAGCGGTCTGGGCAGGGGTTCGCCGCCAATGAGCAGCAGCCGGGCACCCGGGCGCAGGGTCAGCGCCACCTCCCGGTTGCCGGGGGGCAGGTAGAGCAACTGCTCCGGGGCCAGGGCCTCCCCTGCGATGATGGTCTCCCCCGCGAGGGGAAAGAGGCCGTGCTCGAAGGCGAGGTCCAGGGGGAGGGTGATCTCGCCTCCCTCGGGGGCGTGCAGATCCAGCCCCAGAATGGGGGAGAAGTGCAGGGTGGGGGCGCGCTGGCTGCCGTGCTCGCCGATGAGCAGAGTGAGGGTGATCTCCCCTTGCTGCCAGCGGGGGAGCGTCGGGTAGTGATCGAAGCGGGGCGGGGTATGCTGATCCGCCTCTGGCAGGGCTATCCAGAGCTGGGCGGCGTGCAGATCGGGCTGGTTTGGGACCGACTCCTCGGTGTGGGCGATGCCCCGTCCTGCGGTCATCAGGTTCACCTGGCCCGGACGGATTACCTGCTTGCTGCCCAGGCTGTCCCGGTGGAGGATCTCCCCCTCCAGCATCCATGTGAAGGTCTGCAGGGCGATGTGGGGGTGGGGCCCCACATCCATGCCGGGGGCGCCGGGGGCAAAGCGGGTCGGGCCGATATGATCGAGAAAACACCAGGGCCCGATGGTGCGCCGCTCCTTGACCGGGATGGCGCGAGCCACCGGGATGCCGCCCACATCGGTGAGGCGGGAGGCAATGCGTTGCCACTGTTGTGTCATGGGGTGCTCCTTGTCGAGGAAAAGGTTGGCGCGCGCGCAGGCCGCAGCGTCTGCCGGGAGTTGGACATGCCGTCTCGCCCGGTGCCGGTGAGTGATGCCGAGGTTACTATGCCCCAATCCGGCGCCGGATGGCAAAGAGGGGGCACAGCGCCTGCCCTGAGGGCCCAGCCCGGCAATTGCAGCCGGGTACTGTATGAACGTACAATAGTCCCATTCCACTTTTGAGCCCGACCACCTGCATGACCGACATCCAGCCCCTTCCTCCCGTGACCCCGCCGCTCGACGGCTTCATCCTGACCCGCCATGGTCGGGATGTGCAGGGGCGTACCGAGATCGTGATGTGGCTCTGGAGCGCACAGGGACCGGTACGGGTGGTGGTGCCGGGGCAGGAGCCGGTCTTCTTCCTGCCGGAACGCCACCTGGAGGAGGCGGCCGAGCTCTTCAAGGGGGCTGGGGTGAGGGGGCGTTTTCGCCGCCTCCCCATGCACACCTTCGAGGGGAGCCGGGTGGTGGGCTGCTACTTTGCCACCCTGAGCGCCTTTCACCGCGCCATCGAGCTGCTGCTCATCCGTGGATTGGAGCACTTCGAGGCGGATATCCGCCTGCCCGAGCGCTTTCTCATGGAGCGCTTCATCACCGCCGGGATGCGCTTTGACGGCAAGGCGAGGCGAAAGGGGGGCAGGCAGGGTTACTGGGAGGTAAACGAGGCGCGCTGTGCGCCGCAGGCGGTGACGCCGACCCTCTCCTGGGTCTCCCTGGACGTGGAGTGCGCCATGGATGGCACCCTCTTCTCGGTGGGGCTCCATAGCGAAGAGGACGCGCGGGTCATCATGATTGGCTCCCCGGAGCCGGGCTCGCAGGACTGGGAGACCCACGTCGAGTGGGTGGCGGACGAGCCCGCCCTGCTCGCTGCCCTGGAGGGCTGGTTCAGCCTGCACGATCCCGATCTCGTCATCGGCTGGAACGTGGTGAATTTCGACTTTCGCCTGCTGCTGCGCCGCGCCGAACTCCACAAGCGGCGGTTGCGGCTCGGGCGCGGGCGGGAGCTCTGCTTCTGGCGCTCGTCCCGAAACGACCCCCAGAGCGGCAACGTCATCATCCCGGGGCGCATGGTGCTGGACGGCATCGATACCCTCAAGAGCGCCACCTGGCAGTTCCCGAGCTACAGCCTGGATGCGGTGGCGAGCGAGCTGCTCGGGCGGGGCAAGGACATTGAGGACGTGGCCAACCGGGGGGAGAAGATCACCGAGCTGTTCCACTCCGACAAGGAGGCGCTGGCCCGCTACAACCTGGAAGATTGCAGGCTGGTGTGGGAGATCTTCGATTTCTGCCACCTCATCCCCTTCGCCATCGAGCGCGCCTCCCTCACCGGTCTCGAGCTCGACCGGGTGGGCGGGTCGGTGGCGGCGTTCACCAACCTCTATCTGCCACGGCTGCACCGCGGTGGCTACGTGGCGCCCAACCTGCCGGCAGACGGCGGGCTCGCCAGCCCCGGCGGCTATGTGATGGACTCCAAGCCGGGGCTCTATCGCCACGTGCTGGTGCTCGACTTCAAGAGCCTCTATCCCAGCATCATCCGCACCTTCTGCATCGACCCCATGGGGCTGGTGGAGGGGCTCAAACACCCGGATAACGCCATTCCAGGCTTTCGCGGCGCCCTGTTCTCCCGAACCCGTCACTTCCTGCCGGATCTCATCGCCACCCTCTGGGCGGCGCGGGATCGGGCCAAGGCCGCCAGTAACAAGGCCCTCTCCCAGGCCATCAAGATCATCATGAACTCCTTCTACGGGGTGTTGGGGTCGGGGGGTTGCCGCTTCTACGACCCGAGGCTCGCCTCCTCCATCACCTTGCGGGGCCACGGCATCATGCAGCAGACCCGGGAGTGGATAGAGGCAGAAGGGTTCGAGGTGATCTATGGGGACACCGACTCCACCTTCGTGCACCTGGGGAGCGATATCCGTCTCGAACAGGCGGACGAGATTGGCCAGCGACTGGCGAAGATGATCAATGACAACTGGGCCGCGCTGATCAGGCGGGAGTTCGGCCTGCCGAGCCATCTGGAGATCCAGTACGAGACCCACTACCGCCGTTTCCTGATGCCCACCATTCGCGGGCTGGAGAAGGGAAGCAAGAAACGCTATGCGGGACTGGTGGGCGAAGGGGAAGGGGAGCACCTGGTGTTCAAGGGGCTAGAGACGGTGCGCACCGACTGGACCCCCCTTGCCAAGGCATTCCAGACCCGGCTCTACGAAATGGTGTTCCACGACCAGGATCCCAGCAGCTATGTGCGCACCATGGTGGACGAGACCCGGGCCGGCCGTCACGACGATCTGCTCATCTACCGCAAGCGGCTGCGCCAGAAACTCGAGGAGTATCAGAAGAACGTGCCACCCCATGTGCGGGCGGCGCGCCTGGCGGACGAGGAGAATCTGCGCCGCGGCCTGCCCCAGCGTTATCAGCACAGGGGCACCATCGCCTACCTGATGACCCTGAACGGCCCCGAGCCTTTGGAGTACCGGCGCAGCGCCGTCGACTACGAGCACTACATCGACAAGCAGCTCAGGCCCATCGCCGACGCCATCCTTCCCTTTGTGGGGGAGTCGTTCGAGCGGATCTGCGGCCAGCAGCTCGATCTCTTCTGACGAAGCGAGGTAAACGCGGCCGCCATGGCACGACAATGGCGGCCCGCGGGCCAGAGGGGACAGGAGGCAGATGACGGGGGAGAGCGGATGTCAGAGCCGACCAATGCAAAAAGCCCGCTATCAAGCGGGCTTTTCAAATCTGGTGCGTCCTAGTGGATTCGAACCACCGACCCCCACCATGTCAAGGTGATGCTCTAACCAGCTGAGCTAAGGACGCAGGGTGCGCAAGGCGACTTTGTGTGTCATTGCAGGGGAGTGGTGGGTTTAATTGGATTCGAACCAACGACCCCTACCATGTCAAGGTAGTGCTCTAACCAACTGAGCTATAAACCCACATCTGCGTTCAACCGGATTCGAACCAACGACATTGCCTACGCCATGTCAAAGTACTGTTCTAACCGACTGAGCTATAAACCCACATCAAATTCATATCTGCAATTTATTCAAACTGTTATGGTGCGTCCTAGTGGATTCGAACCACCGACCCCCACCATGTCAAGGTGGTGCTCTAACCAGCTGAGCTAAGGACGCATAACAGGGTTTCGTGATGGTGCGTCCTAGTGGATTCGAACCACCGACCCCCACCATGTCAAGGTGGTGCTCTAACCAGCTGAGCTAAGGACGCATCACGAAAAGTGGTGGGTTTAATTGGATTCGAACCAACGACCCCTACCATGTCAAGGTAGTGCTCTAACCAACTGAGCTATAAACCCACTTCATAAACCGGGTTGAAAACCCGTTTTATCCCGCCAGCACTGCTGGCGTGGTCGGCATACTACCCATGGCCCCCAAGGCTGTCAACAAGGGACATGCACAAAGGAGACTGTTTGCCCAGTTCTTGTGCAGCCTGTTGATTTTACAGGCGAGCCGCCCCAAAAGTGCGGCTCCCCGTGCCCCTGGCCGCGCCCTATTGCGCCCGGGAGAGGGCGGTGCAGGCCGCGGGGCTGGCGAAGCGGCCATAGATGACGCGCAGCCGTGCGCCCAGCATCAGGGCGGCGGAGGTGAGACCGACGATGAAGCCTATCCAGAAGCCCTGCGGGCCCATGCGCGGTACCACCCAGTCGGTCAGCCCCAGGATCATGCCGGTGGGCAGACCCAGCCCCCAATAGGCGACGATGGTGACGTAGAAGATGGCCTGGGTGTCCTTGTAACCGCGCAGAGCCGCCGCGGCCACCACCTGTACCGAGTCGGAGATCTGGTAGATGGCGGCGAAGAAGAGCAGGGTGGCGGCGAGGCCGATCACCTGCAGGTCGTCGGTGTAGATCCCCGCGATGGGGTCGCGCAGCAGCACGGTGAGGGCGGCGGTCGCGGCGGCGACGCCCATGCCCAGCATCAGGCCGGTGCGGGCGGCGACCCTGGCCTGATCCGGTTGACCTTCCCCTATGTTGTGACCGACCCGGATGGTCACACCGACACCGATGGAGAGGGGCAGCATGAAGACCAGGCTGGAGAAGTTGAGCGCAATCTGGTGACTCGCCACCGTCTCCGCACCGAAGGGGGCCAGCATCAGGGCCACCACGGTAAACAGGGTCACCTCGCAGAAGATGGCCATGGCAATGGGGAACCCCAGGCGGAACAGGCGCCAGATCCGGCTGCCGTTGGGGCGTGCCAGCTGGGCGAACAGGTTGATGCGCTTGAAGTGGGCAGAACACTTCACATAGACGATCATCGCCAGCAGCATGGCCCAGAGCACGATGGCAGTGGCCACGCCGCAGCCGACGCCGCCGAGTTTCGGCATGCCAAAGTGGCCGTGAATGAAGATGTAGTTGGCGGGGATGTTGACCGCGAGCCCCACGAAACCGATAACCATGGTCGGCATGGTGTGGGAGAGCCCCTCACTGAAGTTGCGCAGCACCTGGAACATCACGAAGGCGGGCAGGCCCCACAGGATGGCGTGCAGGTAGCCGGCAGTCTTGGCCGCCATGACGGGATCCACATCCATGAACTGCAGTGCCAGGGGGCTGAAGTAGAGTGCCACCATGGCGATGGGCGTGACGATGAGGGCGAGCCAGAAGCCCTGGTGCACGGCGGGGCGCACCTCATCCTGCTTGCGGGCGCCGTTGAGCTGGGAAACGATGGGGGTGAGGGCCATGATGATGCCCTGCACCAGCAAGATGATCGGCAACCAGAAGCTGGACGCCACCGACACGGCGGCCAGATCCACGGCGCTCACCTGTCCCGCCATCACGGTATCGACGAAGTTCATGGCGATCTGGGCCACCTGGGCGACCAGAATGGGGCTGGCTAGACGAACGAGCTGCTTCGCCTCGGACCAATAACGTTGCACTGACACCTCCGAGTGGATCAGATAAAAGAGAAAGAGCGGGCAAGAGAGATGGGCTTTTGCCTCCTCGTCCTGAGGAGACAAAATGCGGGGGTGTCATTCTAGCCTGAAAAACCGCCAACGGGGAAGGTCGGCGGCAGATTTGTAGCCGGGATCAGGCGTCTTCGTGATCGCTGATCAGCAGGTTGGCCGCGGCATAGGCCGCCTGCTCGCGCAGATCCGCCGGTACCCGTTCGTCGGAGGCCACGGCGTTGAGCGCCCGTATGCTGGCGGCAATGGCCTGGGGCACATAACCCTGCTCACCGGAGCCAATCTGGTTGTAGGCGATGCGAATGGCTTCACAGCATTGATATACCTGCATTTTTGTTTCCTCGTTCAGTCTGGATTGATTGGGGTCACTATAGCGATCGCGCTTCTCCTTGTCAGCCGGCACCCTTGTCTTGCAAGGTGGCCGGGGGTAACCTGCCGACAATTTTCACAGCCTGGAGAGACTCATGTTCACCGGCATCGTACAAGGGACCGCCGAACTGGTGGCCATCGATTCACTGCCCAATTTTCGCACCCACGTGATCCGCATGCCGAGCCCGGCCTGGGGCGAGGGGCTGGCCCTGGGGGCCTCGGTAGCCCACAACGGCTGCTGCCTGACCGTCACCCGGGTGGAGGGGGATCTGGTCAGCTTCGATCTGATGCAGGAGACTCTGCGCCTCACCAACCTTGGGCAACTGGTGGTGGGTGACAAGGTCAACGTGGAGCGGGCCGCCCGCTTTGGGGACGAGATTGGCGGCCATGCCATGTCCGGCCACATCATGGGGACGGCCGAGGTGACCTCGGTCATCGACACCCCCAACAACCGCCAGGTGTGGTATCGCCTCGATCCTGCGCTCATGAAGTACGTGCTGACCAAGGGCTACATCGGCATCGACGGCATCAGCCTCACCGTGGGCGAGGTACGCGCCAGGGAGTTCTGCGTCAACCTGATCCCCGAGACCCTGGCCCGCACCAACCTGGGCTGGGTCAAGGCCGGCTGGCAGACCAACATCGAGATTGACCCCCAGACCCAGGCCATCGTCGACACGGTGGAGCGGGTGCTGGCGGCGCGCCAGTAACCACCTGAGCGCTGCCCCCAGGGTTCGAAGAGGAGGGCGGCATCACGGGAAAGGTGCCCTCTTGTGGAAGAGGCGCCGCCCCAGAGCCTTGGAGACTTCTCTATGTTTGTCGTGACATTGACTTATGTGAAACCGCTGGCGGAGATCGATGCCCTGATCCCGGCCCACATTGCGTGGCTGGAGCGGCAGTATGCCGCAGGCCATTTTCTGGCATCCGGGCGTCAGGTACCCCGAGTCGGGGGCGTCATACTGGCGCAGGGAGTGAGCCGAGACGCCCTGGAGGCGATGCTGGCAGAGGATCCCTTTAAGCAGACAGAGGCGGCCGATTATCAGGTGGTGGAGTTTGTTCCGACCATGACGTCGGCGAAGGCGGCGTGCTTGAGGGAGGCGTGACCCAGCCTGACGATGGCACCAGAACAAACGGGACCCACAGGGTCCCGTTTGTTTTTGTCTGTGTCTGGACAGGGGGATTCAGAACAGCTGCTCGTCGTCGGCATCCACGAAGAGTTGCAGGCAGTCGCGGGCTTCATCCCGGTGCAGCCGCAGATGGATGGGGTTGCAGCAGGCCATGCAATCTTCGTAGAACTCCTGATCCCCCTGGCTGGCATCCAGCTCGACCCGGGTGTGGTGGCCGCAGTGGGGGCAGACGATACGCTTGCTGGTGTATTCGATCATGGTGACCTCCTCGGGCCCGTGGGCCGTCTCTGTGCTCCTGCTGATTCTAGTCGCCACAAGGCGGCGCAACCGCGAGCAAGCGCACGTTTATGAGCGGGCTGAAGGGAGGCAGGAGGTCAGTCCGTGTTGCCTACTTGACCCAGTCGGCCAGCATCTCTGCGTTCAGCTCGGCAAGAGAGCGCAGCTCGTGGTTGGCGATGGCCAGACGGGGATCGCCGACCAGCGCCGGGTCCGGCACGATCAGCGCCGTCATGGAGGCTGCCTTGGCCGCCAGCAGGCCGGTGAAGCTGTCCTCGATGGCGAGACAGTGCACAGGCTCGACGCCGAGCTTCTCGGCGGCGTGGATATAGACATCCGGGTGGGGTTTGCCAAAGCGCTCCACCTCGGCGGAGTGGACCGCCATGAAACGGTCCTGGATGCCGAGTTTGCCGAGCACCGCCTCGACCATGGCAAACGGGGAGGAGGTGGCGAGCCCGATCTTGAGCCCTTGGGCCTCGATGAGGTCGAGGGCTTCCAGCACCCCGGCCTTGGGTTGTCCCTCTTGCAGGATGAGCGCGATCACCTGATCCAGAATGCGCTGTACCACCTCTTCCTGGCTGGGGCTGCTCCAGGGGCGGATCCGGTACCAGTGGGCCACCAGCTGATCGATGCGCACCCCTATGGTGGAGTTGCAGTCCTCCTCGGTGTGGAAGTGGCCCAGTTCGGCGAAGACGGCCATCTGGGCCCGTTGCCAGAAGGGTTCCGAGTCGATCAGAACACCATCCATATCGAAGATCACGGCAGTTAACATCTTGTACTCCTGACATAGGTGAAGGGGGGATTATAAGCCCGGTGCTTCAATGGGAAAGGGGCAGTCACCTGCCCCTTGCGTCGGATCACGCAGATAAACGTTTGTTTTTGCGTGGTAAAGCGGAGTGCCTAGAACAGTACCTCGACCCGGGCTGCCACCGTCTTGGCCTGCTCCACGGCTTCCTGGCAATCCTGCCCACGGGCGAGCGCCACCCCGAGGCGACGACGACCTGCGATCTCCGGCTTGCCAAAGAGACGCAGCTGGGCACCCGGCACCAGGGCCAGTGCCTCGCCAATCCCCTGATAGCGGATATCCTGGCTGTGGCCTTCCCGCAGCACCACGGCAGAGGCGCTCGGGCCGTACTGGGTGATGGTGCCGACGGGCAGCCCCAGGATGGCGCGCACGTGCAGGGCGAACTCGGAGAGATCCTGGGAGATCAGGGTCACCATGCCGGTGTCGTGGGGGCGGGGGGAGACTTCGCTGAACCACACCTCGTCACCCCTGATGAAGAGCTCGACCCCGAACAGACCGTAGCCGCCAAGGGCTTCAACCACCTTGGCCGCCACCTCCTTGGAGCGGGCCAGGGCCAGCTCGCTCATGGCCTGGGGCTGCCAGGATTCGCGGTAGTCACCATCCTCCTGACGATGGCCGATAGGCTCGCAGAAGTGGATGCCATCGACCGCGCGCACCGTGAGCAGGGTGATCTCGTACTCGAAAGGAACGAAGCCTTCGACAATCACCTTGCCACGACCGGCACGGCCCCCCTCCTGGGCATAGGTCCAGCTTTCATCCAGCCTGGCGAGATCGCGCAGCAGGCTCTGCCCCTTGCCGGAGGAGCTCATCACCGGTTTGACCACGCAGGGGAGGCCGATGGCCTCGACGGCGGCCACAAACTCCTCCTTGCTCTGGGCAAAGCGGTAGGCAGAGGTGGGCAGCCCCAGGGTTTCGGCGGCGAGGCGACGGATCCCCTCCCGGTTCATGGTGAGCTGGGTGGCGCGGGCATTGGGCACCACCTTGACCCCTTCCTGCTCGAGGGCGGCCAGGGTGTCGGTGGCGATGGCTTCAATCTCGGGGATGATGAGGTCGGGCTTGACCTCGGCCACCAGGGCGCGCAGGGCGGCACCATCCAGCATGTCCAGCACACGGGCCTGGTGGGCCACCTGCATGGCGGGGGCGTTGGCATAGCGGTCGGCGGCGATCACCTCGATACCGAGCCGCTGCAGCTCGATGGCGACCTCCTTGCCGAGTTCGCCTGATCCCAGCAGCAGGGCGCGGGTCGCAGTGGGGCGGGTGGCGGTTCCAAACATCTGATCTCTCCTGAGGTCGGTGGTCAGCAGGGCTGATCCGGGTGAGCAAAAAAAGAGGCACGCATGGCGTACCTCAGGAAGTGGGTGGGTGGGCGCGCTGCTCCAGATGGGTGAGCAGGGTGATGGCGCCGATGATGATGGCCGCCCCCAGCCACAAGCGACCGGGGGGCGCCCAGCCAAATACCAGCCAGCCGGCCAGCACGTTCATGGGCAGCTTGGCAAAATCAAAAGGTTGCACGAAGGAGGCCTCCGCCACGCTGTAGGCGCGGGCGATGGACATCTGGGCCAGTGCCGACAGTACGCCCGAGGCGGCCACCAGCAGCCACTGGGTTTCGCTCGGCCACTGCCATTCAGGGATCGCCAGCATGGCGTTGAACGGGGTGCTGAAGACGAGCAGGTAGACGACGATGGTGTGGGACGACTCGCTGGCCGCCTGATAGCGCACCAGCAAGGAGTAGCCTGCCCAGAAGAGGGCGGCCGCCACCGGCAGCAGGGAGGCCAGGGTGAAGTCGTCGGTCCAGGGGGCCAGGATCAGCATGGCGCCGACAAAGCCGGCCAGGGTGGCCAGGATGCGGGCCCGGCTCACCTGCTCTTTGAGAAAGAGGGCTGATCCCAGGGTGGCAAACAGGGGGGAGGTCATCAAGAGCGCGATCCCCTGCCAGATGGGGACGGGGACCGCCAGGGCCCAGAGCCAAAACTGGATGCCGGTCACCGCAAGGGCGACCCGCAGCAGGTGCAGGCGCAGCTGGTTCGTCATCAGGGACTGGCGCAGACCGTGGCGCACCAGCCAGGGCAGCAGGCAGACCAGGGCGATCAGATATTGGTGAAAGGCGACCTGGGTCGAGGGGAGGCCGAGCTTGAAGCTGACATACTGGCTCAGGCTGTTGACGGCGGCGAAGCAGAGGCCTGCCACCATCATCCAGACGGCGCCGGCAAAGGGGGAGTGCCTGCGGGAGGAGGTCATGAGATCCGGATCACGTACAAAAAGTGCGGCGGATCATAACGGCAATCGTTTGTCATGCCAAGGGTGCGGAGTTTGATGAGCCCCTCTCCGCCGAGGAAATGCACAGACATCAAATTTTTTGAATGACTTGAGCATCTATTTTCGCTATCAGGCTTTAATGCCAGTCTTTATAGTGACCTCCATCGACAGCCTGGCTGTTCAATTGACAATCAAATGGAGTTTCACCATGGCCAATATCCTCGTTCTGAAGTCCAGCATCCTGGGCCAGTATTCCCAATCCAACGCCCTGATCGACGGCTACCTGGCCGAGCGCCAGGGTGACACCATCCAGGTACGCGATCTGGCGACCCTGAACCTGCCGGTGCTGGACGGCGAGCTGGCCATGGGCCTGCGTGGTGGCGAGAACCTGAACGAGCGTCAGCAAGCGGTGCTGGCCCAGTCCGACGAGCTGGTCGCCGAGCTCAAGGCGAGCGATCTGGTGATCATCGCGGCCCCCATGTACAACTTCAACATCCCGACCCAGCTGAAAAACTGGATCGATCTGGTGGCCCGTGCCGGCGTGACCTTCCGTTACACCGAGACCGGTCCGGTCGGCCTGGTAGAGAACACCCGCGCCCTGGTGGTCAGCCCCCGTGGCGGCATGCACGTGGGCAATGCCACCGACCTGGTGACCCCCTACATGCGTACCGTGCTGGGCTTCATCGGCATCACCGAAGTGGACTTCATCTATGCCGAAGGCATGGGCATGGGGCCGGAGGCGCAAGCCAAGGGGATCGAGCAGGCCAAGGAGCAGCTGGAAACCCTGGCTTACTGATGCGACTCGGGGCCTCCCCAGTATCCTGAAACAACAACGCAGCCCTCGGGCTGCGTTGTTGTTTTTGGGCAGTCATCGCGCTCTGGCGTCGTTATTCGCGCAGGAAGTGGCGGCAGCCGCTGCCGACCATCAGAAAGACCGCCACGAGGGAGGCCAGCAGCAGGGTGGTGAGCCACTGCTCGGCGCTGTTGGGGACCTGGGGGAGGAAGAGGCTGATCACCAGCAATGTGCAGAGGGTGATCAGGCTGGTTGGTCGAATGAGGCGCATCATGGGTCATCCTTGGCTGCGGGTGGTGAACAAGAGGCTAACCGCGGTCTGTGACAACAAGATGTATCCATACCTCTTGCGAACATCAACGGACCGGGTAGCCACCACCTTAGCAGCTTTTGCCGACGGAGCCAGCGGCATGGGTCGGGTTGTGATCCGGATCCCTATCTGAACTGCTTCTGATCTTCCTGATAGTGAAAATCGCCACTGGCCAGCCTGGCAACCAGGGCCTCTTGATCGAGATCCTGCGCCCGGCAGAGATCATCGAGATCCTCGTAGTGATCACGCAACTGCATGTTGACCAGGCTCAGCAGCATGTTGACATCCATGGTGGCAAAGTTGTTCAGCTTCATGAGGGTTGCTCGTTGTCCAGCAGGTGAAGTTGTTCGATGGCATCGCTGACGCTCTGCAGGTGCAGGCGAATGCTCTGGCGCGCCTCGGCCGGCAGATAGTCGGTGAGAGTGTGCTGCCAGCTTCCCGCCTCCGTCTTGAGCTGCTGGAACAAGGTGAGCCCCGCCGGGGTGAAGGAGACCAGGCTGATGCGCTTGTCCTGCACGCTGTTCTCGGTGAACAGGATGCCTTTCTCCACCAGACGATGGATCTCGCGGGAGATCCGTACCTTGTCCATGCCGCTCGCCTCCACCAGCTCCTTCTGGCTGATGGGGTAGTGGGGGCCGAGCACCATCATCAGGCGCCACTGGGGCACGGTGAGTTGGTACCGCTGCTGATAAAACTGTTCAAAGGTATCGCGCACCATCTCAGCGGCGTGAACCAGCTGATAAGGAGGGTAGTGCGCGAGCAGCTCAATGATCTTCGACATATGACATCCTGCTGTGGCGGCTGCATCGGGTGCAGTTTCTCTTGATACTTTGGCCTTGATGATACGTAACACAGGGGCATTTGTCTGACCAGTCACCAGAAAAATGTGCGTTTGCGCACGTGTTCTGTCATCGAATCGGCAATTGGGGTCTCAACTGGCCTGCTTGCCCGCACTCTTTCGCAGCCATATCAAGGCGTTGTGGGTCAGCCAGGCCTCGCGACTCTGCAAGGCGTAGAGCGCCGCCTCGTCACGGCTGCCTCCCTGCCAGCGGCGAGGCTCCTGCTTGGGCAAGCGGCGCTGGCCCAGCAAAGTGGCGGGCACATGGGGATTGACCTCCATTGCCGCCGCCAGATGAGGGCGCGCCGCCGCTTCCCCTTCGCAGACAAAGCTCATCAAGGCCTTGTTGTAAAGCAGCCAGCAGGAGGCTTCATCAAAGCGCACCAGCAGTTGTTGCAGGGCATCCCATTCCCCTTGCCAGGCATAGAGGGTGGAGAGGGGGTGGCGGCAAGCGGGCTCGTCGGCGCGACAGAGGGCGAGCAGGGCCAGGTACTCATCCCGTGCCTGCCCAAGCTGCCCAAGTCGCAGCAGGCAATCGGCTCGACCGGCCCTGGCCGCGATCAGAGGGCGTGCCTCGGGGACCTGCCAGCCATGGCCCGCGTGGGCTTGCCAGAATGCCTCATCGAACAGGAGGTTGGCATCGGCAATGATGCGCTCGAACCAGCCAAGGCGAGCGAGGGGATCGCGGCTCTCTGCCGCCAGCTCGAACCACTGCTGCCACTGGCGAGTCTGCTCGTTGTCCAGGGACGGGCTCTCTTCAGGCTCGGCCTCGTAGTGATCCTGGCCGAGCAGGAGGTTGAGGGCCGTCTTCATCTGCTGGCGTTGACGCTTGCAAAAATCGAGGAAGGGGGGCTCGCTGGCCGTAGCCTGGTGCAGCATCATGGCCATGGGCTTGTCGCGAAACAGGCAGAGCTCGGCCACCAGGCTGAAGCGATAGCGGGTCGCCGGATCGTTCAGGTCGGTCGGCGCCGGCCAGCAGGCTACCCCCTGACTGAAGCCATAGCTCCATTGGCCCAGAGGATGGCGCTTGTCAAACACCTGCTCCGGGTTGTCGGTAGAGAGGCGACACTGGCTCGGCAGGGCCAGCTGCGCGTCGTCGGCCTGGGCTTCCAGCTCGGCGATCAGGTGATGCAGCGCCTCGGCACTCTTCTCGTCCAGCGCCGCATCATGAGGCAGCAGGCCGGCCAGCGGATCTTGCCAGTCGGGGGCTACGGGCCCCGCCAGACGGGCGCACAGGAAGCCGTGCAGGGCGGGGTAACTCATCTCCTGCTGGCTGTGGGTCTGGATCCATCTTAAATGCGAAAGGGGACTCCCTCCGACGTAGGTGGGAGGGGAATTTCGCCGGGGCGTCAGCCCCGCTGGTTTTGAATGTATTGCTTGATCACCTCCAACGGTGCTCCGCCGCAAGAGCCCGCAAAGTAAGAGCGTGACCAGAGTACGGTTTTGCTGTAAGCACCTCTCAAGTCCAGAAATTCATTACGCAGTCGCCTTGATGTGACCGCCTTTAACGAGTTCACCAGTACCGATAGCTGTACCGTTGGCGCGTACTCTATCAGCATGTGAACATGATCAGCCTCTCCGTCACACTCTTTCAGTTCCGCACCAAAATCTCTGCAAACCTCTGCCGCACACTGACTGAAGGAAGCGTGATGCAGATCCCCCAATATCGGCTTTCGATACTTGGTGATAAACACCAAATGTACGTGCAAAGCGTAGGCCGCATGGCGTGATTTATTAATTTTAGTGAATTGCATTCTGTCACTCAATCGGGCTTAATAGATATGGCAATAATGCTACACACTGAGCGCTAAATGCAAATTCTGAAAGCCTACAAATTCCGACTCGAACCGACCGAACAACAAGCGCAACGCCTGCGCCAGTTGGGCGGTTGTGCTCGTTATGTCTGGAATCACGGGCTGGCAGAAACCAAACGCAT